>CP060501.1:0-321666 GCA_024760545.1 Nitrospira sp.
CCACGAACATGTCGTTGATGGGGATGTTCGTGGCCACGAGAACCGAATGAGCCGTGATGGCGTGCCCGGGTCGGGTTTCAATGTGCGATGGGGTCCCGCTCTTTACGTCCTCGACGTGGCAGTCTGTGAAGATCTGCCCACCCCGCCGTTCAATGGCCTGCGCCAGACCAGTCAGGTACTTTAAGGGATGGAATTGGGCCTGCCGTGGAAAGCGAAGGCATACGCCAGGTTCCAGAACAGGAACCGACGGATTATTGTCAATTCGTATGACATCGACGCCTGCACGAAGTGCCGCCAATTGTTCTTGCTCTAGTAGTTCTTCTGATTGTTCAGGGGCTTGAAAAAGGTAGCCGTCGACTCGCTCGAAATCGCAATCAATACGTTCGGTGGTCACGACCGTTTCGATGCGATCGATCGCGGCCGTATGGCTGTCGGCCGCCAGGCGAGCGCCTTCCTCGCCATGCAGGCGTTCGATCTCAACATAGCCCTCGTCAATGACATTCGAGAGATGTGCCGTCGTCCGTTCCGTCATCCCGCCACCGATCGGTCCGTCGTCAACCACCACGACCGATTTACCCTCGCAAACCAGACAATAGGCGGTGGACAGTCCGGCGATGCCGGCTCCCACAATACAGACCTCTGTTTCTAAGGATTGACTCAAGCGACGCGAGGAGGGCTTTGGCCTGGCTGCGGTCCAGACCGACTGAGTCCCGCTGGATTCGTCTTTCATGATTGCCATTCATGCCCCTGTGTTCCCATTACGGCAATACGGGAAAGCTCTAGTTTTATCTATTCCGTTCGAGATTCACAGGCCAGAGGGCTTTGGTGGGTTGATGGCTTGCGACCAGGAGAGTCCAGAACACGGGAGTTGCCATTGCTATACCAAGCCAGAGCTTCAACTGAAGACTACCTCCACTGCTTGGCCGATTCGAGAGCGAGGCATAGGGAATCACCGGCAGCCGACAAAGAGTCCACCCTCCGTCCTGTCGGCACCGCCACGGCCTCTTCCTTGTTTGACTTCCCCTCTGTGACGGGAGAAAAGATGATGATCCCTTCGTTCTTCGCCCCTTGCTGACTTCGCCATGCGAACCGAGGGACCAGCCGCTACTAATGCTTCGGCGCATCGCGCTGATCGAGCTACTCGCCGAAGACGCGGCGTTTCGATTCATGAACGAGGCCAGGCATCCCGGCCTATAAACTAAGTAGAGCATACCTTTACGATATATACTCAATAGGTATATAATGAATGTTGTGAAAACATTTTCAGTACAACTGAAGCGTTTACGACAGAAGGAAGGTTTAACTCAAGCCCGACTCGCACATAAGACCAAGCTTAGTCTTGGTTATGTAGCTCGGCTTGAACAGGGTCGCCATGATCCACCACTTAGCACGCTTTTGAGGATCGCGAAGGCGTTACGAGTCACTGTTGCGGAGCTGGTTGAATGACCGATGAGGTCTAAAGAGAACTGGAGTAGCGCACGAAAAAAAGACGCTAAGGCAGTAAGGATCACGGGAGGGGGCAACCATGAGAGTCGCATTCTACGGACGCTTTAGCAGCGACAAGCAGAAGGACTCCAGCATCGACCAGCAATATCGCAACTGCGAGCGGTTCGCCGACTGCGAAGGCTGGACCATCGCACAACGGTATGAGGATCGCGCGATTTCCGGCAGCAAGGGGGAAGAGGGGCGACCTGGGTACAAGCAGATGCTCGCAGACCTGAAGGCCAAGGTTTTCGACGTGCTGTTGATTGACGACATGAGCCGCCTGTCGCGGGACTCCGATGAAGCCAACAAGACTCGTAAACGCTTCTTGTTCCACGGCGCGCGGCTGATCGCGGTGAGCGATGGCATAGACACCGATCAGAAGGCCCACAAGCTCCAGGCCAAGGCGAAGGAATTGACCAACGAGATCTTTCTCGATCAGCTCAAAAACCAGATCAAGCGCGGCATGATCGACCAAGCGGAACGCTGCTTTTGGAACGGTGGGCGGGTGTATGGCTATAAACTCGTCCCCGTCCTTGACCAAACCAAAAAGGACCCTTATGGCAATCCGGCGAAGATTGGGACACGCTTAGAGATCGATTCGGAACAGGCGAGGTGGGTCAAGTGGATCTTTGAACAGTATGCCAATGGTCGATCGCCGTGGAACATCGTGACCGAACTGAATGAACGTGGGGTTCTACCGCCGGGCGCCGCGTACAAGCGACACCGCAGCCGTCCTCCAACTTGGAGCGCCGCCGCACTACATGGTGAGCTGCAACGTGGCACGGGGCTTTTGAACAACCAGCTCTATCGTGGCCTGTATCGGTGGAACCGCTCCTATCGCGTAACAGACCCAGATGACGGTTCTGAAACTAACCGCTGGCGTGACCAGAGCGAGTGGGTCAACAAAGAGATACAGGAACTGCGGATCATCGACGAAGATCTGTGGGAGCGCGCTCACACCAAACGAATCGCGGTGAGCCAGCAGGCTCAGGCTCTTAACACGGTGAAAGGATGCCGAGGTGCGGGAACCGGTCGCCGTCCGAAATACCTATTGTCGGGCTTATTGGCGTGTGGCCGGTGCGGAAGCAATATGGTCATTCACAGCACTACGGACTATGCTTGTTCCTTGTGGCGTAGCGGCGGCGCGACGAAGCGGACCTGCACCAGCAGCCTTACCGTCAAGCGTACTCTGGTGGAATCGCTCTTGCTCAAAGCCATTCAGGAGGACTTGTTCACGGAGGAAGGGTTCGAGATCTTTAAGCAGGAGTTCGAGCGGTATCTGATCGAACAACGTAAGGCCAAGGCAACGGACAAGGATCACATTCAGGCGAGGCTGGGGGATGTCGAGCGGGAGATCAGCAACATCATGGCCGCGATTAAGGCGGGAATTATCACACCCACGACGAAAGATATGCTGACACAAGCTGAGGCGGAGCGGGAAGAACTACGCCAAGTCCTACGCGTTCCTACGCACAAGCTTAACCAACTGATGACAGCATTGCCGGATCTGGTTAATCGATTCCGGCGGATGCTGGATGACCTGGCGAGGGTGACTTGCCACGAAATCGACAAGGCAAGGAGCATTATCTATGGGCTGGTAGGAGAAAAAAAGATTGTGCTACATCCAACCGAAGACCAGCGGGGAGGCTACTTCATCGCAGAGCTAGCGGGCGACTATGCTGGACTGATCCCATTGGTTTTTCAGGGAAAAATAAAGTTGGTGGCGGTGGGCCGGATCGAACGGCCGACCCGCGGCTTATGAGTCCGCTGCTCTGCCAACTGAGCTACACCGCCACGCCAAAGAAATTAACGAGTTACGGTGCTGGAGTCAAGGAGGATTCGCGCACTGTGCCCGTGTTTGTGCCCGTCAGCGCTCGCGCCGCATCCTGCAGATCCGTTGGACTGACAATATGATAGTGGTCAAACACCGCTCGCGTTTGGTGTCCGGTGATCTTCATGGCAACGCGTCCAGGGACACCAACATTCACCATGTTACGGACGGCCGTACGCCGAAAGTCATGGCGTAACATCCTACCAATCCCGTATCTAATATTCTTTGCTAGGCCCATTAGGCTTACGTTCAGTCGATCGTGGATGCCGACCTTCTATAGCCTTGTCATCCTTCGTGATCGGTTCAATCGCCTCTAAACCTACACACTGCCCTTCCCCAATAAATTCCATCGTGAGTGGCGAAAGGGTTGAGTCACTTCCAGTCGTTCCGAACTGATGGGCTTGTCGTACAGTATCAATCCGCGCCGCTACTAGGTATTTAGGGTCCATAAAGGGGTGGCGCCCTACGGTTCGCCTGTGAGTCTCCACCCCTGAAACTGAACACTGAAGATCGAGAACGAGATGCTGTCTTTGAAGAACATTGTCCCCAACATGCGGCACGTAGAATAAGACACGCATTGCCCCATTACGGTTTTCAATGTCTAGAATATTTGCCATCGCCAAGATTGGCCGATGATTGGCCCGGATTAAGGACTGCTGTAGCTTCAAGGTGGAGATAGTTGTATCTCTGAGGCCATACATCCATTCGTAGTCGGCATGATACTTAGTTGAAAATGAGTCAATGAGCATATTCAAGTGCGCTTGTTTTTGTGCGGCGCTTGCCTCGACGGCGTGCTGTTGTCGGGCGTCCTTCTCTTCATACGATTCCCTATCGCAAGAGGTGTGCAGCAGGCCAAGCACAAGCACACAGATGGCGAGGACCGCTACCATTCTCCCTCTTATCCTCAATGTGCCCGTAATTGAGCCCGCGAATGACTCTATATCACTGCCCATCACCACTCAGCAACCAACCAGACAATAAAAACCCCTGACGTCTTTCGGCTCCATGGGGCATCCGATCAGTCCTCACCTGCCTCGCGAAAGTAGTTTCTACTTCGGCCGTTGCCTCTCCATAAATTGTGCACCATGGTTCAGGTGTTCTTCACGCGTCAATAGTTCCAAGCTGGAGAAGGCTGAGCGAGATTTCCGAACGAGTTCACGACCAACGAGGCAAAAGAAAACCCCTTATAACCATTGAAGATCACAAGGGGTATTGAGTGTCTGGTCGGCTTATGAGTCCGCTGCTCTGCCAACTGAGCTACACCGCCACGCGAGAATTTTCGACGAATGGTGACTGTAGCATGCTGCCTAGGCACTGTATAGATCGCCGAGGCAGAGCGGTCTGATAGCGGACGAGAAGACCTCTTTGTTACGGGGGTGTGAGGGTCTTCAAGGGGTTCAGCCAGTACGGGTAGGAGGACAAACAATATAGTCTGGTAGCCTCGACTACGCCCTACTGTGGCTGTACATGAAATTATCGTGAGATTGTAATGGACTTTCATCATTTCATCCTTCTTGGAGCCGGTTCAGATGTGGCCTGCCGTTATGTCTTTCCTGCCCTGGCTGAGCTGGAAGCGGCAAATCAACTGCCTCAGGAATTTGTGATCTTGGGGATCACGAGAAAAGTCTGGCAGGATGACGGAACCTTCCGCCGTCACATTGAGGCGCGTGTCAAGGAATGCGGGAGTACCGCAAATCTGAGCGCCTTGCCGAAATTATTGACGCGGGTGAATCAGGCATCAGTGGACCTCTCGGATATTCGTCGGTTCAAGAACGTGATCGGAACGATACGGGATCCTGTGGTGCTCTATTTGGGACTCCCGCCGGCGATTTCAGAAGGAATCGTTGGACGGCTCGGTGAACTGGGCTTGTCTGCGGAAAGCCGAATCATGATAGAAAAGCCGTTCGGTCACAACCTGCAGTCGGCGCAGGACCTCAACCGCGGAGTGCATAAGATTTTTCCCGAAGACCATATTTTTCGTGTCGACCATTTCTTGGCCAAACAGACGGTGCAGAATATATTGGGCATTCGATTCGCCAACCGGGTCTTGGAGTCGGTATGGGATCATCAGCACGTGGAGAGAGTCGAAATCGTGTGGGAAGAGACGAATTCTCTGGAGGGAAGGATTGGGTACTATGACGCTGCCGGCGCTCTCAAAGATATGATTCAAAACCACCTGTTACAGTTGATGTGTTTGCTGGCACTGGAACCTCCCTCGGAGCTTACAGAACCCGAGCTGCATGATCGAAAAATTGAGCTGTTGAAGGCAGTCCGGCCATTCACCGAGGAGGAAATCGCCGCGAACACGACCCGAAGTCGGTATACGGCCGGTCAGATAGCGGGGCGTGCTGTAAAGGGATATGTGGATGAGCCGGGAGTCGATACGAAGCGACGTACGGAAACATTCGCAGAAGTTCGGTTCTTCATCGATAATCCGCGATGGAGCAATGTCCCATTCGTCCTACGAACCGGGAAGGCGTTGAAGGAAGATCGGCAAGGAATCTCGGTATTTTTCAAGCCTCCCCGGCACTCAACGTTTGTGTCGTCTCAGGTCCTGAGATCGAATGAGTTACGATTGAGCCTCAAGCCTGATCAGGTCGGATTGGTCATAAATGTGAATGGCCCCGGCAATCCCTTGGAAGCGGAACCGGTCGAACTTCATACGGATCTTGCGCCGGAGCCGATGTCTCCATATGCAAGCCTTATCAGGGATGTGCTCATGGGAAACTCGATGTTTTTTATCAGAGACGATGAGGCAGAGGAAGCCTGGAAGGTCATCGACCCAATCGTGGCCGCTTGGAAGAAAGACCTTGTTCCGCTCCAATCCTACCCAGCAGGTTCCCTTGGGCCGCCTGCTCTTGGATAGAGGACACATCGTGCGGTCGATTATAGGGAGCACCTAACCGTGACTCATGCTCGTCTTATCGCGGTGTTCTCCATATTTCTGAATAGCGAGAGAATACCCTTGTAGACTCCCGGCTTGATTTCGGATCGGTTTGATCACGATGCTCACGTGACAGAGGGACCCATTGGAACGAGGGCACACGGCTTCATAGACAGCCCGCTCCTCGGTACGCGCTTTTCGATAGGCCTGTGCCCAACGGACAGTCCCGATTTCTCGACGCTGGAAGATGCGAAAGACCGGTCGTCCGATCATCTGCTCAATGGAGTAACCGGTAAGATGTTGTGCGGACTGATTCCATTCGGTCACTCGTCCCCGGCTGTCGCTCAGGACAACAGCCGCCCTCTTCAATCTATTAACAAAAAACCGTAGTCGGTTGAGACGCGACGCTGTTGTCGCGAGTGCTTTCCGTTGCTTGTGTCGTCGCCAGTCAATATATAGGCATGCCAAGGCAAGGGCCGTCACGGTTGCGGCCCCGATCGCTCGATTGGTTGTCTCGGTCTGAAAATCTCCGAGCGGTCTCAACAAGAATCCTACAACCATCAAGATCAAGGCCGCTGCCGTGACGGGCACAATGGTAGCAGCTCCTCTCCATTGCAGCGCAAGGACAATGGCAATGCAGTAGGGCACCCATGTCGCCATTCCGTCCGGTGCTCCGATATCGACCAAGAATGTACCTAAGAGAATGATACTCGTGATGGCTCCAAGCACGATTGGTTGTACACGGATTGGTTTCGACTGATCGTATGGGAAAACACCATTCATGATTTTGCCTAATACATCCGGAACCGCGCCGATGGTCATGACCGCTATCTTGAGCCAGCCATGACAAGGTCATGGCTCATTTCCCAATTAGCGTGTACTCCTCACTTTGAGGGAGAGGGGGAAACCTTCCCAACCTGTATGCTGCCCGTGCGTATGATTTCACCCCCGGGTACACTCGAAGTCATCCTCACGGTGTAGCTATAAAAACCAGGTTTCTTGAAACAGACACTGGCCGCCTCTCCTGAAGAGATCTTGGCGGTTTCTCGCATAAGGCCCATAGACCGGAACCCTCGCTGGCAGGACACTTTGTCCAGATCGCCCTCGAGGAATTGGACCTTTATGGCAGCCGTTCGATGATTCACGAAGCGCACTTCATCTCCTACGCTTGCACTGGCCTCGCTTGGAGCGTTTTCCTGTTCGATGTTGATGTCGTGAATGGATCCGGTTCTGCTCGTATCGGGCAAGCTCATCGCGCATCCCGCCCCGAAAAGCGCCACGCCTAACGCAAGTGCTGCCTGTGTCAATGCGCCGTGAGTTGTTTGAGTGTGTGACATATATCCCCTCCAATGGTGGATCACCGTGGTTGCCAGCACCATAGTGCCAGCTCACGTCTTGAGAAGAAGCTGGCAAAGACCCCAGGGCATGACGCTTCAATGCAAGGGTTCTGACCAGTAGGAGTCCCGTGCGTATCCGGATAGGTTGTGGACAAATATTCGTTCTACTCAACATTTCATCAGGACCCGATGATGACTGAGAGGTTTGTCCCCACGTCCGGTTTACTTGCAGATGCGCCGCCGAAGTCCATGTCAGAATCAAAGCCTCAAAGGAAAATCCTCGGAGCCTGTGTGGCCGAAGGGGGCGTGCAGTTCAGGGTTTGGGCCCCAAAGGTCGAACGTGTAGACGTACTATTCGGGAACGGCCCCACGTTCTCGCTGGAAAAGGATGAGGGTGGTTACTTCAGCCGAACGATTTCATCCGCCATCCCCGGGATGATGTATCGCTATCGATTGAACGGTGGAAGTGATTTTCCCGACCCTTGTTCACGCTTCCAACCGGAGGGCCCTCACGGTCCTTCGCAGATCGTCGATTCCTCCACCTATCGCTGGCGAGATCAGGGTTGGCCCGGTGTTAGGATGGCGGGACAAGTCCTGTACGAATTGCATATTGGGGCATTTACTAAGGAAGGCACGTTCGATGCAGCTATTCAGGAATTGGACGGGCTGAAGCGTCTTGGGATCACCCTGCTCGAACTCATGCCCGTTGCCGAATTTCCCGGACGTTGGAATTGGGGATATGACGGCGTCTGTCTGTTCGCTCCGTCGCACAGGTATGGAGATTATGATGCCTTGAAACGCTTCGTGGATGCCGCCCACATGAGGGGAATCGGTGTCATTCTAGACGTCGTCTATAACCATTTCGGGCCGGATGGAAACTATTTGTCGGCATTCAGCGATGACTATGTGACCGACCGGTATCCGAATGAGTGGGGCCAAGCCCTCAATTTCGATGGGCCCAGGTCAGAGGGTATGCGCGACATGGTGATTCAGAACGCATGCTATTGGATCCAGGAGTTTCGACTGGACGGCCTTCGGCTCGATGCAACCCACGCGATTCATGATGCCGGTGCAATGCATGTCTTAGGGGAGTTATCCCTGGAGACTCGGCGTACAGCGGGGCAACGGTCGATCGTGCTGATCGCCGAAAGTGAGCAGCAAGACATGCGGGCTCTTCGATCGGTCGATGAAGGCGGGTGGGGACTCGATGCCATTTGGAGTGACGACTTTCATCACACCTGTCGCGTTGCTGCGACCGGCCGGCGGGAGGCCTATTACACGGATTATCTCGGGGCGCCTCAGGAATTGGTGTCGGCCGTGAAACGAGGGTTCTTGTATCAAGGACAGCGGTATCACTGGCAAGACAAGGCCCGGGGGACGGTAGTCGGCGCCGAACCGGCGAGCAGTTTTGTCTTTTATTTGCAGAATCATGATCAAATCGGGAACTCGTTGATGGGAGGCCGGCTCCACACGATGACCAGTCCAGGTCGGTACCGGGCGATAACTGCCTTCTGGCTGCTCGCGCCTCAGACCCCCATGCTGTTCATGGGGCAGGAATTCGCCTCCTCGGCCAACTTTCGCTACTTCGTGGATTTTGCTGGGCACGACCTCGGCCCTAAGGTGCGCAAAGGGCGACAAGAGTTCTTAAGCCAGTTTCCCAGTTACGCTTCGGAGGATGCCCAAGCAGCTATGTTGGATCCGAGTGATCCTTCGGTCTTTGAGCAATCGAAACTGGATCGGCATGAGCGGCAAGAACACGCGCCGCTGTATCGTCTGCACCGCGATTTACTACGCTTGCGCCGCGAAGACGCGGTGTTCTCGGCGCAAGCACGGGATCGGCTCGACGGCGCCGTATTGGGTTCTCATGCGTTTGTAATCAGATACTATGAAGAAACGGGCTGCGATCGCCTCCTTGTCGTCAATCTTGGTGCCGATCTCCATCTGGTTCCCGCCCCTGAGCCGATGCTGGCGCCGCAGCAGACGGGGTCTTGGAGCCTGGTGTGGTCGAGCAATCACCCTCAGTATGACGGTCCCGGTACGGTGAATCCGTTGACCAAAAAAGGGTGGCATATACCGGCCGAGTCCGCGTCGGTGCTTCGAATCGAGCACGATGTTGGTGCCACAGTGCGCGAGCAGGACCATGGGTGAAGCTCCCGAGCCATCTCTGCCCGTTATCACCCTGCCGTGGACGCGAAGTGGGGATATCAACGCCCTGCTGTCGCGCGAATGGCTCGTGACGAACGGACTTGGGGGGTACTCGTCGACGACGCTCATGCAAGTGGCAACGCGCCGCTATCACGGCATATTTGTCCCGGATTTGCCTTCCCCCAGAGGCCGCACGATAGTTATCCCGCGCCTGGACGAGGAACTGCAGATAGGAAGTGCCACCGTGCGCTTGAGCGGAGCCGAGTATGCAGACGGACGTCTGGATACCGACATTGTCGACCACCTCACAAGCTTTCGCCGAGAGTGGCAAACGCCGACCTGGCGGTTTTCATTTCAAGGCCGGGATTTGGTCAAGCGGATCGTCATGCCCTATGGGCAGAATTCCGTGTATGTGGAATATCGATTGGAAGCGGGAGAACCGGTCACCCTTCGTCTGCGGCCGTTCGTCACCTTTCGCATGCCCGACGCCCCCCTCAGCGAGACGCGTAAGGCGCCGTTCCTCCTGACCATGGTCAGAGGACGATATGAGATGCCGCTCTGCGAAGGAGTGTCTCCATTGAAGCTTTGCCTGAGGCCGCAAGCGGGCGTGTTTGTGGCCGATGCCTCCATCAGCCATGGCGTGTCGTATCGAGTGGATCGCGATCGAGGTTCTCCGCATGTCGAGGACCTGGAGAGTCCCGGATACTTCACCGTGCGGTTGGATCGGGAACATCCGATATCCTTCGTGGCAAGCATGGAAGCTTGGGAGAATCTTCAATACGATGCCGATGCCATATTTGCCGCCGAACAAGAGCGGCTGCACAAACTTGTCGTTCAAGCGGATCGGCTTCCCACCGACCGTCATGAAACGCTTCTGACGTTGGCGGCGGATCAGTTCATCGTGTTTCCCGGAAGCCGGATGGAAGAGCATGCGTTGGCGCAGGCCTCCGGAGATGAAGCGCGGACGGTCATTGCAGGGTATCACTGGTTCACCGACTGGGGGCGAGACACGATGATCAGTTTGGAGGGACTCACCTTGTGCACCGGTCGGTATCGAGAGGGCCGCGCGATTTTGCGTACCTTTGCGCGGTACATCAAGGACGGGCTCATCCCCAATCTGTTCCCCGAAGGCGAGCGCACCGGACTGTATCATACGGCGGATGCCACCTTGTGGTTCTTCCATGCCCTCGATCGGTATTACGAGGTGACGGGTGACCGGGATACCCTGATGGTGCTGTATCCGGCCTTGAAAGAGGTGGTCGAGCATCATTTGAGGGGAACCCATTTTGGAATCGGCGTCGACGAGCGCGACGGTCTCTTGAAGACCGGAGCGCCGGGCTATGCGTTGACCTGGATGGATGCCAAAGTAGAGGACTGGGTGGTCACACCACGGCGCGGCAAGCCGGTGGAGATACAAGCGCTATGGTACAACGCGATTCGACTGATGGGGCGGTGGGCCGAGGATTTGAGAGAGCGATCGGACCGTTGGGACGGCTTGGCGAAACACATCGAGGATTCGTTCAATGATCGTTTTTGGTACGCAACCGGTGGGTATCTGTACGATGTCGTGGACGGTGAGGCGGGCGATGATGCGAGTCTCCGGCCCAATCAGGTGTTCACCATGTCCCTTCGATATCCTATCTTGCGGAAAGCGCGATGGATGCCGGTCTTGACCGTCGTCCGTGAGAAATTGCTGACGCCGTTCGGACTCCGTAGTTTGGCGCCGGGTCACCGCGACTATAAGCCGATGTATTTCGGAGATCTTCGCGCGCGTGACGCGGCCTACCATCAAGGGACGGTATGGGCATGGTTGATCGGCCATTTCATCGATGCGTCGTTGAAGGCGGGTGTGGACCGGGCAGAGTGCCGGCGATTCTTGGACGCCTTTGACGTCTACTTGTTCGACGACGGGATGGGAACCGTGAGCGAGATATTCGATGCCGAGGCGCCCTTCGCCCCGCGTGGATGTGTCGCGCAGGCCTGGAGTGTGGCGGAGATACTGCGGGCCTACCATGCCACGCAACCCGAAAATATCAGCGGCATAAACAGAGGCTAAGTAGGAATGGGTGGCAGGCCATGACAGTTACGGTTGCGGATATCTAGGTGGAACGCCTCATTGATTGGAACGTCGACACGATCTTCGCCTTGCCGGGAGATGGGATCAACGGTCTCTATGAAGCGCTACGGACGCATCAGCAGTCCATCCGGTTGATCCAGGTTCGTCATGAGGAAGCAAGACCTAAGGCGACGACGCCATGCCGCTGTCTTATCCGAAACACTCATACAGAATGTCCCTTGTCAGACAGAATGTCTGCGGTCACGTGGAGAAATGGGGATGGTTCTCCACGTGAACCGGTGTTCTCACGCGGAAAAGAAGCCTCAGACCAACGGAATCCGATCGGCAGGCTTTGTGCACTCCTTAGTGTGAATAGCGTCCCTCATATCGAGGGAAGAAGGTGAGGAAATCTTATGCAGTTTGCCAACAACATTCAGGCCATCCGAGACCGGGCACGTAAGCATATCGAAGAGGGGTCCATGACCGAAGGGTATGGACTGGATCGGGAGCAGGCTATCAAAATTTTGAACGAGGCGCTGGCCACGGAGTATATGTGCGTGCTTCGTTATCGGTTTCATTATTTCATGGCCACTGGCATCAATTCTTCCGCGGTCAAGGAAGAATTCATGGAGCATGCGGAGGAGGAGCAGGGCCATGCAGATGAACTCGCGGAACGAATCAAGCAGCTGGGAGGCAAGCCGGAACTCCATCCTTCCGTTATTGCGGAACGTAGCCACAGCGAATATCGGGAAGGCACCTCGTTAGCCGATATGATCCGTGAAGATTTGATCGCCGAGCGCATTGCCATCGAGAGCTACAGGGAGATGGTGCGATACTTCGGCGACAAGGACTCCACTTCGCGAGTCATGTTGGAAGGCATCCTGGCCAAAGAAGAGGAGCATGCGGATGAAATGGCGGACCTACTGTTTGCCGTGCAGCCGGATACAAACCGGAATTCGAAGCAGCAGTACTTTAGCGATGAGGTCCCGGGAAAAGCCAAACAAACTAAGGTTAAGTCCTGACGGGGCGCAACAGGACAATTTGCGCACGGGAGAGAAATTCTTAATAGCGGAAATTGAATGGGAACAACTGGGTCAGAAAGCCTGGCCATCAAGGAACGAGTGAAGCCAAAATCTTCACGTAAGCAACAAAGGGCCGCATAGACGACTCTCAAGGCAAGCCGGGGCGTGCGCTATAAGAGCCGCGCCCCACGAGAGAGTCGTCGGCCAACCTCGCTTCTTCCAGACTGGAACACAAGAAGAGTCCCCAAGCCACGAATCACGCAGTCGGATATCCGCTACAGACTCTTGATCGACACGTTGAGCATCTCGCAGATTGCGCGATACGTGCCCCTCGATACATCTGGGGAACATGCTAGTCGCCAGCGACACGCCATTGAGGGATAGATAAAAGCACACATGCTGGCCCATGGTCAGCGCCCACAAGAGCCTCAACGAGGATCTTGAGTGAAGAGCGGATAGCGGGATGGAACAAACGAGAACTGGAGACGAAGTATGATGCAATCAATTCTTCTTATGGCCCTGCTGTTCGGCCTGCAGACCCTTACCGGCTGCCAAACGTCACAAACAGAAACCTATGGCGGCGGCTATCGCAAAGTGGAGACTCCTCCCGCCAAGGAAGTGAGGCAGGAGATGGCGGCTACGAAAGCACGAGCCGATAAAGATATGGCCGTGGTACTCACCGAGCTTCAAGGGTTGAATCCCAAACACATCGCTTCGCTATCAGCTGAGGACGCTCGATCGCAACCGACGCCGGCCGATGCCGTCGCGGCGTTACTGCGGGAAAGGAATCAGAATATGGCCCCTCTATCGACCGGAAAGACCAAGGATCGAGCGATTCCAGGTCCTGGTGGTACGCTGCCGATCCGTATCTACACACCCGAAGGACGAGGACCTTTCCCCGTCATCGTGTATTTTCATGGGGGTGGGTGGGTAATTGCGACGATCGATACCTACGATTCTTCGGCGTGGGCTCTTGCGAAGGCCGCGCGTGCCATCGTGGTCTCTGTCGAATATCGTAAAGCTCCGGAGCATAAGTTTCCGGCAGCCCATGAGGATGCCTACGCAGCCTATCAATGGGTGCTGCGCAACGCCGAAAGCTTCGGTGGAGATCCGGCGATGGTTGCTGTGGCCGGTGAAAGCGCCGGCGGCAATCTGGCGGCTGCGGTATGTCTGATGGCTCGCGGGCGCGGGGAACTGCTACCGGTGCATCAGGCGCTTATCTATCCTGTAGCCGGATACGACCTCAACACCCCGTCCTACCAAGAAAATGCTCAAGCCAAACCGTTGGACAAGTCGATGATGGTCTGGTTCTTCGAAAAATACTTAAATAACCCCAGCGATGGCAGAAATCCATGGATTGATCTCGTGAATGTCCAGGATCTGAAAGGGCTGCCGCCGGCCACCATCATCACGGCAGAAATCGACCCACTCCGGTCGGAGGGAGAACGGTATGCCGAGCGCCTGCTCCAAGCGGGCGTCCCCGTGACCTATCACAATTACGAAGGAGTCACACACGAGTTTTTTGGGATGGGAGCGGTGGTCGGCGATGCCAAGAAGGCCGTGCGATTGGTTGCGAGGGATATGAACGGGTCGTTCGACGATCCTGTGTTGGGACGTTATGACGACCGCTCAGGGCGCCCAGTACCAGTAGAACCGCTTCAGGAGTAGAGCGCGTCAGAGATATGAGCAATGCGTACATTAAACAAAGGATAATTCTATGCCGCGCTTCGTTTTGATCTATCTCGCCATGCTTGCAGCGGTGGCAAGCTTCTCTTCAGGCGATGTGTTCGGAGCAACATCTGAAGCCCAAGCAAACGCTCAGTCATTTCTGAACAAAGCGGCGGAAGAGCACCAGATCGAAATATCCTTGGGCCAACTTGCGGCTCAACGCGCGACAAACGAGCGAGTCAAGGAATTTGGACAGCAAATGGTCGATGACCACAAAAAGGCCGGTCAGCAAGTCGAACAACTGGCCATGAAGGACGGCGTGCAGCTCTCCGCCGGGGTCAACCAGGAACACAAGCAGCGGGTGAACGAATTGTCTCAACTCGCCGGTCATGCCTTCGATCGCGCCTACATGAATTACATTCTGCAGAACCACGAGACGACTGTGGAGGAGTTCCAACGTGAGGCAAAGACGGTGCAAGACCAAGACATCAAGCAGTGGATCATCTCTATTGTGCCGATTTTAGAGGCCCATCGGGAAAAGGCGCGACAAGTGAAATATTCGCTGCAGACGAATCCATAACCTTGCAATAGGTGGAGATGAACGTATGAAACGCGGACCCAGCCATACAACGGTGTCATTCGGAGCAGCCTTAGTCCTCACGGCTGCAGTCGCGGCGCTGCTCGTTCGTTCCGGTCATGCACAGATCTCGCCCGAAGGGCGGCATCAGATGAGCCAAGACACGTCTATCGAGCAGACAAAAGCCAAGGGCTTTGACGGAGTGGATTTTTATTACGACGTGTTCGGCGCTCCGCCGGGGCAAGACCCGCAGAAGATGGCCGAACAGGTCATGAAGAAAGACATTGCGGAAAAGCCGGAGGTCATGACCAAACAACGGAAACTGTTGGAAGAACGATACGATCTCTCGTGTAAGCGCATGTCCGGCCAGACGATGACCAAAGGAAAACCGCAACCGGTCGGACCTGTCGTCAAATTGCCCTCGAATGTCACGTGGGAATCTCTGGGTCGCTCATCGGCCGAGGACATCAAGCGTCGGCATCTCTTTCCCGCAGGGTTCGATCGCTTACCCCACCCGAAACATGCGGTGGGGGGGCAGGTGTTCCCCCAAGTACAAGTCAAACAATTCCCCAGACTGGAACGGGTCGACGTTGACTTTGATTTGCCCGAATGTTGGCTCCCTGAATTTCCGCCGCCGATTTTTCTGACGACGCACCCTGAGCTTGGCGACGTGTCGCAGGGGGAGGTGTTGAATGCCGATAATTTCGATCGTCTGTTTCGGGGCTTGGTCACACACACGCAACTGGACGGACTGCGCTTGCTCGTGACCCAGTTTCCACAGGAGGAATTCAATCTCACGCACGACCGAAAGACGGCGAACCCGAGTCTTGGAGTCACCTGCTTGGATTGCCATGTCAACTTCCATACCACCGGACAATTCCATTTGAATCCGGACACACGGCCGCAGATGCAGCGGTTCCGGCTCGACACCACCAGCCTGCGCGGAATGTACAACCAGCAGATTCACGGCTCGAAACGAGCCATCCGATCTCTGGAGGACTTTACCGAATTTGAGCAGCGCACGGCCTATTTCAACGGCGATCCGATTCGCGCCATGAAAAAAGGGATTAACATGATCGATCGTCTGCAAGTCGCTCACATGGGCCAAATGCAGAGCATCATTGATTTCCCGCCGGCCCCGCATCTGGATCCCATGACCGGACGGTTGGATCGAACGCAGGCGACTCAACTGGAAGCGCGCGGCGAAGATCTATTTTTGGGAAAAGCCAAATGTGCGGCCTGTCACATGCCGCCCTCCTATGCGGATCATCAAATGCACGATCTGCATCTGGAACGGTTCGGCGCGACTGCCGACGGGCCGATCAAAACATTCGTGTTGCGCGGGATTAAGGATTCGCCGCCGTATCTACATGACGGCCGATTGCCGACTTTGGAAGACACGGTGGAGTTTTTCAACGTCGTCGGAGGCCTTCAACTCGACCCGGAGGAGAAGAAGGCGCTGGCGGCATTTTTACGGGCGCTATAAAGGTCGGAATTGTCATGAGCATGACTCCTACAACCCTCGCAATAGTATTATCGGCTTGGTTGGTGGTGTTCGCAGTTTCACCTGGAGCAGCTGAGACCTCGCTTCCCACCGCCGGCAAACAGACGGAGAAATCTGGGTTAACCAATACACCGGCCGGAGGTACACTGCCTGGGGGTACACTTCCGGGTGGAACAGTTCCTGGAGGGACCGTTCCAGGGGGTACACTCCCCGGTGGGACAGTTCCGGGTGGAACGGTTCCGGGTGGGACCGTTCCAGGGGGAACCTTGCCAGGCGGGACGGTGCCCGGCGGCACGCTTCCGGGCGGCCCTGTCCCGGGTGGTACCGTGCCGAGCAAGAAGCTGCCTGGTGAAGGAGGGTAGACCGGCGCGAGACTTACGAGCGATTCGGGCCGGTCACGCGAAGAAGGTTAACGCGTCTTATGCAGCCGTAGCACGGCGATGGAACGAGCATTGAGGTCATACGTTTTGCCGCCTCGCAATTGCCTGTGATCGTCCAATGATTCCGGATCACTCGTATCGAGAATTCTTTCCCATCGAACACCACGTTGATGCGCTGGGAGGACAAAGGGGAGCTGTTCGTGGTGGGCATTGAACAGCAGCAGTAAGGTATCGCCGTGGATAGGCCGTCCTTTGTAGTCCTTCTCATGGATGGCATCACCAGACAGGCGTACGCCGAGGGAGCGGGCGTGCGCATCTTGCCAATCTTGGTCCGTCATCTCATGGCCGTCCGGTCGGAACCAGGCGATGTCTTTGATTTCCGATCCGCGGATACGCCGTCCTTGAAAAAACCGGCGTCGGCGCAGTACGGGCTGCTCGCGCCGTAATCGAATCAGTCGCTGGACAAACGCCAACAGCTGACGATCCCGTTCTTTCAGGTCCCAGTCGAACCAGCTGGTCTCATTGTCCTGACAGTAGGCATTATTGTTCCCTCCCTGCGTGCGGCCGAGCTCATCGCCGCCGCACAGCATGGGGACACCCTGGGAGAAGAGCAGTGTCGTGAGGAAGTTGCGCTTCTGCTGTTCGCGCAAGGCCATGATAGCCGGATCATTGGTCGGGCCTTCCACGCCGCAGTTCCAGCTTTGGTTATTGTCGGTTCCGTCCCGGTTCTCTTCCCCGTTCGCCTCATTGTGCTTTTCGTTGTATGACACGAGATCGTTGAGCGTGAAGCCGTCATGGGCGGTCACGAAGTTGATGCTCGCGTACGGCCGTTTGCCGCTGCGTTCGTACAGGTCGCTGCTGCCTGAAAGCCGGTAGCCCAATTCGGACACTTGTCCGCCATCGCCCTTCCAATAACGGCGGATGGTATCACGGTACTTGTCGTTCCATTCGGCCCAGCCCAAAGGAAAGTTCCCGACCTGATACCCACCTGAGGCCAAATCCCATGGCTCGGCGATCAGCTTGACACGGGAGAGGACCGGATCTTGATGAATGATGTCGAAGAACGCACCCAAGCGGTTCACGTCATGCAGCTCTCGCGCGAGGGTAGACGCAAGATCGAAGCGAAACCCGTCGACGTGCATCTCTTCGACCCAGTAGCGCAGGCTGTCCATGATGAGCTGGAGCACGCGCGGGTGGTTCATGTTGAGTGTATTGCCGCATCCGGTGTAGTCCATGTAGTAGCGTTTGTCGTTGTCCACCAGACGATAGTAGGCGGCGTTGTCGATGCCCCGGAAGCACAGTGTCGGGCCCAGCTGATTGCCTTCCGCGGTATGGTTGTAGACCACGTCGAGAATGACTTCGATGCCCTCGCTGTGGAGCGTCTTCACCATGGTCTTGAATTCGCGCACCTGCTCCCCGCGTTTTTGGGAATGCGCGTATCGAATGTCGGGCGCGAAAAACCCGATCGAATTGTAACCCCAGTAGTTTGTGAGCCCGCGATCGTGCAGATGCTGATCGCGAACGAAGTGATGAACGGGCAACAACTCGACGGCGGTCACACCGAGGGTTTTGAGATGATCCAGAACAGCGGGTGATGTCATGCCCAGATAGGTCCCTCGCAGGGCTTCCGGGACATCCGGATGACGGGCGGTCAGTCCCTTGACGTGCACCTCATAGATCACCGTCTCATCCCAGGGAGTGCAGAGCAGCTTGTCGGCGCCCCATGTGAATGAGGAATCGACCGCGACACTTTTGGGAATAAACTCGGCATCGTCTCGATCGTCCATGGACAGATCGGCTTCTGGGTCGCCGATTCGATAGCCGAACATGCGGCCTTCGGACCAGTGCACGTTACCCGCCACCGCTTTGGCGTAAGGATCGATGAGCAGTTTCGAGGGATTGAAGCGATGCCCTTGCTTCGGATCGTAGGGACCATGGACGCGGTAGCCATAATGCTGCCCGGGAAAAATCTCCGGCAAGTAAATGTGCCACACCTGATTTGTCTGTTCTTCGATCGGGATACAAACGGATGGTTTGGGATCATCAGCACGGTCGAATAGACAGAGCTCGACCTTCGTCGCATTTTCCGAAAACAAGGCAAAGTTGATTCCCTGGCCGTCCCAATTGGCGCCTAATGGGAATGGAGTTCCAGACCATGTACGCATATCGGAAACCTCAGTAAAATGAATAGAATCAACGCATAGTATGGCAAACGGCGCAATTTAACTACCCTGGATATCCCTAGTACAGGTGGTCATAACTTATCCCCTCGGACAGTCGGACTGACACCGATCATATGCGTCACCTCGCAGCGCAGACGGTTGGCTTCGCGTTCGTTCAATCTAGGAACGTTACCAGTGTGGACATCGTGGAAATCTCGCTAGAATGACTGAGTAACAAGATAGATAGTGAGTTGGAGAAAATTGGATGAGCGACCCACCCGTTTGTCCATCTCATGAACAAGCTGCTCCAAATCCCTTGTACTCATTGCCGTAGCCTGAACCGTGTACCAAACACTCGGCTGACCGATCGGCCAATTTGCGGACATTGTCATGCGCCGTTGTTTACCGGCCAGCCATTTGTACTTACTACTGACAACTTTGAACTTCACGCATCCCGCAGTGATATTCCACTAGTCGTGGATTTTTGGGCTGCTTGGTGCGGACCTTGTCAGGTGATGGCGCCTGCCTATCACAAGGCAGCCAAAATGCTGGAACCGGAAGTTCGAGCAGGCAAGATCAATTCGGACGAGGAGCGAAGTCTGGCGGCGAGATTCGAGATTGTGAGCATTCCGACGTTGATCATCTTCCGGGAAGGGCGCGAACTGGGCAGGAAGCCGGGGATCATGGAGACGCACGAGATCGTCCGATGGGTACGCAGCTTCGCAGATTCCAACTATAAGTCGGATTAGTACTATGTGTGGCCCTGAAACCAGTTTTTTAGCTTCTGGTCTCATGCATGAGCCTCGAAGTCCGGCTATTCAGGGGAATCCCAGTCCCTCCTCAATCGGCTTTCGTATGAATAATCAATGGATCTATGGCTCGCAATGGCCGAGCCCCAGAGTTTGAAGGGCGCACATGAGTCGAACATCAGCCGAATCGTCGCTCACAAGGGGATCGCCGCTGTACAATCCCTGGAGGCTCGGAGGGTTGTCGATCCGAGAACTGAGCCGGAGACTTTGGCGCGAAAGTCTTCAGGACGAACTGCTGGGTCGCGCTGCCCAACTGTCCTACTACATCCTGCTGGCGCTGTTTCCCGCGCTGATTTTTCTCACGGCGTTCATGGGCGTCTTCTCAGTGCACAATTACATGCCCGAACTGATGAGTTACCTGCGGCAGGTATTGCCCAATGACGTGCTTTCCATGGTTGAACGATTCTTGAAGCAAGTCGCGGAGGGCAGCGGTATCGATATCCTTTCACTAGGGGGGTTGGGCGCGATCTGGGCGTCATCGAGCGGTGTGACGGCCATCATGGAGGCGCTGAATGTCGTATATGGCGTCAAGACGGATAGTCGACCATATTGGAAGGTGCGCGTCACGGCGATACTACTCACCATCGGATTGGCGGGGTTCGTCATTCTCTCCTTGACCTTGGTGCTGTATGGACCCCGCCTTGGCGGATGGATTGCCGATCTGGTCGGACTGGACCGGGTCTTTGTCGTGGCATGGAATCTCCTGCAATGGCCTGTCGTAGCCGCCATCATGCTGGCAGTCGTCGGCGTGATCTATTACGTATGCCCCGATATCCGGCAGGATTGGCGTTGGATCTCGCCTGGATCGGCGTTCGCCGTGGCCATGTGGTTTATGGTTTCGCTTGGGTTCAAACTTTATGTTGATAACTTCGGCGACTACAACAAAGTCTATGGGTCCATCGCCGGTGTCATCGTGCTCATGCTGTGGCTCTATTGGAGCGGCATGGTGCTCTTGGTAGGGGGCGAGATCAATTCCGAGATCGATAAAGCCGCCACGTTAGGTAACCCCGGACGGGAAGCGGCCGTATAGACCGCCCGCCATCTCCTCAAACCTAGAAGTCCGTAACCCGCTAAGGCGTATACGTCACAGCGCCGCAAACCGAGTTATTGCAAAGTGATTGCCCAGGGAACCTGATAGGTGGCACGTTTACTCGTGCGTGCTATCGTGATCATCGGTAGGATTAAAAAAACATGGGAGACAAAAACATTATTGCGAATAGTGCAGGAGAGCCTCGCATGCGCTCTCGCGCAAGGTCAAAGCGTGTCCGATATGCAGTGGTAGGGCTCGGCCATATCGCCCAGGTGGCGGTCCTTCCCGCTTTTGCTCACGCCGGCAGGAACTCCGTGCTCACTACATTGGTCTCCGACGATCCCGATAAGCTGAAGCAAATAGCCAAGCGATACGATGTGCCCCATCGATATTCGTATCGGCAATACGACCAATGTCTGAAAGAGCGCGCGTTCGATGCTGTGTACATCGCGCTTCCCAACAGTTTGCATTGTGACTTCGCAGTCCGCGCCGCACGGGCGGAAATCCATGTGCTCTGCGAAAAGCCCATGGCCGTCACGGAACAGGAATGCCGGCGCATGATTCAGGCCTCGGAGAAAGCGCGCGTCAAACTCATGGTCGCCTATCGGCTTCATTTCGAAGAAGCCAATATGAGCACGGTGGATCTGGCACAATCCGGAAAGCTTGGCGATCTGCGGTTGTTCAACTCGCTCTTCACGATGCAGGTGCGTCCCGGTGATATTCGTGTCAGAGCCGGGCTTGGCGGCGGATCATTGTATGATATCGGGGTCTACTGCATTAACGCCGCCCGGTACGTTTTCAAGGACAACCCCGTCGAAGCGAGCGCCTCGATTGTGCGAGGCACCGATCGGAGATTTCGTGAGGTCGATGAAATGGCCGCCGTCTGGCTCCGTTTCCCCGATGACCGGTTGGCCACATTCATCTGCAGTTTTGGGGCGGTCGATGCTTCATCGTACGAAGTGATAGGGACCAAAGGGCGGGTAAGGTTGTGCCCAGCCTTCGAATATGCCGGACCTCTTGAGCAACAGCGGGTGTTGAACGGAACAAGCCGATCGCATCGTTACAAGGCCGCCGATCAATTTGCGCCCGAGCTGCTCCATTTTTCAGATTGCATTCTCCGGAACACCATGCCGGAGCCATCCGGCCGGGAAGGGCTCATTGATGTGATGATCGTTCAGGCCCTCTACCGTTCGGCGCGAACCGGCCGCCCAGTCCGGTTGTCGTTACCGAAAAAGAAGGAGTGGCCTTCTTCCGATCAGGTCATATGGCGGCCGCCGATTTCCAAGCCGAAGCTGATCAATGTCGAATCTCCTTCGCTGTAGTGAGCCACATGAACAGTAAGGTCCGCAACATCAATGCGAAGAAAACACCAAGTCCTGCACATGTCTCTTCCGCGCCCATCCGCACGTTCGTGGTAGATATCGGTGGGACCGGTATCAAAGCGCTGGTCCTCAATGAAATCGGCGAACCGATGTGCGAGCGCCTCCGAGTTCCTACCCCGGAGACCACGACACCTGCGGCCGTCATTAAAGTCATCAAGAGGTTGGCCAAGCAGGCAGGGAAATTTGATCGCGTATCGGTAGGAGTTCCCGGAACCGTACGTTCGGGTGTCACTACCGGCGTGGTGAACTTGGGGCCGGAATGGGACCACTTTCATCTGACAAAGACACTCAGCGCCATTTTCGGCAAGCCGGTGCGAGCGGCGAACGATGCGGATATGCAAGGCTTTGGGGCCATATCCGGGAATGGACTCGAGCTTGTTCTCACACTGGGTACAGGAGTCGGGTCGTCGCTGTTCGTCGATGGACGGCTCGTCCCGAACGTGAGAGTCGGAAAGAACAGACTTCGCAAAGAAGAATTGGAGCGCATCGGCAAAAAACGATGGAATCGGCGCCTGGGAAAAGTAGTCGCCAAACTGGAGCGCATGTTTCAGTATGATCGACTCTATATCGGTGGAGGCAATGCCGCCATGGTCGATATCAGACTTCTTCCCGGGAATGTCACGATCGTGTCCAATCTCAACGGAGTCCTTGGCGGCATTGCCCTCTGGCAGGAGTCGCACATTACCAAAGAATCGGCAGCCAGTAAGTGATCAAGGTATTGTGCTTATCCGTTTCTCATAGGTATGTAACGCGAGCACGACTGATGACATGACCCTCGCCAATGATTCACCCTGTGATCAATAGGACGCGACGTTGGTCAGGAGTAATAACAAGGGTGGCGATCTCCGCCGCTCCGGCAACAATTCCGGAATCATCAACCCTAATCCTTCATTTTTTCCTTCAATGATTTGGCTTGCCCTTTTCCCTTCTCCACCGCACCTTTAACATTGCCCTTCGCCCGTTCCCCCGTTGCCTTCATGTCATTGCCTTTGGCTTCTTCCGTGAGAGCCTTCATCTCCCCCTTGGCCTCTTCCATCTCGCCCTTGACCTCTCCTTTGGCCTTTTCCATCTTGGCCTTTGTCTCACCGGCATGCCCGATCGTCACAAAACTCAAAAGAGATACGAATGCAACCGCCAAACCCAGCAACATTTTCGTCTTCATTACCGTCTCCATTCTGTTAAAGGATATTGTCGACTCTCTGCACCATACGCGCATCAAACGCCATCATGCACTGGGACTGTCCCGAGGTGTACTAATCGCCTAGGGGAAAACCCAGTGGTAACTCAGACGGATTGTGTGGACCGAAGCATGAGCGTAAGATGCCGTTACCCGTACTCACCGAATTATTTGGTGAGGGATCCTTCACTGCCGGGGAAAGTCAGAGAGCGGCGAGATGCCGAGAGGGGCTCGGACATGAGCACCAAGGACTTTCTAACCGAAGACGGCGCATATCCAGACCCCACCCATCTCACTGCCGGGGCCGATGGCAACCCACCGATGGTTGTTCCTGCAGGTCGATCCCATCGATCCATTTTCCAAAGAGCGGCGGCAATCCCTCCCGCCCTGCTTACGGCAGGCGTGCTCGCGATAGCCACGTTGCTGCGCATCGCGCTCACACCCGTGTTTGGGAGCGGCTATACCTTTATCACGTTCTATCCTGCCACGATGTTCAGCACAGTCATCGCCGGCTGGCGATACGGACTTGCAACGGCCTTGGCCGCTGCGATTTTGTCGACACTATTGTTTATCGATCCCTTCAGCAATGTCGAGCATGCGGCGGCAATCGGGGTGTTTCTCGCAGTCGATGGACTCATGATCGTCATCGCGGATTGGACTCGCAGGGCCCGGCGACAATCGGAGCTGGAAGCCTCCCTGATCCGAGCGCGGGAAGGCGAACTGCGCGAAGAATTCCGGAAGCGGACGGAAGTGGCAGCGCGGACCAGCGGGGAGCAACTGCGCTCCATACTTGATCGGGCGCCGGCAACGATTTTTTTGAAGGATCGCGCAGGACGCTATCTCTTTTTCAACGACCAGTTCGGCCATTTATTCCACCTTGGGAGAGAGCACGCTTATGGCAAGACTGATAGAGAGCTGCTTCCCACCGAGTTGGCGGACCAATTTGTCGAAAACGATAGACACGTTTGGGAATCCGGCACATTGCTGACCATCGAAGAATATGTTCCGCAAATGGACGGGCGGCATACCTCGCTGGTTCAGAAGTTCCTGCTGCGCGATGCCGACGGCCATCCTTACGCGTTATGCGGGATTGCGCTGGACATCACCGATCGTCTGAAGATGGAAGCAGCGATCCGTGCCGGTGAGGAACGGCTGCAATTGGCGCAGACGGCCGGAGGCGTCGGCACCTTCGATTGGGATATCGTGGCGCAGCGCGGGGTGTGGTCCCCTGAGCTGGAACGAATATGGGGTTTGCCACCCGGAAGCTTCGAGGGAAGTTATGCCGCGTGGCGTCGCTTGGTTTATCCGGAAGATCTCGCGGCCGCTGAAGCGGGAGCGGCAAGATCCATGGAAGATCCTAGCAAGGCTCAGGAATATGAGTATCGCATCATGCGCCCGGATGGAGCCCTTCGATGGATCTACGCGAAGGCCAAGACGTTATGTGATGCAGAGGGCCGGCGGATTCGCATGGTAGGCGTCAACATGGATATTACCGACAGAAAAGAAGCCCAATTGCGCCTTGAACGGTCCACTGAAGAATTGGAACGAGAGGTCGAGGTGCGCACGAAGGAACTCGTGCAGTCGCAGAACCGGCTGCGTGCCATGGCGACCGAACTGAACCTGACCGAGCAGCGTGAACGCAAACGACTTGCCACAGAGCTGCATGATCATCTGCAACAGATGCTCGTCTTCGGTAAGTTGACCATTGGACAGGGTAAGCAGGCGGCAATCGGGATACCCGCCTGCGAAAAAGTTCTCAATAAAGTCGACGAAATGTTGTCTGATGCTCTGAGCTATACCCGCACGCTCGTCTCGGAACTCAGTCCTCCGGTGCTGCGTGACCATGGGCTCATTGCCGGACTCAAATGGCTGGGCGAGTCCATGAAGAAACATGAGCTATCGGTGGCGGTCATCGTTCCGGAGGACAATGGGCTCAAGCTGCCGGAGGACCAAGAGATCCTTTTGTTTCAATCCGTGCGGGAACTGTTGATCAATTCGTCCAAGCATGCGGGAGTAGGGCATGCCACAGTGAGGCTAGTCCAGTATGATGACTGTTTGGAGATTACGGTGCGCGACGAGGGAAAAGGTTTCGACCTCACTGCTGCTGGCACTCCTGGCAGCGGACTCTCCTCCAAGTTTGGGCTCTTCAGCATTAGAGAACGTATGAGGGCGCTGGGAGGGTCTTTCGCGATTGACTCGGCACCGGGCCACGGGACGACGGCAACGATCATGCTGCGTGTGACCAGACATGCTGAGACAGCAGTGCTGAATCCTGCAGCCCTGGAAGTGCAAGATCGGGCCTTTGGCATTCAACTCTCAACGCACCAGAAGAGCACCGCCACTCGCGTTCTGCTGGTGGACGACCACGCCATGGTTCGGCAGGGCCTTCGTTCCGTGCTGGATGCCTACAAGGATCTTCAAGTAGTCGGGGAGGCGCGGGATGGGGAAGAAGCTGTGAAATTGGTCCAAGATCTGCGGCCTAGAGTCGTCGTGATGGACATCAACATGCCGAAGATGAACGGGATTGATGCCACGGCGCGCATTAAAGCCAAGTGGCCCGGGACCATCGTCATCGGCATCTCGGTCAACACCGGCGACGACAACAGCGACGCCATGAAACGAGCCGGAGCAACCACCGTCCTCACCAAAGACAAGGCTGTTGACCAGCTTCACGATGCGATTATTCACGAAGTCGGCGCATCAACCTTCAATCTCACGTGAGTTCTCGGGGTTGAAACCACGACGACCACCCTTTCAATCCCATTCCAACACGCGGCGTGCAATTGCTCATCCTGAAGCCGGGCAACGAGTCGGCGCTCTCAGGATTTGAACTGTGCCGGGTGCGAGATCACGTTTCCCTTGAACAAGTTATACAAGTAAAACAGAAAGGGAAAAAGGACGACGGATCCCAACAGCAGGCTCTCCAGCAAGATGTCCAATGTTCCTTGCGGGGCGGCATCATAGATGGTGACAGATGGCTCAACCAGGTACGGATATTGTGACAGCGCCCAACCCCAAAGGATGGCGACTGCTCCTGTCCCCGCAAGAAATCGAGCCAACAGATCACGTTGAGTGATGAGCGCCCACAAGGCCGCAAGATGCACCAGCGCGGTGGCGATTATGGTTGCACGACCCACCGCAGTTTTCGCCAAGCCTCGATAGATTTCCGGGGCTCCGTCGCGGACAAGGAACAGGGCGATGGCGGCCAACATGATGACGAGCACACCGCTGAGTATGGCGCGGTGGCGAAAGAGTCGGCTTAAGGACGGGTCCCGACTCTCCACGATGAGATACACGGCGGCGAGATAGGCGACCAATGCTGTCGCGAGGAGGCCGACCGAGAAGGGGAATGGTGCCAGCCACGGATCGACGAACGTTTCTCGGATGGTGTCGGTCGGTCCTGCAGCGCGGCCCGATGCGATCGCTCCAAGGACGATTCCCAGCATGGTGGGCGTGATCACGCTGGACCATGCGAATATCCTGTGCCAAATCGGCGGCGCACCCGTGAATCCGTTCGGACGCGATGTGATGTCGTGAGTCCGGATCGCGAACGCGGTGCCTCGCAGGACGATCCCGATCAGCATCAGGGTCAGGGGGATGTGCAGCCGTATGGAGATCACCGCAAAGGCCGGAGGAAAGGCCGTAAAAAGAATCACGACGGCAATGATGAGCCAGACGTGGTTGGCCTCCCAAATGGGACCGATGGCCTGGTCGATCAAAGCACGCTGAGGCTGCCCGCGCGGCCCCATTGCGAAGAGCGTCCAGATCCCTGCCCCGAAATCCGCGCCACCGAACAGCAGATAAAAGGTGAGGGCCCCGACCAGCGCGACGGCGAGTATGAGTTCATACGGGGGCATCGTTAGGCCGCGTTCCTTTCCGCCTTCCGCTCACGAGAGACGACAGCTGCAGCTGCGATGTGACGCCACATCGCCCAGACGACGACTCCGGCCAGGACGATGTACAAGGCGGAGAAAGTCACCATGGGAATCCAAAGGCCGGGCATAGGAGTCACGGCCTGGGAGGTGCGCATGAGTCCTTGTATGATCCACGGTTGCCGCCCCACTTCAGTCACCACCCAACCGGCCTGGATGGCGATGAAGCCAAGCGGAGACATGGCGACCAATGTGCGTAAGAGTCTTCGGTCCGTTTCCAGGTGTCCTTTCCATAAGCGCCACGCGCCCCACACAGCTGTTCCGGCCATCATCAATCCGCAGGCGACCATGAGTTGAAAGGCGATATGGACAACGGCGACGGGCGGCCAATCTTGACGAGGAATCCGATCGAGCCCCGGAACCACGGTCTGCGGATCTCCATGCAGAAGGAGGCTCAATCCGTTGGGAATATGCACCGCGTAGTCGACGGTTTGCGTGGAAACATCAGGAAGTCCGAAGAGTATGAAATCCGCTCCCGTTTCTGTAATGAACAGTGATTCCATCGCAGCCAGTTTAGCGGGCTGGTGATCGGCGACTGCACGAGCGATAAAGTCTCCGCTCAACGGTTGAAGGACGGCTGGAATGCCTCCGACCAGAAGTGCAATGACGAGCGCGTTCCGGTGGAAGCGATCCAAAGGACGGCGCAGGAGGAGAAATGCATGGACCCCGGCCACGAGAAATCCGCTCGCTGCGAATGCCGCCAACAGCATGTGCAATGTTTCATGAAATGCAACCGGGTGTAACAACGTGGATAAGGGTGTGACATTGGTGAACGTCCCGTCGACGAGATCAAACCCGCTGGGTACGTTCATCCACGCATTGACCGTGACGACGAAGACGGCAGAGGCGGTTCCGCTCGCCGCAACAATCAACCCGGCGATGAAGTGTGCGCGCGGCGAAATGCGCGACCATCCATAGAGGTAAATCCCAAGAAAAATCGCTTCCGTGAAGAATGCGAATCCCTCGAGCCCGAACAGAGGCCCAATGATGGGACCGGCCCGCTCCATGAACGAAGGCCAGAGCAAGCCCAACTCGAAGGAGAGAACGGTCCCCGATACAGCGCCGACAGCGAACAGAATCGCAGTGCCTTTCGACCATCGCTTCGCCAATACGAGGTATTGTTCATCCTTCGTTTTCAGCCAGTGCCACTCAGCAACAGCGGTCAATACCGGCATGGCGATGCCCAGCGCGGCAAAGACGATGTGAAATCCCAGCGACATGGCCATCTGAGATCGAGCGGCAAGGATGTCCGAGATCATACGTGCCTCTCATCAGATAATGTCGAGGAGGTCAGAAGGATAAGATGGTGTCCCAAGAAAAAGCACCGCAAACCGACCGGACTAATTGTCTCTCTGAAGACAAGATAGTCCTCTAGCGAGCCAAGATCGTAAGTCCAGTAATTCTGAATTTACATAAGATCCCAGTGCAGCTTTTCGCGAGAGAACAATTTCCTTCGAGGATTACTGCAACCGGTTGCCGTGTAAGGTTTGTTCAGACGCAATATCGATACCCGCATAAGTGAGTAATCAGCCACTGGTCCCATGCCAAACGATCCTCATGCAGACATCCTGTCTCTGGTATGGCCTTTGCGAAATTTGCTCTTCATCACACAGCAACGGTGATCGAGCATCCACTATGTAATAGACGGTTGCCCCGTCAGCAGGAAAACAGGGTGCATATTCACTGCTCCAATAATGGGAAGAGAACATGAAACAATTCAGACGTGTGCGGGAAATCACCGAATTGACGCTATGCGCGATAGATGGCCAAGTGGGAAGCGTGCAAGAACTCTATTTTGACGATCACAGCTGGGCTGTCCGATATCTCATCGTAAAGACAGGCAATTGGCTTTTTGGCAGGAACGTGCTCATTGCTCCGATCGCAGTGGCTGGTATCGACGATACCAACGCATCCATGAAATTCAATCTGCGGAAAGAACAGATCGAACACGCTCCACCGATCGATGACGTAAAACCGATATCACGACAGTATGAGGAGGCGTACTATCGGCACTTTCGGTGGGCACCGTACTGGCAACCCGGCACGACGGTGTGGGGAAGTCCGGTTCCAGATTCAGAAATGGCTACGGCGGGTCTGGATGAGCCTCTCCTTTCGGAACCTTCCGAGCTGACACATCTTCGCAGCAGTGCCGAAGTGACCGGTTATGCAATCCATGCGCGAGACGGGGAAATCGGCCACATCGAGGACCTGGTCGTAGATGATGAGGACTGGATTGTTCGGTATGCGGAGATCGACACGAGAAATTGGCTGCCGGGCAAGAAGGTGTTGGTGCAAACCGGACGGATAGAACGAATCGATTGGCCCAGCCGAGCGGTTACCATGTCGCTCACCCGGCATGCTATCCAGTCGGCGCCGGACTATGATCCATCGAAACTTATTACGCCGGACTATGAAATTGAGCTCTTTAAGCACTACGGAAAAGAGTCGGTTTAGGGCCCGTAGGTGTCAATTCGTCGATTCGTAAGACGGGGCTCTGCAGGCGTCGGAGGAGAAGCGCCGACAGGTCATACCGCTCGGTACTGCTAGGGAACGATAGACCCTGTACCTAGAGAAAGGGCAATGGAATGATGCGAGTCGCTATTGACGGGTTGGGGCGAATCGGGCGCGCCACGTTCAAGATTCTCGCGACCATACCGGAGCTTGAGCTGGCCGCGATCAACGATCTGACTTCCCCCGACGAGTTGGCCTACCTGATCAATCATGACACGGTGTATGGCCGCTATCCCAATCGAGTAGGAGCCGATCGGAAGGGGATCACGATGGTCGACCGGGTGTATCCCGTGTTTGCGGAACGCGACCCGCTTCATCTTCCATGGAAGGAACTGGGAGTCGATGTGGTTTTCGAATGTTCGGGGCAGTTCAATACCAGAACCGCGCTCTCAAAACATCTCGAAGCCGGAGCGAAGCGGGTCATCCTCTCGGCGCCGGCCAAGGACGAGGATATTCCCACCGTCATCTATGGTGTGAATGCGTATGACGAAAAGGCCGGGCCGATTCTGTCATGCGCCAGTTGCACGACGAATTGCGTGACACCGGTCGTGGAAATCATTCACCGCCATCTCGGGGTGGTGAAGGCGGTGATGACGGCTACGCACGCCTACACCGCCAGTCATGCATTGGTCGATGGGCAGCATACGAGGAAACGCCGCGGGCGAGCGGCGGCCGCCAACCTTGTGCCGTCGTCGACGGGGGCCGCTCTCACGGCAACCCGCGTCTTGCCCGTTCTCAAAGGGCGATTTCAGGGAGCGGCCATCCATGTTCCCATCCCGATCTGTTCGCTCTCCGACATCGTGATGCTGACGGAACGGGAGACGAGTGTCGGGGAGGTGAACGCGATGTTCTTGGAGGAGGCGCGTAGTGACCGGTATGCAGGAGTTGTGGGGGTGACGGAAGATCCGGTGGTGTCTTCCGACATCGTCCAGGATCCGCGCGCCTCGATCGTTGATGTGGACATGACTCAAGTTGTGGACGGCAATCTGGTCAAGGTCATGAGTTGGTACGACAATGAGTGGGGTTATGCGAGCCAGATGGTTCGGCAAGCTCTTTCGATGGCCCTCATCGTCCCCGTCGAGGTCTAGAGGAGCAGGAGTCGAGCCTGCTCCAACGTATCGGCGAGACTCTGCCCATACATCGGTTGCTTGCACTCGGGTCTGAACATTTTATGAGTTTGACACGATACAGGAAGAAAAGAAATTTCTCTCAGACGCCTGAACCACGAGGCTCACAGTCGAGAGAAAAGCCTCCCTCACAGCTGCTCTACGTCGTCCAGAAGCACGCTGCAAGCCGGCTGCACTATGATTTCCGGCTTGAATTGGATGGCACGCTGAAAAGCTGGGCGGTTCCCAAGGGACCCAGTCTGAATCCGGACGACAAGCGGCTTGCAGTGCACGTCGAAGACCATCCCATGGAATATGCCGCTTTCGAGGGCATCATCCCGCCGAAACAGTATGGCGCCGGCACGGTCATGGTATGGGATCAAGGTCAGTGGGAATCGGATGGAGATCCCCGAGCGGCCTATCACAAGGGGCGGATGAAATTTGCCCTGTTCGGGAAAAAGTTGCAGGGCCGCTGGACACTGGTGCGGATGAGCGGAACAGACAACGCAGACGGTAAGAACTGGCTTCTGATCAAGGAACGAGACGAGTATGCGCGGACTGCGACTAGATCGAATTCAAGTCTCGCGTCGTCCCACAGTGTCAAGAGCGGAAGAAGCATGGATGAGATTACAAAGGCCAAGTCCGATGTATGGCACTCTCATCGTACGTCCGGTGGCGTAGAGCGGATCAAGATCTCCCGGGACCTCAAGACGAAACGGGGATCGGTAACCAGTATGGGTACGGTCACATGTCCCGCATGGATATCGCCTCAGCTGGCAACGCTCGTTGATAAGATTCCGGAGGGAGAAGGTTGGATCCACGAACTCAAGTATGACGGGTATCGCATGCTGTGCAGAATTGAGCAGGGCGTTGTGCAACTCTTCTCAAGAAACGGTCGGGAATGGACCCAAAAGCTGCCCGAGCACGTGAAGGCGGCCCGCCGATTCTCCGTTGAAAATGCATGGCTGGACGGTGAACTCGTTGCCATGAAATCGGACGGGTCGATGAGCTTTCAGGCATTGCAAAATGCCTTTGACGGTGGATGGGATGGCCGGCTTGTGTACTATGTCTTCGATCTCCTATTTTTCAATGGGAGAGACCTCAGATCGTCCCCTTTGCACGAACGCAAGCGACTTTTAGCGTCGCTTCTATGCGGGCAGCCGGAGAGCGGCCTGTTGCAATACAGCGCCCATATCCTTGGTAAGGGACCTACCGTCTTTGAGACGGCTTGTCGCCGAGGACTCGAAGGAGTGATCGCCAAACGAGTGGACGGGCGATATACCGAAGGCCGAAATCGAAACTGGGTCAAAGTAAAGTGTCAACGCCGCCAAGAATTCGTCATTGGCGGCTATACCGAGCCATCGGGCTCCCGGCGCGGATTCGGAGCGCTCTTGCTCGGTGTATATGAGAAACCGGGACGATTGGTCTATGTTGGACGAGTCGGGACGGGATTCTCAGAGAATCGATTGTCTCAACTCTATCGGATCTTGCAGCGGCATGAACGACCCCGGCCGCCATTTGTCGATCCTCCGACGGGTGGGGATACAAAAGGAGTCCACTGGGTTAAACCGGAATTAGTCGCTGAAGTACGTTTTGCGGAATGGACACAGGAAGGTCTCCTCCGCCAGGCGGCGTTCCTGGGTCTGCGCGACGACAAGCCGGCCAAGGCCATTGTCCGTGAGTCGGCGGTCCATGCATCGGCGAATCGGGAGCAGAAAAATAGATCGGCTGACGAGCCGGATCGCGAATCGAAGCGTGCAGCTGCCCGGGTGCACCGCGCGAGACCTCTCCGTCAAGATCGGAAGCCGACACATGCGGCGATTGTGGCGGGTATCGAGATCACGAATCCCTATCGAGTGTTGTTTCCACATGACGGCATCACGAAACTCGAGCTGGCGCAGTACTATGATCGAATCGGGGACACGATCTTGCCTCATGTTCGTGGGCGTCCATTGACGTTGGTCCGTTGCCCGGAAGGACACGACACAGGATGCTTTTATCAGAGACACGCGACGGACCAGATTCATGAGGCGATCGATCGAGTCGAGGTTGAAGAATCGGATGGACGCGCCAGCTACATGGTGGCGAACACAACCGCTGCCTTGGTTGCACTCGTGCAACTCGGCGTCCTCGAATTCCACACCTGGGGAGCGAGGCGAGAGCGGCTGGATCGTCCCGACCGTATGACGCTGGATTTGGATCCGGCTCCGGATGTGCCGTGGCGTGAAGTCGTCGAAGCCGCATTTCTTATCAGAACCCTGCTCGAAGAGTTGCGTTTGACGTCATTCGTCAAGACCACAGGTGGGAAAGGATTGCATGTCGTGGTGCCATTACAGCGACGGCACTCATGGGACGAGGTGAAGGACTTCGCGAAGTCAGTGGCCGGACATATGGTACGAACGATACCTGCCAGATTTACGGACAACATGTCGAAACGAGTGCGCAAAGGCAAGGTGTATATCGATTATCTCAGGAACGGGCGAGGGGCGACGACCGTGGCAGCTTACTCGACGCGTGCCAAACCGCGAGCTCCGCTCTCTGCTCCGTTGGGGTGGGATGAGTTAACTCCATCGCTGCGCTCAGATCAGTTCAACGTGCACAACATCGAGGAACGACTGTCAGAGCTTGCCAAAGATCCGTGGGCTGGGTATGAGACGGTCCAACAGCATTTGACGACGAGTATGATGACCGGTCTCGGTACCTCCCGCCAACTCTAGGTCTGAGTTGTCGTTCCGGCAGAGTGTGGCCATAGTCAATCTGCACACTAGACATCGGATATTGCGACGACGTCGTTGTTCGGAGAGGAGCTTTGGGTGACGAGCTGATCCTCTTGCTTGAGCGCTAAGAGCTGATACTGAGCCAGATAATTATCGGTCATGCGCTCGACGGTAAACCGCTTCTCAAAAGCTGCCCGGCATTGGTGTCGATCGAGAGTCGATACGCGCGTAATGGCTTTCCCCATCTCGCTCAGCGTATCGCATACATAGCCGGTGTATCCATCATCCACGATTTCCAACGCGGTTCCCCGCCGATAGGCAAGCACAGGTGTGCCGCAAGCGAGTGCTTCGATGATGACCAAGCCGAAGGGCTCCGGTCCCTCGTACGGGCAGGTCAACGCAAAGGCCTCACCAAGAAAATCATTCTTCTCTTCGTCCGTGATTTCGCCGACGTACTCCACGAGTGGATGTTCCAACAGAGGCGCGATGTGCTGAAAGTAATCGCGATCTGCCGGATCTACCCTAGCCGCGATGCGAATCGGCATATCGGCTCGTTTGGCCAATTGAATAGCTTGCTCCAGTCCACTCTCAGGCGAGATGCGGCCCAAGAAGGCGAGGTACGTGCCGGGCCCGGCATGCATAGAATACAGATCTCGAGGCAGTCCGTGATGGATGGTAGCCTGCCAATTGCCCAACGGCATCGCATGCCGTTGGGCATCCGATACTGAAACCAGCGGGAGTTCGCAGAACTGTCGAAATGCCGGAACCAGTTCCGGCAGGTCAAGCCGACCGTACAATGTCGTCAGCACCGGTGTAGGGCACCGGCGCGTGAGCGGAAAACCCAGGAACTCGATATGTGAGTGGATCAGGTCAAAACTTCCCGCGTGGGTCCCGAATACACGCTCTAAGAGAAGAGAAACCACCGCATCAGGAAACAATAAGCGATTGGCCCGCAAAGATGATGGGCAGATGGCATGCAAGGTGGCTGATGTCGATGAATCACCGGCGGCAAACAGTGTCACCTCATGACCGCGTCGAACGAGCTCTTCAGTCAAATACGATACGACACGTTCTGTGCCTCCGTATCGCTGGGGAGGAATGCTTTCCCACAATGGGGCCACTTGTGCGATCTTCATATCAGATTTTCCCTTTCTAAAGACGAGTATGTTCGGAAGAACTGTCGGTGTGAATGACTCCGTCGACTTGTGTGCACGGAAGAGCGCCGGTGTCTAGGGGACGAACATTCTCGATGCATGCTGAAACTTTATGCGTGAAGCCAGTTAAAGATTATACGAGGGAACTCCCTAGCTCGAGTGGGACACAGGGGTTCAACGCGAGTCTGTCTGTGCACGAGCTGTTATTCTCCGCTTGGGCGGACATCCGCATCGGATATCTCACCGTCCTGTCCTGCCTGCCGCAGATTTGTCTTCCGCTGATGGATGCGCAAAAGCTGCTTCGATTTGAACCTGCCCGGATCGCGAGACCTCTGCGTTTGTCGATGCCGAATATATTCTGACGATGTAGGGAATCGTTGCGTGATCTCCAAAGCACAGGCTGGCGCTTTGATCGGGTTTCAGTGTCGTGTCAACGCCGCCGGTAAAATACCCCTCAAAATTATTCCGGCATAACAACTGATCCGATATCCGGTCCAAGAAGGTTATCCGAACCGATGCCGTGCGCTTGTTGGTCCACCGGATTTCGTCTCCGACCACGCCCTGCACATACGTAGCGGCCGATTGTGTGTCTTCAATGTAGATGTCCTTGACGTCGCCGCTGCGCGTCACGGTGGGTAGAGTCTGACATGCTGCGATCGCCAGCACGAACGTCGCCGCTGCGCCGATGTATCGTTTCATTCAGGCCCTTCTTTCTTTTACCCTGCTTTATCATGACCTAACGAGCGAGGGGAGATAACTCGTACTTATCCGAGGCGCGACAACGATCTTAGCTAGGTTGTCTCCTAGTTCTGAACAGTTCGAGCATTGAGCTAGGGTGCATGAAATGGAGGGCGAAAACCCAAGCAGATCAAATGCCCTGAGGGCAGAACTGGGCGGTCAACCATTACCTTAATGGGGGCACATAGAGATCATGGCACGCACTCGATCGACCAAGCAGACGACCCAGAAACCGTCGGCACCCAAAGAGCCGACGCCAGACAATCCTCCGCGAGAGTCTGAAAGGGCGGACTCTATCACCGGGGGAACTGCGAAACGGGATGGGCCGTCATTGCGCGGCTCAACGAACGCACGACAGACAATGTCTACCGCTGAGGAAGAATCCAGCTACAGCGAAGATATGTCGACGCACCGCCGCATCGCGGTAAGGGCTTTTATTCTGTACCTGGAAAGCGGATGCAGGCACGGCAACGACTTGGAACATTGGTTTGAGGCAGAACGCGAAGTCAAGATGCAGTGAACGTGAGATAAACACAAGATTTTATTCATCAGAGGAGGACTCGACCATGAACAGCAGGAATTATTACGATGAAGAAATGGGCGAAGCGACCGGGTGGTCGGCCTTCATGGCCGGAGCCTTGATTGGGGCCGGTGTCGCGCTGTTATTCGCCCCGCAGACGGGGACCGAACTCCGCGGCATGCTTCGCGGCTATGCCGACCGCACGAAAGACGATATACTCGAGCGCGGCCAGGAAGCCTGGGATACGGCGGTGGAGCGAGGTAAGGAGTATTACGACAAAGGCCAGGAGGCTGTCCATGAAGCCGGGCGTTCGGCGAAGGAATTCGCCAAACAGGCTCAGGATTCGATGACGGAAACGGCGAAGGAAGCTGCACGATCTCGCGGTTGATCGACTCCTAGAGAGGCGCAGTGTATTCACATGAGCGAGGATCGACGATGCGAATCGTAGAGAAGGGAATGTTAACGAACGGGGAGCCGGCGGGCTGAACGTCATGATGCCGGAATACCATCGCGCCGTACGTCCGTTTCAGTTCGTCAGCTGTATGGAATTGCGCGAAGTCTTGGGGAAACGCGCGACGGATGTGGGACGTCTGTTGGAGCTGATGGAAGAAGTTCCATCCGATGCCATTTATTATCATACGCACAGTTTTTACCTGCGCCATGCGTATGTCCAAACGCTGTACCCCAACGACTTCGCCACGTGGGCGGCCCTGTACGCCCATGATCGCGTCCTCGGTGAGCGTCTGGGTGTGCTGGATCCTTTCGCGTATCTTTCTCTTGAAGCTCTACGCCAGGACATTGTCACCGTTCTCGATGACCATTTGAGCTCTCACCCTACGGTTTCTCGCGCGATGAGTGCGGAACCGTTCGACTTCATACGGTCCCACGTGATTGAAGCGCCATTGGACCGCCATGCGTGGACGCTTTTGGAGTTTCGTCACGCCGTGCATGAGGTCGAAGCCGGCGCGCTCTATTTCCATCTCTGCGAGGCGCGTATGCGCAAGACACCAGGTTTTGACGATTTTTCTCATTGGCTGTCTGCGGAAGACGGTTTGAACATGCCGGAGTTGGCGGCTCACATCCAACGCGTGGTGCGCTTGGGCCTTAATCTGGAAGGTATGAGAGCTCGGATTGTCGCCTTATGCGACGCCGAGTTGATGAGGACGCATGGCGGAACTGCTTGAACAATATCGGGCGGTCACGCCGCCCGGTACGGTGGAATTTCTTCGTCAGCTGGGTCGGCGGTTGGAAGGGAGACGGATGCTCCATATCAATTCCACCCGCTACGGCGGGGGAGTGGCTGAAATGCTGCATCGGCTGCTGCCCCTATTCGAGGAATTGGGAATTCGGACGCGCTGGGAAGTGATGACCGGCTCGGACGTCTTTTATCACACGACGAAGAGTTTCCATAACGCCTTGCAAGGAACGTCGCAGCACATCACCAAAGCCATGTTCGAGGCGTATCTCGAGATCAATCGCGAGCACGCCAAGCATCTGAACTTCGATGCCGACTTCGCCATGATCCATGATCCCCAGCCGGCGGCGCTCATCGGCTCACGTCCGAAGGGCGCGCGATGGTTATGGCGGTGCCACATCGATGTGTCCACTCCCCAGCCGACGGTGTGGCAGTTTTTGCGCCCGTTCGTGTCGCAGTACGATGCGGCTATTGTGTCGCTTCCGAAGTTTGCTCGTCGCTTGCCGGTGCCGCAATTCGTCGTGTACCCGTCCATCGATCCATTCAGCGACAAAAACCGTGAGCTCGCGCCTGAAGAAATCTCATCGATATTGGAGAAGCTCGGAGTGCCGACCGATAAGCCGATCTTGCTGCAAGTATCCCGGTTCGATCGGTTTAAAGACCCACTTGGAGTAGTTGCCGCCTACCGTATCGTCAAGCAGAGTCACGATTGCCGGCTGGTGCTGGCAGGCGGCACGGCGACCGACGATCCCGAAGGTGCGGCCGTTCTGGCCGAGGTGCAGGAGGCGGTGGGTATAGACCCCGATGTCCAACTCCTGTTGCTGCCACCCACGGCCAACCTGGAAATCAATGCCCTGCAGCGGGCGGCGACCATCATCATTCAGAAATCAGTGCGCGAAGGGTTTGGCCTGACGGTGACCGAGGCCATGTGGAAAGGCAAGCCCGTCATCGGCGGCGATACCGGAGGCATCACTGTGCAATTGATACACGGCTACACCGGCTACACCGTCAATTCTCCGGCCGGTACGGCATTCTATATCAAACGTTTGCTCAATGAGCCGGAGCGGATGGAAGCGATCGGTCGCCAAGCAAAAGAATTTGCGCGCAATCGTTTCCTGGTCACACGGCATGTGCAGGATTACTTGGGCATAATGATTCACTTGGCCCGAGGTACCGCATAGAGTCTATCTTATGGCATCGATACTACTGTACCTCTCAAACGCGCTGCGCAGAATATTCGCTGAAGCTCAGCACTGAGCAAGCCTGGTGACTCATCCATTAGGTTGAGTCATTGTGAAACGGGCGTCGGCACATGGGCGCGATTCAACCGCTGCTCCACCGTCTTCCAATTGATATTGGAGAAGAATGCCTCGATATATGAGGGGCGCTCAGCCGGTTTGTAGTCTAATAGAAAGGCATGCTCCCAGACGTCCATGACCAAGACCGGAACGAAACCGGCGATATGGCCTGTCTCGTGGAGGGTAATCCAGTGGTTGGAGAGCCTGCCATTATGCGGATTCAAATAACATATGGCCCAGCCGACTCCGCGCATCTTCCCGACACTCACAAAGTCGAGTTTCCACGCGTCATACGTTCCGAAGCTCTCTTCCGTCGCCTCTCTAAAGGGTGAATGCGCACCGGGGTCGGGCGATCCCTGGATCGTGAGATTGTCGAAGTAGTATTCGTGCAGCACCATGCCGTTGTATTCGAAGCCGCATTGACGCTTGAGTTCCGAATACGCCGGCATTCCCTCCTGATCCGCCCTGCCGCTCTCAAGGATGTCTCGTATTTGGGCGGTCAACGTATTGGTTTCTTTGACATAGCCTTCGTAGAGATGGACGTGTGCATCGAGGGTACGATCTGAAATACCGTGGAGACCATGAAGGTCATAGGGTCGTGGTTCATAGATCCGGTCCGGCAGTGGTGCATACATGGGGAAGCTCCATCAATAAGATTGATATTGGTATAGACATCCACGTTGCTGCGAAGCGTCTGATATCAAGGAGGCGCATTAACACCCTTGCCATCCCGTGACGAAGAATGATTCGTCCCATCTGAATTGATACTCATATCATGGTGTCATCGAAGCCCTCCAATCATGATGCTACTGAGAACCATGGCCAGACGATGATGGCGGATGCGATGGTTTCGGAGTTGGAACGGGAGGCTGGGGAACCGGAATCGGCCCTGAGGGTTTCGGAGTCGGGTCGGTCGGCCCCGGACTTGGATCTGTCGGTGGAGTCGGCATTGGGCCGGACGGCTTCGGATCAGGATTTGCCTGTTCGGCGTTAAGATCGGTCAATAGAGCGATCTGGAACGGAGCCATGGCTGGGGCCTCCGTCGGTAAGGCACTCACAACGATAACCAGCACCACCATAACCAAGAAGCAATCCCGTATCCAGTAGAGTGGGAAGGCCGAGGCTTCAATACCTTTCCGCTCTTCGTGACAATATGTCATCATGTCGTGTGGGCCCCACTTCCTACGATCTCACGACAGCTCTCCGCACACCGCCGGCACGCCTCCGCGCAAGGACCGCACAATGGATGATCGGGCGCATGACGTTCGCATACCTCCGCGCATTGATCGCAGATTTCCGCGCAGAGACGACAAAGAGACTGAGTTTGCAGAGACGATCGACTCATCCATTGGGCGGACAGGATACAGATACTTGCGCAATCGCGGCAAAGCCGGATGCAGCGTGTCATTAAGTCATCGTGGCTCTGATGAGTCATGCCGATCATGTCGTCCGCGCATCTCTCGCACATTTGGGCGCACGAGAAGCAGGCATTGATACAGTCTTGTTGGTCTGATACGGGCTGGTTTTGCATATCATCGTCTCCTTGCTTGAAGGATCAACGCATTCGCTTCCGTTTCGATCGAATGCGACCACCTCGTACTTATGAATCTACGCCGATTCCTCACCGTCCCTGTACTCGGATAGTCCCTAGAGAGATCAGCCAGCGGTCACTATCATGACCCTAGGCCTCGCGCACCCATCGAAGCCACCGCGGTCTGACAAATTCATCGACCACGATCTTGAGACATGCCGCGACGGGAATCGCAAAGATCAGTCCAAACAGTCCGCCGACGGCGCCTCCCATGAAGACGACGATCAGAATGGTCGCGGCGCTCATGTCGGTGGAATGACGTTGCAACCAGGGAGTCAGGACCCAGCCTTCGACAAATTGCACAATCAGGTAGGCCACGCTCGGCCATAACACGATCGTCATCCAATCGGTCGTGGCCCATTGGCCGGTAGTGAGGGCATCGGCATATTTGAGTGCCACCGCCACCGGCCATCCGATGGCGGAAAGATAGGGGACGAGGGACGCCAAGCCTGTGACAATGCCGAGAAGGAACCAATAGGGGACCCCGGCAAACGACCAGCCTCCCGCATACAACACACCGGTGATCACCGCGATGAGGAGCCGCTCAAAAAAGAAGCCTCGCACGACCGTATCCATTCGACGCAAGACGTGCAGCGTGTGCGGTCGATGCGAGACGGGGACGAGGCGAACGATGGTCCGGCTCATGCTTTCGAAATTCCATGCAAAAAAGAAAAAGTAGACTGGAATCAAGATCGCATAAAGCGCGACATTGGCAGTGATCCCTAGCAGCTGCCCCAGGAGGCCAAATGCCTGACCGGTTCCTGAGAGAAGCGGTTGGATCGTCGCTAGGGGATCATCGTGCAGACGACCGAGAAAGTCTCCTAGACTGATCGACCAGCTGCCGAACATGGTCTCATAGCGCTGTGAGAAGTTCCTGGCATAGACGGGGATTTTCTGTATCAACGTCTCGGCTTGCTCCACCAAAAGCGGAATGAGCCAAAGACCAATGCCGACCCCGGCAAGAGCCAGGAACAGCATCAGTATTCCCACCGTGACGGGACGCGGAGTCTTCCAGCGTGTGAATGCGTAGTCCACAAACGGATTGACCAAATAGGCCAATAGAAGCGCGACAAACACGGGTAAAAAGACCTGGTGTAGTGCGAAGAGAAACCAGAGCAAGCCGACCATTGCGCCGAGGATAAAAAGGTCGCGAATCGGGCGGATTTCCCATAGGTGCCTGTCGATGCCCGCCTTGTGCGGAGTGGATTCAGTCGGTGGTGGAGTGGGTACCGGGGGAGTCCGGGGTACCGGTGCGGGATGAAGAGAACTCATGGAGTCAATGCGTCTCCGGCTTCTGCGAAGGTAATTTGATTCATCACATTCACTCCACTCCTATCCTTACGGCTCCTTGGTCTGCAAGCACAGTGCCCGCATATCTGCAGGAACATATCGCCGTGACGAAGTTCACAGTCCTTTTCCGAGGATGAGTTGTCTTGGATCAGACATCTTGTCCGGCAGCACTGCATATCTTGTGTCGAGTCGCTCATGCACACGTAGAATATCAACAACAAGCAGGTGATACACCCGAGCCGCTGAGGTCGGAAGGGACGCGCTAGGTGAGAACGGGTCTGTGTTTTGCAGACCAAACAAAGTGGAGCGGTGGTGAATGATCGTCGGCACTTCTGCCCGACGGCGCCCCGTTTATGAAGGTGATCAACCGAGCAGTAAACTGTAAAGGTGATGTATGAAGGTCACGCCTGGATTGTGTGTCGCGTATGCGGTTCTCATCGTCTTCCTTGGCGGATGCAACCGGTATCAGGTCATTCCAGATCGGTTGGCGGCCCAGGTCAACCATAAGTTGACGTATGAGGAAGTCAAAGCTTCTCCCGATACGTATAAAGGGCAGATAGTGGTATGGGGCGGAGAAGTGCTCACTGCGGCGCGTGAGACGGATCGTACAAAAGTCGAAGTGCTCCAGTTGCCTCTGAACAAGGATCACATTCCGCTCGATAACCGGGCATCGTCACGAGGACGATTTCTCGCAGTGGACAGTCGTGGTGAAATCATCGATCCCGCAATCTTTGAGGAAGGCTCACGAATCACGGTGATTGGTGAGATCGTAGGCTCCCGGACAGAAACACGTGACAAGGCGACGTATGACTATCCGGTCATCGTCATACGTGACATGACCGTCTGGGACGGGCGTGCCAAGTCGAACTATCCATTCGCCGGCTATTACAGTTATTACGGGTACGGCTACTATGGAAACCGGCCATATACGTTTTGGGAAGGTACCCGTGTTTCGGGGAGTTAAGCGTTATATAGATATCAGGTTATGGCTCTGAGGAAGTACCGGCCGCGCGTTGTGGTGATGGGTCGCACGTTTCGACCGTCGTTCTGAGCCGCAATTCGAGCATCGTGCGTGTCTCGCATCAGTACTCCTTCACAATTATTCCTATCCATCTCAGAGGAGATCCTGTTGATATGGTCCAATTCCTATGAAATATGTGGCACTCGCAACGGATTATGACAGCACGCTGGCAAGTGCCGGACGGGTGAAACCTGAGACGATCACGGCACTCGAACGTCTTATCCAATCCAGGCGGAAACTCGTTCTGGTCACCGGGCGTTTGCTGCCGGATATCCTCGATATCTTTCCTGAAATCGCGCTGTGCGAGCGAGTTGTCGCTGACAATGGCGCCGTCCTCTATAGGCCCGCTACACGCGAACAGATATCGTTGGCTCCTCGGATTCCTGCGGCGTTTGTGGACGAGCTGCGGCGCCGGAAGGTGCCGGAACTCTCGGTTGCGGAGTCGATCGTGAGCACGGTTCGACCGCACGAACTGACGCTCCTAGCGGCCATTCGCGATTTGGGACTTGAGCTGCAAGTCATCTTCAATCGAGATGCGGTCATGGTCGTTCCGGCTGGCATCAACAAAGCCAGTGGTCTCGTGGCCGCCTTGAGCGAGATGGGATTGTCGCCGCGCAATGTCGTTGCGATCGGTGATGCGGAAAACGACCATGCCTTGCTGAATCAGTGTGAGTATGCGGTGGCGGTGGCCAATGCCGTACCGATGCTCAAGGAAAGCGCCGATTGGGTCACCAACGGTGCGGAAGGATGTGGAGTTTCCGAAATCATCGATGAACTCGTCAAGCATGACATGCAGGTGTCTCCGTTCAGCACGAGCCGCCGCAATATCCTGATCGGTACACGGCAGAACGGCGCAGAAGTCGCCATTCCCGCTACCGGATTAAATCTCTTACTGGCCGGCTCTTCCGGAAGCGGAAAATCGACCTTGGCCACTGGGATTCTGGAGCGGGTGATGGAGCAGGGCTATCAGTTTTGTATTATCGATCCGGAGGGAGATTATGAGGGATTTGCCGGAGCGGTCATGTTTGGAACTTCTCAGCGAGGTCCCAGCGTGACGGAAATTCTCACAGCCCTTGAAGGCTCAAGCACGAATGTGGTCGTCAATCTTGTGGGAGTACCGCTGCACGATCGACCGGCTTTTTTCTTGGCCCTCTTGCCAGCCCTTCAGGAGCGTCGAGCCAAGTTCGGACGACCTCATTGGATACTCGTCGACGAAGCGCACCATTTGATGCCGCGCGAATGGCAACCGGTTCAGGCAGTCCTAGCGCAAGACTTGACCGGTATGGTCTACGTCACGGTGCATCCGGACCAGGTTGCGAAATCGGTGCTGCGCACGGCGGATATAGTGGTGTCCTTGGGAGAGGATCCGGCGGGCACGATCAGGAGGTTTTGTCAGACGCTTGATTTGCCTATGCCCTCGGAGGAACTTCCGGCACTGGATCATGGTGAAGCGGTGTTTTGGGATCGACGGTCAACAGAGCCACCCCACCGGGTACGCATTGCTCCCTGTGAAGCGGACCATCAACGTCATCGCCGGAAATATGCCGAAGGCGAGTTGCCCACCGATCGAAGCTTCTACTTCCGGGGTCCTGAAAATGCATTGAACCTGCGCGCGCACAACCTGATCCAATTCATGCAGCTGGCGGAGGGTGTGGATAAGAAGACGTGGTTGCATCACCTTCGACGGGGGGATTACAGCACATGGATGTTGGAAGGCATTAAGGATCCGCAGTTGGCCGATGCCGCTCGGCAGATTGAACAGCAGCCGTCTCTCAGCGCCGAACGCAGCCGCCAATTGATACGGTCTGCGATCGAGGAGCGGTACACCGTTCCCTCGACGGGTCTATGATAAATGGCATGGGCACCAGGCGCTCACGGATCCGGATCTCAGCGGATCACGGGATTGAAAGTCCGTTGCGTGAATGCTGAGGTACTTTCTGGGAGGGGCTACGCTGTTCCGACGATCGGCTGCGGTTCTCTACAGGCTTGGTTGACGAGCGCAAGCAGCTCGGACAACTCAAAGGGTTTGGCCACGCACGTGTACGCGCCGTCTACCTCATCGAAATGTTCCGTCAGATACGTATCACCGGACATCAAAATGATGGGCGTCGTCGACCACATGGCACGGCAGCGTTCGATGAACTGTAAGCCGTTCAATCGTGGCATGTGGTAATCCACGAGAACCACGTCGTAGCGACGTTTTTTCATTTCCTCGGATCCCTCGAATCCGTCGGATGCCGGGTAGACATTATATCCGGCATCCATCAACGCCATTCCCGTCAAGAAGCGAATATCATGATCGTCATCGATGATCAGCACCCGTTTGCCGTACCCATCCATATCGCGTCTCCCGCGTTAAGCCGACTCACTTATAAGAACATTAGCAAAGAACGGTCCATCCGCTTATGAAGGTGAATAGTCCAATTCATGTGGTTTGTGATTTGTCGACAAAGATTCTGTCGATATCGTTTCAGACATCATGTCCGGGGCCAGATATGTTGTCCGCGGTTGATCCGCTAGGCCAAATTGCCTGAGCTTCCGTAGAAGTGTCTTGCGGTGGATTCCCAAAATTGCGGCGGATTGGCCGAGGTCTTGATGGTGATGTTTCAAGACGCGTACGATATGTTCCCGTTCCAATTCCGCCAAGGTCAACCATCCTCGGGCGTGAGCCACGGCCTGTATGGGGGCTGCCTGGACGACCTGAGGCAGATCTTGAGGACAGATAATTGGATGGGGAGTCAGGGCCACTGCCCGTTCGATGGCATTCTCCAACTCACGCACGTTTCCCGGCCACCAGTAGCGGGTCAGCACGTTCATGGCCTCGGTGGAAAACCCTGTGACCGGCTTTGATTTGGACGCGCCGTACATCCGTACAAAGTACTGAGCCAGGAGTGGTATGTCTTCCATGCGTTCTCGCAACGGAGGAATGCCGATCGCTACCACGTTGAGTCGGTAGTACAGGTCCTCGCGAAACGTTCCAGCTTGAACAAGAGAACTTAGGTTCTTTTTGGATGCGGCGATGATGCGAACGTCGACTGTCAGGGTTGCAGTACCGCCGACGCGCCGGAATTCTCGTTCCTGGATCACGCGAAGCAGCTTGCCTTGCAGTGCAGGCGAGAGGTCCGCGACTTCATCGAGAAAGCATGTGCCGAGATGGGCTTTCTCCAGCAGTCCTTTCTTAACCCCGACTGCGCCGGTGAACGAGCCGCGTTCGTGGCCGAACAGTTCGGACTCGAGCAGGGTTTCGGTCAACGCTCCTCCATCTACCGTGACGAAGGGCCCCGCACTGCGTGCGCTGTTGGCATGAATGGCGCGGGCAATGAGCTCTTTGCCGGTTCCGCTTTCTCCCTCGAGCAACACGGTGCTATCCGTTTGTGCCACTCGGGCGACGGACTTGTAGACGGAAACGACAGCCGGACTGCTGCCCACCAGATGATCGGAGAGGGAGAGATTGTGAAGCTGCTCTTTCAATTCATGGTCTTGGCGGGATACTTGCGTATGCTCGAGCGCCCGGCGGACCACCAGCCGCACATCTTCCTGGATAAACGGTTTGCTGATGTAGTCGAACGCGCCCGCTCGAATGCCGTCTACCGCGGTTTTGAGGCTGCCGTACGCCGTCATCAGGATGACCGGCATCTCAAGTCCACGAGAGCGCAACTCTCCAAGCAGAGAGAGACCATCGAGTTTCGGCATGTTGATATCGGACAGAACAAGATCAGGCGCCTGTCTGCTGACAGCACCTAAGGCGGCCTGTCCGTTGGAGGCCGTGTCGACTTCGTACCCTTCTTTTGACAGGATTCCGCGAAGCTGAGTTTGGGTATCGGCGTCGTCGTCGACGATCAGGATATTCGGATTGTGCATGTCTCAACCTCCCAATAAGAATAAGAGGGATTTAGCAGCTATATCATGTCTCCGGACGTCCTCCGGAATCGGCTCGATGGACGACCATAGATTCCTAATCTCACTATTACAGTGACCTCTCCATGCCTCTCTATCTCGCGAAGGACAAGTTGTCCACTGTGCTCATACGTCATTGTTGATACCACTCGTTGCGAAATTGCTGAATAGTCAATGAGTTATCTCCATAGCTCCGCGTGGCAGTTTTTGTGCTTAGCATGAAGTACGTCGGGAGATTGATCCCGAGTCCGGCGTTACCACACTTAAAAGAAGGAGTACTCTCATGGTATGCGAACGATGCGGTGGATTTAAGGTCCATGATTATTTCTACGGCGCCACAGATTACTTTGCGTGGCAATGTTACGGCCTGCGGTGTATCAATTGTGGGGCGATTACCAAGATTCACCCTATGAATTCCAGCGAGCCTAGCGCCAGGCAAGCGACAAAGCGGACACGTCAGGTCAATGCAAGGGTTTAACGGCTTGTGGCGGCGTGCTATCCACCCCCACGCACGAGTGCGCGCAAACAGGTGTCGTTCACCGTCTTTACGGCCTTGTGACTAACCGGGCGGTGGCGACACCAGGGGACGAGCACCCCGGCCATCAACAACCACGAGCTCAATGTTGTGACCTGATATCTGCGCATAGTATGTCTCATCGCCAGCCCACCGCTTTTACGCGATAGTGTGATCGAAGACATAGCGATCGCCTACTAGTGGATTCCCTAGCGAATGACTGCAGTCGTGATGCAGTCCAACCGGTTTACGGTAGAACACGTCAAGCCGTGCAGCGCTGCTGAATAATGGATCTCACATCCACGCGGCGAGCTCCGTCGCCAATCAACAACACCCTTTTACGATCCGTTCTTCGTGGCCCGCCATTTCATCTCCGGGCGCGCTGCAATGTCCGGGTCAACTCCCGCAACGTCAGGTATCTCAAAAGGAGGATTTCTAGAGTCCTTCCTAGGTATCAGAATGCCGCAGATTAACTAGAGTACGTCAGTACTTGGGTCGGGCATTACTCGAGGAGGAAGCCACAATGAATGTGAACGAGTTGAACTCCAAGAATCGGGTTAAGTCGGTTGCCGGGTCGGTCTGTGATGGGAGCCTAGGATGGTTGAGTCATTCCAGAACGCTCGAGCCATTCGACAGGAGGCTGAACCCATCGTGGAAACTAATCTGTGTCTGTCTCGCTTTACTCGTGGGGCACATCGGTCATGCGGAATATGGCCTTGCTGCGGAGACAGCTGGAGCGTCACGAGACAGTGATGATCCACGGGTGGACCATGTGGTGTCGGGCACATTGGACCAGTTGGATTTCTCGACGAGGAAGGGGCTGTTAAAAACCGATCTTGGCAAGCCGGTCTTTTTTGAAATGGTGCGCCCCGAATTGTTCAAGCGTTTCTCAGTCGGTCAACGAGTGACAATTGAGATAAATGAACAGGGGCAAGCGGTGAAAGTCATTGAAACTCCACCGGTCGAACTGCCGAATCCACCATCTTCTTCAGCAGGACAATAGCGGCTATTCAGACAACAGACTGCCAAATGTCAGATGAAGTGAGGTGAGTGGTCGCCCATAGGGATTGAAGTAAGCGTCCCAATGCCGGTGAAGTATTGATCTGCATTCCGGAGGGGGAGCGGACCCCCTCCGGTGTGAACAGCACCGACTAGGTGACAGGCGGTCTTCGTCCCATGACCAGACCAATCACGGCAAAAATCAGAAAAACGACGAAAAGGATATAAGCGATAGAGGTGGCCGTTCCTGCGACCCCCGAGAGTCCCAAGACTCCGGCTATGATAGCGATGACGAGAAAAGTTACAGCCCAGCTCAGCATGGTAGACCTCCTTCAGGTCAGTGGTGGAATGTCATTTCAACAGGGCACTATCACAGTTCGAATCGACGCCTTTAGGCACTTCAGTTGGAGCAGTCGTTCTTTGGCGGATTCTGTTGAGGCGCGACTTCAGTTGTTCGGCCTCAGGTTCGCGATGCATGATCGACAGAAGCTTAATCATCATTTCCATGCTTAAGGTGGTTTCCGGATGCCGTTCTCCAAGCGCGTGCTCGAATACGGAGATTGAGTTGGCCGCCAATCGTTTCGCTTCCTGAAAGTTCCCCTCCAGGGCGTACACTGTCGCGAACGTTCGAAGAGTTGAACCGATACGCGGATGGGTAGTACCAAAGACGAGCAGTGAGATTCCGAGACTTTCCCTCAAGACATCATGTGCTTCTGAGAAATTGCCTTGTGCGGCATAGATGATCCCTAGATTCTGAAGCGTTAATGCCACAGCGGGGTGTTGCCATCCCAATGCCTTTTCATTGATAGCCAATGCACGCTGAAGCAGGGGCTCGGCCTCTACTTCCCGGTTTTGTGTGCCGTATAAGACAGCCAAGTTGTTCAGCGTCTTAGCCAATCGAGGGTCTTCGGAGTTCACCATCTCAATATGTCTGACGGCGGCAAGCAATAAGCGTTCAGCATCCGCTGCCCGCTGCTCCTGAACTGCTTGATTGCCGGCCGACTGATAGGTTTCCCAGAGCGTCACTTGCGCCCAGCTGGGACTGCAGTTGAACACCGTGATCATCGCCCCAAGTTGTAGTGCGAGTAAGATGCGGATCATAATTATGACGCTACCGTGCTTCTGACAGGGCAGGTACTCGGAAGACCCCTTGGGCAAAAAGCTTGGTTTGCGAAAAAGCGGTGCAGTCAAAAATAGAAGTGAAACCCGATTCCAAACCATTGTAGATGCTGTGTATAGAACTGGCCATCGAAGGGAAGCCCTGCGACATATTCCGCCAAAAGTTGTAGTTGACGGTTGCCGATCCGCGCGTTTTCAAATCTCAGGCGCGTCTGCCCGGAGACTATTGGACGACGGGAGACTGCGTACAGTCCACCCGTCGTCGCTGTTCGGTCGCCGTTAAACCGGCATGAGTGCTAGAAGTGAACGTTGAGGCCGATCGTGACCATGTGACCATTATCGTTGAATTTCTTGTCGTCGAGGTTTGCTCCCTTGGATTCGATTCGTTCCAGCCAGATGTGGCGATAGGTGCTGTCGATGGATATGTGGTTGGTAATAAAAAATTGTAAGCCTCCACCCACATGACCTCCAAAGCGATTTTGCGTGTCGGAAAAACCTCCGGGGCCTTCAATCGTCGAATAGTACCAACCACCGCCGCCCAGTATGAAAGGCGCGATACGTGTTGTTCCTAATGGATAGAACAGCAACGATCCTTGCACGGGATACGTATGGGACTTTGTTCCCCCGGCGAACTCCTCCCGTCGATAATCGGCCGAGCCCTCGATCGCGAGGTACCGCAAAGGATGAATGCGAAGTTGCGCGCCGCCGAACCACTTCGCATCGCCTTCTTTGGGATCAAAGTAGGTTGCACGGCCGCCCACAGAGAAGAAACCGATATCGACTTGGGGCATGCCGGCCCAGTTCACAGTGCCGTCTTCGGCCTGTGCCGAACCGATGAATGGAAAGGCAGTGAAGATGGCGAATATTGTGGCGGCTGCGAAGGCTTTACCCAGAAGTGCATACATACGTGGTGCTCCTTGGCTATAGTAGGGCAGTTGTATTGTCGTCAGGGGCCATGGCTTTGCGTCGCGGCTATTTTCGAGGATTGATTGCGGACGATCCTCCGGCAGGGGCTGTTTGACCGCCGTACCATTTATCTGTCCAAGCCTCGAGATCCTCCTTGCGGTCACCATAACGTTCCTGGACTTTCCCTTTGAACTTGTCGTAATTCCCTTCGATTTGCATAAGGTCGTCCTCGGTAAATTGCCCCCACTGCCGCTTGAGCTCTCCCTTGAACTGATTCCACTTGCCTTTGAATATGTCTGCATTCATGTCAGGACCCTCCTTGTGATTTGATGAACAGTGATGGATTGAACAGAAATCGCTCCTTCCAATTTCGTCCCAATTTCGTCGCACCCTTGTCAGTTCATAACGAATGGAATGGTGTGGATCGACTAGCTTGTTCCCTAGTGAGAATCCGATAAAGCGACGAATACACACCAAAAATGGAGTTGAGAATCATTGAAACGAGAAAAATCCATGCAAACAGAAACATGACAATGCATGCTTTCTGGAGGAGGGAATGCATTGAAAGTCGTATTGACCCGATATCGTAAGCACGAATGGGTAGGGGCGGAATCTAAGCCCACCAATTGCTGACAAGGAAGGGTAGCGGATGCGATCAACCTAGGGACATCTCTAGTCTGATGGTTTCATCAGTGATGCCATAATCGGCATCAGATTCTTAGCAGAGCTCGAACGAGTCCTGGCCGTTGAATATGAGCCTTGGATGTACGATGATGGACGAGGCGAGGTTGTACCTGACCGTCCGGATAGACCGAAGGAGTTCCAATGTATAGTGCACATATTTTGCTCGCCGACGATCACCCCCTTGTACTGGAGAGCATGAAGCAATTGCTCGAGCCGACCTTTTCAGTGGTGGGAACCGCGCGCACAGGACAGGAGGTGCTCGATGCCGCTAAGGAGTTGCGACCGGATATCGTGCTCCTCGACGCGAATATGCCGGGAATGAGCGGATTTGAAGCGGCGCGAAAGCTCAAGTCCCTGGTTCCCACCGTGAAGGTCATATTTGTGACGATGCTTACCGAGGCTGTGTATGTGAGCGAAGCATTTCGTGCGGGAGCGGTGGGCTATGTGCTGAAGCAGTCGGCCTCGGATGAACTGCACGAGGCGGTCAAGAGCGCCATGATGAACCGGCGGTACGTGTCTACCAAGCTCAACGTGGAGATTCGCGAAGCCATGGAGTGCGAATGGTCGAGGCCGGAAGGGTATACGACCGACTTAACCCAGCGACAACGTCAAATTCTTGTCCTGCTTGCGAATGGATGTACCACCAAGAGTATCGCCAAAGATCTTAATATTTCGATGAAGACCGTCGAGTTTCACAAGGCCAACATTACCCGCAAACTTGGTGTCCGTACCACATCCGATCTGATTCGCTTTGCGCTCGCCTCGGGTATAACGGAATTGTAATCCGGCATTCCCTCATCACGTGCAAAATCCTATCGATCTCGAATCTTTCATATTAGTGACATTAGTGAATGGTGATGAGACCGTTTGCAATGGCATATTTCGTCAGCTGAGCAGCGGACCGCATACCAAGCTGTCTCATGATCCGTGTCTTGTGAAACTCAACAGTCTTGGTCGATAGGTTCAGCACCGCCGCGACTTCCTTGATGGACTTGCCTTCGGCCACGAGCTGCAGCACTTCCCGTTGGCGCAGGCTGAGGGTATGCGAGAAACCTCCCTCCTCTGCCTCGCTTTCAGTGGGGAGCGGATGCATCGCTTGCTCGACTACGCTTTGCGGGACGATGGGGGAGATATAAGTATTGCCTTTGAGCACCTCCTTGATGGCCTGTACCAGCTCATCTCCGACCGACTGCTTGAGCACATAGCCTGACACCCCGATGCGTAACGCTTCCATCACATAACTCGACTCCGAGTGCATCGTGAGAACGATAACTTTGACGGATGGGTGGTGCTTCCGGATTTGACGAGACGCGTCCAATCCATTGAGCAGCGGTAGGGAAATGTCCACGATCGCGATGTCCGGCGGACATTCCTCGATGGCTTTCAGCAGCGCTCGGCCGTCCGAAAGGATGCCTAAAAGGGCAAATTCAGGCTCTAACAGTTTCTGAAGGCCTTCCGCGACAAGGACGTGATCATCCGCCAGTAGGATGGTTGGACGTGTATTCATTGCTGTACCTCATCGATGATGGTTTGACGCTTCACAGAAGCTATGCGGTCGATGTTCAAGGGACTCTCCTAGATGAATGAAAAAGATAAGATTGCTACAGTGCAATCATGATATCGATTGATTGTCGGATCACAGATCTGCAACAGCCCAGGCACAATCCGGGACCCGATCCTGATCCGGATCCTATCCCCCCGGATCCCAATCCGTTTCCGTCACCACAACCCCCATTACCGCCCCCATGTCCTGCACCTGTACCGCCGGCTCGCCCCCCAATTCCAGAAATCCGGACGGAGACCGGCATCGGTGACCAGGGAAACCGGTATCAGGATGCCATACATCATACAGTGTTGGGTCACAGTTGTTGAAGGGAGGACGAGATGCGATATTTCATCCTTTGGCTATTAGGGGTACCAGTCAGTGTGCTGGTCCTCTTGTACGTATTCGGAATTTTATAAGAAAGCGGTGATTGATGTATGAGAACCCACGCCCGGTCTTTTCGGAAAACGCCCACCGTCACTCTCCCTTATATCCTGGCACGACTGCGGATGAACTCCCGATCACTGAAGGGGTTCGTCCAGACCGCTGGATGATCAAGTGCAAACGACACGTTATCGACTTGGTGCTGTCATGGTTTGGCTGCCAGGGCTTGATGAATCATGTCGTACAACTGATCTACCGCGGCTTCTTTCGTGAGGAGGGCCGACGCGCCTGCCTGAGTCATCGCTGCGTAGTTGTCGTGACCCGCGTTCACCGACAATCCAAGAACGATCGTCTGGGGATATCGCGATTTGATAACTGCGGTGGCATCGACCCCATTCATTTTCGGCATATTCAGGTCCATGACGACAACCGAAGGCCGTAAGTGTTCGACATAATCAAGCGATTCCTGCCCGTCGGCCGCCTCACCCACCACTTCGATATCGGAATAGCCCTCCAAAAGGCTGCGTAAACCTTGCCGCACCATCGAGTGATCGTCCACCAACAAAACACGGATGGGTGGCTTCTGATGGGGCACGTCAGTGCTAAATTCAGAACTGCTCGGTGGTGTGGCAAGCTGAGTGTCTGAGGCCGTCGTGCTTGGCTCGTCGCCGGGTGTTAAGCGCGCATCACTATTGCCTGGGGCAAGCACCGGCCCATACAGGTCATGACTTGGTGTGATCAGGGATACCGTCGCGCGATCTGTCGGCGGCTGTAGTTCAACGACCAAGGACCGTGTGTAGTTCAGCGCTTGTATCAGAGCCTGATCGAGATCATTCAGAAGCCCTGCAGCCTTCTTGTCAGGCACCAACGGCGCAGCCTGGCGGAGCTGCATGCGCATCACAATGAGCGATTGAGTCAACTGGTCATGCGGAGCAGGAATCCGATCCTGTGATTGCACATGTTCCCTGGTTTTGATAGTCACAACTTGTTCCAACTTTCCGCTGCCTTACCGATAACGTACATTACCGGGTTTGCTCCGGAAATAGATCCTAGGCAAACCCCTAGTCAGGTGGGAGCAATCGAAAAGCGCGAAAGTCGAACAGTGTCGGCCGGAAGATAGTTCATGATGTGCGTCGCCCGTTACTCAAAAGCCGGTGCTACGCAAGTCGGTTCAGGCGTTCGGTCAGCCTGAGATTTTCCTGATAATCAATGGGACAATCGATCACGGCCGGCACATTCGCCTCGAGGGCTTCGCGAAGAATAGATGGTAACTCCGAGAGATCTGTGACCCGATACCCGGCTGCGCCGAAACTTTGCGCGAAGCGCACAAAGTCGGGATTAGTGAACTCGACGCTCGACGTTCGGCCATACCGTAGCTGTTGCTTCCAACGGATCACGCCGTATCCGTCGTCCCGCCATACAAGGATGACGATCGGCAATTCGAGACGCACCGCCGTTTCCAGCTCTTGCGAATTCATCAGAAACCCTCCGTCGCCGGTGACGGCCACGATCCGACGCTGGGGGAACAGTAATTTGGCGGCGACGGCTCCCGGCACCCCGATCCCCATGGCGGCAAACCCGTTTGAGATGATGCAGGAGTTGGGCGCGTCGCACGGGAACATGCGAGCCATCCAAAGTTTATGGGCGCCGACGTCGCATATCACGACATCATCCGGCCCAAGCGCTGCCCGCAGTTCTCGGATAAGATGTTGTGGACGAATGGGCCATGACGTAGCTTCGGAAAGTTCCGCTTCGAAACCGTCGAGGACGATTGCGCGGGCATCGCGGACCCAGGAGGGATGAAACGTTGCCAGTTTAGACCCGAGCAAGTCCAACGACAGGCGCAGATCTCCTAATACGCCGACTTCGGCAATATAATGTTCGTCCACTTCCGCGGGCGATACATCCATATGCACAATCCGCTTGTCACGACGAGGATTCCAGAAGCAGGGCGCGTATTCTACGAAGTCATAGCCGAGGGCGAGCACGACGTCGGCCTGCTCCATCACGATCGCGGCGTAGTCTCGGATCTGAAGGCCGAGGGTATAGAGCGATAGGGGATCAGTGTCCGGCAGGACGCCCTTGGCCATGAAGGTGTGCAGAACGGGAATTTGGAGTCGTCGCGCAAACCGGCGGACTTCATCGGAGGCTCCTCCACGGATGACGCCGTTCCCTGCAAGGATTACCGGGCGCTTGGCTTCGGCGATAGTTCGAACGGCTCGCGCAACCTGGCTGGGAGCCGGCTCAGGCATGACCGGCGCTTGCACGAAGAGAGGAGCGACGGCACCGGTGTTCGCAATGTGTTCGTCGGCCACATCCTCAGGCAACTCGAGATGGGTCGGGCCCGGCTTCTCGGTTTGGGCGATCTTGAACGCTTTGCGAACTGCTTCGGGAGTGACCTCGGGTTTCGAGATGGAGGTGCTCCATTTGGTCACGGGTTTGAACATCGACATCACATCGATGTACTGATGGGATTCCTTGTGACGCCGGTTCAATGACGCCTGCCCGGTGATGGCCACCAAAGGCGCTCGATCCAGGAACGCATCCCCGATCCCGGTCGTGAGATTCGTGGCACCTGGTCCCAGCGTTGAAAGGCAGACACCGGCCTTCCCACTGATCCGCCCATAGACATCCGCCATGAACGCGGCCCCTTGTTCGTGCCGAGTTGCAATCACCCGGATCGACGAATCGGTGAGTGCATCCAGCAGTCCGAGGGTCTCTTCGCCAGGGATGGTGAACAAGAACCGGACCCCTTCATTCTCGAGACACCTTACGAGTAACTCGGCCACGGTCATGTAGACTCCTGAATTCTTGTTATGCGATGGCGCCAATTCGGACTGCATCGAAGTTGCGCTTTTGTCGATTGAAATGGGACTAGGGTCTAGCCTAGTTCCCTTCCACTCCGACAGAAACCAATGACGATCTCGCCAGATTGGCAGGCTCGGGATTCTCCCAGTATCGAATGGACGAGCGGAAGCATAGATTGAGCTCGTCATGAGACAAGTCCGGACGTTGGCGATGATTATGGCGGGCGGCAAGGGCGAGCGCCTTATGCCGCTCACCTCGGTACGCACGAAGCCGGCCATTCCCTTTGGAGGTAAGTATCGAATCATCGACTTTGTCCTCAGCAACATGCTCAATTCCGGCATTACCGCAAACTATGTGCTTGTCCAATATCGTTCGCAATCGCTGATCGAACATCTCCGCGAGTCCTGGCGCATCGCCGGACGGATCAGAGATCATTTTATTACCGTTGTGCCTCCTCAGATGCGCGCGCGCGGAGGATGGTACGAGGGCACTGCCGATGCGGTGTATCACAATCTCAACTTGATCGCGGACTTTCGGCCCGATGTGGTGGCGGTATTCGGGGCCGACCATATCTATCGGATGGATGTTTCGCAAATGATCCAATTTCATCGGGACTGCGGAGCGGAGGTGACGGTGGCGGCGTTGCCCGTGCCTATCGGACAAGCGTCCCAATTCGGCATCATCGAGGTCGATGCGAATAACCGAATGATCGGATTCGAGGAGAAACCCCATCGTGCGAAGCCTCTTTCGGGGCAACCGACGATGGCGCTGTCCTCGATGGGCAACTATATTTTCGACACGTCGGTTTTGTTGCGCACACTCGAACGAGATGCCGCCCAGTCCGGAGGCCACGACTTCGGCCGGAATATCATTCCCGACCTCATCGGACGCCAAAAAGTCTATGTCTATGACTTTCTGCGGAATGAGGTGCCGGGACTTCGGTCCTACGAAGAAAAAGGGTATTGGCGTGATGTCGGAACCATCGATGCCTACTGGCAGGCGAATATGGACCTCTTGGGGCAAACGCCGCGGTTTGATTTGCGGAACAAAGAGTGGCCGATTCTCGCTGCGGGATATGACGGACCGTCCGCGTCGGTGGTGCAAACCCGTGCCGACGAATCAATGATCGGAGAAGGAAGCCAAATCGTGGATGCCCAGATCAAACGGTCGGTCATTGGACGTGGGGTCCGCATTGAGCCCGGAGCATTCTTGGACGAATGCGTCATCATGGACGGGGTCCATATCGGAGCGCAGGTACGGCTGTCCCGGGTGATTGCGGATCGCTTCAGCAGCATCCCTGCCGAAAGCGATATCGATCATCGCGAGGCATCTCACGTTCCGGGTTGTCATGTTTCCCCGACAGGCCTCGTCGTCATTCCGCGCAACACAACCGTATCGGCAAGAGCGATGCAGCCTCTCGCATGACACGACGAGGGTCATGATGCCAGACCTTCCCGTGCTCGCCACGTACCGACTTCAACTCAACGGAGAATTCGGATTCCGGCACGCCCGATCCGTGACGTCATACCTGAACGATCTAGGGATTACCCATTGCTACAGTTCCTCATTACTGGCCGCCGTGCCCGGCAGCACGCACGGGTATGACATCATCGATCCGTCGCGCTTGAATCCCGAACTTGGGACTGAGGAGGATTTTCGTAACTGGAGCGTAGATCTCCGAGCGCTGGGCATGGGACTGATCCTGGACGTCGTGCCGAATCATATGGGTATCGCCCAAGCGTTGAATCGAAGATGGTACGACGTGCTGGAAAATGGGCCGGCGTCCCGTCATGCGCGCGTGTTCGATATCGATTGGCACCCGCTCAAAAAAGAGCTCAAGAATAAGGTTCTGCTGCCCATCCTACCGGACCAATATGGAAAGGTGCTTGAGCGGGAGCACATTACGTTAGCCTATGACGATGAACACCTGGTGGTCCGATGTGGTGCATGCCGTCTGCCCTTGGCGCCCCGGACATGGGGGAAGGTGCTGGCATACAGGCTCGATCAGTGGGTGCAGGAGCATAGCCAAACCGACCATGGCGAGGCGGTCATGGAGTTGCAGAGCATTTTGACGGCTATTCGCAATCTTCCGGGAATCGATGACACCAGCGAGCCGAAGCTTGAAGAGCGTGAACGCGAGACAGGGGTTATCCGTAAACGTCTGGCCACCTTGATGCGGGATAGTCCGGTTGTCACCGCATTTGTAGGGGAAAACATCCGCCTCTTCAATGGCACGCGGGGAATACCCCAGAGCTTTGACTTGCTCGATGAACTGTTGAATGAACAGGCCTACCGATTGGCTTCGTGGGAAGTCGCATCCGAGGAAATCAACTATCGGCGGTTCTTCGACATCAACGAGTTGGCCGCCATTCGCATGGAAGAAGCCTCGGTCTTCCATGATTCGCATCAGATGGTGTTTCAGCTCCTACGGGATGGAATCGTGGTTGGCCTGCGCATCGACCATGTCGATGGGCTCTATGATCCACAGGTGTATTTGGAGCAGCTCCAATCCTGGGCCCGCCGCGAATGGGGGCACGAGGCGACGCACCTTCCGCTCTTTATCGTCGTCGAAAAGATCCTGGCGAATGATGAAACGCTGTCCGAGGCTTGGCCTGTGGAGGGCACGACCGGATACGAGTTTCTCAATACCATCAATGGCCTGTTCATCAACCAGGCGCATGAGCGGGCGTTCACCGACCTCTATCACCGGATGACCGGGCGGCGGCAAAGTTACGCCGAAATGGCCTATGAAGCGAAACAGCTGATCATGCGGGCTTCCATGGCGAGCGAGGTCAACGTCCTCGGCCATCAGCTCAACGTAATCTCGGAGCGGGATCGAGGATCGAGAGACTTCACGCTTAACAGTTTGACGAACGCGATCCGGGAAATCATCGCCAGCTTCCCGGTCTATCGCACCTATGTGAGGGAAGGAGCCCAGCCGGTGAGCGAGCGGGATCGGGTATGCATCCAGAAGGCCGTGGCTCACGCCAAACGCCGCAATCCCGTTAGCGGAAGCGAGGTATTCGACTTCATTCGCGAGTTGCTGCTGAAGCAGCATGACCTCTGCGTGCGGGACAGCGACGAAGTCACGCGTTTCATCATGAAATTTCAGCAGGCGACCAGCCCGGTGACGGCCAAAGGCATCGAAGACACGGCGTTCTATCGTTACAATCGCTTTCTATCGCTCAATGAGGTCGGAGGCGAGCCGCAGCAATTCGGTCTTTCTCCGGACCACTTCCATCGCCGAATGACCGAGCGACACGCCAGATGGCCCAAGGCACTGTCCGCCACGGCCACGCATGACACGAAGCGGGGCGAGGATGCCCGAGCACGGCTGAATGTCCTGTCGGAAATTCCGGACCAATGGAAAGCGAAAGTGAACCGGTGGGCAAAATGGAATGCCAGGCATCGCATCGAAGTCGACGGCGAGGCAGTCCCGGATGCCAACGACGAATATCTGTTCTATCAAACCTGCATGGGAGTGTGGCCGCCCGGTGAAATGACGGAGCATGAGCACGGTGATCTGTGTCGCCGGATCGAACAGTACATGGAGAAGGCCACACGTGAAGCAAAAGTCCACACGAGCTGGGTCAATCCGAATAAGGCCTACGAGGAGGGCGTGCGCCGATTTGTACAAACCGTATTGTCCCCCGGCCACACCAACAAATTTCTCCCTGATTTTCTCGGATTCAAAGAGCAGGTGACGCGCGCGGGGTTCATCAATTCGCTTGCGCAAACGACGATCAAGCTGGCCGCACCCGGCACTCCGGATTTTTACCAAGGAAGTGAACTTTGGGATTGGAATCTGGTCGATCCGGACAATCGACGACCCGTCGACTATGCGCTTCGAGGAAAATTGCTGGAGGAGCTGCATGCCATCCGATTCCGGAACGACCGTGCGGAATTGGTACGCGGACTCATGGATCATGCCAATGACGGCCGCATCAAGCTGTACCTGATCTTGATGGGTCTTCATTGCCGGCGGATACATCCTGAGGTGTTTGTGCATGGTCGATATGTCCCGCTCGAGTCAGAAGGGCCTGCTGCAAATCATCTCGTGGCGTTTGTGCGTCATCATGGAATGAAGATGGTGATGGCGGTGGTGCCGCGGCTCAACTCTATGCGGCTGGCTGAATCAGCCGATTCGGTATGGGGTGAAACCTGCATCGTCATGCCTCCGGAGTGGAGACCCCAGCAGCTCCAGGAACTTCTCAGCGGTCGTTCGATTGATTCCGTGCGCAAGGGAGACCGCTTCGTGGTGCGTGCCGCGGATCTATTCGCTGTCTGTCCTGTAGGGTTACTGGAGGGGGATCTACCGGAACCATCCCAATTGGGCTCGCAGTAACGCCATATGCTAGGGCGTTACCGAGTGGCCCTTCTGAACGGACTTGCTAGAGTCATTGCCATATGAGGAGTTGGAGGTACACGTGACGGCTCAAGAAGAGACGCGCTCGTCGAGGAACGGACTGTTCGGACTTCTCATGGGTCTGGTGGGAGATGTGCGGACTTTGATCCGTCAAGAACTTCAGCTCATGCGGGATGAGTTCCATGCGGAGACCAAAAAGGCTTGCCAGGCGGCAGTTTCGATCGGGGTTGGAATAGGCTTGACCCTCATCGGCGGTATATTCGCGCTCATTATGATCGTTCATATGCTGCATCAATTCGCCAATCTTCCATTGTGGGCCTGCTATGGAGCGATCGGGATCGTCCTCTTAGCCGTCGGCGCGCTGCTTCTGGTCAATGCCACGCAAGCATTACAGAATTTCAATTTAATTCCGCGCCGAACCCTCCATTCACTGAAGGAAGACGCTCAATGTATCAAAGATCACATACCGTCGAACAAGATCTAAAGGACATCGCCCAAACACGCCTCGAGATCAGCCGTAAAATGCATTTGCTCGACGAGGAAATACGGGCGCAGCTCCAGGGGATAAAAGTGACGTCGTCCGGTATCGCGGCGATCGCTGCAGAAATTGCCAAGGACGTCGGATATACGACTGCGAGAATGTTGAATCCTGCGCGGCAGCTGGATAGGCGGCCTTTGGCTGTCCTCGCAGGAGTGGTTCTGTTCGGTTATGCCATCAGCATGTTGGAGAAGAGATTGCGGAGGCCGAAAGTCTATCCCTACTATCCTCCGGAAACGCAGGGAGTACCGATTATGCCCTCGGAATCGAAAGAGGGTGAAAAGGTGAAATCCGGCGTCTATCCGTATTTCCCGGAGCGTAGGGGCCGGTCTTCATTTCCAGCAGACGCCTGGGATGAAATCAAGAATAGTTTGCAAACCGAGATCCGGCACTCACAAAAAGCCGTCATGTACAGTCTTCGTGCATTTGCTCGGAATGCGGCCAAACAGATCGTCCCGGCGCTCCTCGGCTCTCTGCAGCCGAGGTCTCGAATATCCCGCCGATAGGTCAGCGAGGCACATGATGTCACGAGTTCTGTGGAAAGGCGCGATCAGTTTTGGACTGGTCCATATTCCCGTCGGGCTGTACTCAGCCGAACAGCGGAACAGCTTCGACCTGACCTTGTTGGATCGCCGCGATATGAAACCTGTCGGATTCAAGCGATACAACAAAGAGACGGAAGAGGAAGTGCCCTGGGATCAAATCGTGAAAGGCTATGAGTATGAAAAGGACCGGTATGTCGTGCTGACGGATGAAGATTTTCGACGGGCCAACATCGAGGCCACGCAGACGGTGGACATTTTGCGCTTTGTCGACGAACAAGAGATCGCTCCGATGTACTTCGAGACGCCCTACTACTTGGCGCCCGAACGGCGCGGAGAAAAAGGCTACGCTCTCCTGCGGCAAACGTTGAAACAGACACGCAAGGTCGGGATCGCCAATGTCGTGATCCGTACGCGCCAATACGTGGCGGCGCTGCTTCCGGTGGACGACATGATCGTGCTGAATACGCTTCGCTATGCCAATGAGGTTAAGCCGGCCGAGAAATTGGACGAGCTGCCGAAAAGTCTCAAAACCGTCGGAGTGACGTCCAGAGAAACCGACATGGCCATGAAACTCGTCGAAGAAATGACGGGAGATTGGAATCCAAGAGACTATCACGATAGCTATCATGAAGACCTGCTCAAGCTGATCGACAAGCGGATCAAGGCAGGACAGACCGAAGTCATCACCGCTACGGAGGGCGAAGAAACAGAGGAAGAGCCGAAGCGCGGAGACGTCGTGGATTTGATGGCGTTGCTCAAACGAAGCGTACAGAATAAAGCGAAAGGACGTGAGTCTTCCTCCGGTCATCAACGAGCAAGGCCGCACACGGTTCGACCTCGACGTAAGACGGCCTAAGACGCCCATCCGCTCCATCAGGATCTCATCATTGAGGTCTTTGGGGAGTAGCCCGTAGCCCAAACCTCTCCTTTTCAACGGAACTCACTTAGGAACTGCGTGTTCTTCCGCATCGAGATGTGAAGATCCCTGGGCGATGATAGGAAGACGCCCACTTCCACACAGAGAACTCTGCCTAGGGAATCTGCTAGTTTTCCGATTTGGGGGGTTACTAGACTCTCTGTGACCAGTAAGCTGGCATCCCTTTATCCGATGCAAGACAGACCATTTGACCCTCAGAACATCAGTTTTCTCGCCGGCGGCGGCGAGATGGGCGCGCGGATGCGCGCCTTCGATTTCTCTACGACGCCATTGGGGCCTGTTTCGGCCTGGCCACAAAGCTTGCGCTCGGCCGTGAGTATCTGCCTGAACAGCCGCTTTCCCATCGTCCTTTATTGGGGCAAAGAATTTGTCTCGCTCTACAACGATGCCTATATTTCTATTTGGGGAGAAAAGCATCCCTGGGCGCTCGGTAAACCGTTTGAAGTGGCCTGGGCCGACATCTGGGACGCATTGGGGCCCGTGCTCAAAGGTGTCATGGAGACCGGGATTCCTTCCTGGTCCGACGATCAACTGCTCGTCATGCAGAGGCATGGCTATGTAGAAGAGACCTATTTCACCTTTTCCTTCGGGGCCGGTCGCAACGAACAAGGAGAGGTTGCCGGTATTTTTTGCGCCGTGGCCGAGACAACGCAGCGCGTGCTGCATGAACGCCGTCTCGCCGTCCTGAGAGAGCTGACCGGTGCTGCGAAAAGTCCTCAGGAGGCGGCTACGCTGGCTGCTCAGATCCTCGACGGACAGGCCGACATTCCGTTTGCATTGGTATATCTGTTGGAGCAAGAGGGCCGAACTGCGCGGCTCGCCGCCCACACGGGAATTCCGTCCAACAGTTGTGCTGCGCCGCCGGTCGTGGATATTGCCACCGACGATGCCGGTGCCTGGCCGTTGGCGCTGGCCATCACGGCCGGCGCGCCGACGATTGTGACGGACTTGGCCCGGCGATTCGCCCCGCTGCCGGGCCGACCATGGCCTGAACCTGCGCATACCGCCATCGTGTGGCCTCTTCAAAAATCAGGACAATCGGAGTCGGCGGGGCTGCTCATCCTCGGAGTCAGCCCGCGACGACGGCTTGATGAGTCGTATCAGCGGTATTTCGAACTGGTCGCGGGCCACGTCGCAACCATGCTCGCCAACGGCCGCGCCTACGAAGATGAGAAGAATCGCGCCGAAGCATTGGCCGAGATCGACCGCGCCAAGACCGCATTCTTTTCGAACGTGAGCCACGAATTGCGCACGCCGCTCACGCTGATGCTCGGACCACTGGAAGATTTGAAAGCGCGGTTTGGCCGATCAACGTCCTCGCTCGACGCCTCGCAGTATCAACAGATCGATTTGGTTCATCGCAACGGGCTGCGTCTTCTCAAACTGGTAAACACCCTGCTGGATTTTTCGCGGATCGAGGCCGGCCGGGCGCAGGTGGTGTATGAAGAGACAGAGCTCGCCGCGTTCACGACCGACCTCGCGAGCGTATTTCGCTCCACCATCGAGAAGGCCGGTTTATCGCTGATTGTCGATTGTCCTCCCCTGCCTGAGCCCGTGTTTGTGGATCGCGACATGTGGGAAAAGATCGTCTTGAATCTGTTGTCCAATGCCTTCAAGTTCACGTTCAGCGGCGAGATCGAGATTGCGCTGCGACCAAGCGGAAAACATGTGGAACTTTCCATTCGCGATACAGGAACAGGCATTCCGGACGACCAACTCGGAAAGATCTTCGAGCGGTTCCATCGCGTCTCCGGCTCACAAGGCCGTACCCACGAAGGCACGGGCATCGGTCTGGCTCTCGTTCAGGAGCTGGCGCAACTTCATGGCGGCTCCGTCTCAGTAGACAGCGCCTATGGGAAGGGGAGCACGTTCAGAGTGTTCATTCCCCTAGGCAAGAGCCATCTACCGTACAAACATATCGGCGCCGCTCGAGGCAAGACATCGACGGCTATGGGCGCTACGCCCTTCGTGGAAGAAGCTGCGCGTTGGCTGCCATCCGAGGAAGTTTCTGAGTCAGGAAGTCAGAATGCTGAGCTCTCGATCGGGTCTGACTTCTCTCACTCATCACTCACCGCTCGTTCGCGCGTCCTCCTGGCCGACGACAATGCCGACATGCGGGAGTACGTGAGCCGATTGCTGCGTAGCCGATTCGAAGTACAAACGGTTGCCGATGGACAGGCCGCATTGGACGCGGCGCGTGCCAATCCGCCGGAGGTGGTCCTTACCGACATTATGATGCCTCGGCTGGATGGCTTCGGTTTGCTCCGTGCGTTGCGTGATGATCCAGCGACCAAGACCATTCCGGTCATTCTGCTGTCGGCGAGAGCCGGCGAGGAATCCCGTGTTGAGGGTTTAGAGCAGGGCGCGGACGACTATCTCATCAAACCGTTTAGCGCCCGCGAATTGCTGGCGCGCGTCGAGACGCATGTGAAAATGGCTCGCATGCGGCGGCAAGCCATGGCCTTGCTTCACGAGAGTGAAGTTCGTTTTCGCAATTTCGCTGATACCGCGCCGGCCATGCTGTGGGTCACCGAGTCCGATGGGGCCTGCTCGTTTCTCTCGCGCGTGTGGTACGAATATACGGGACAAACCGAAGCGGAAGGACTCGGAGTCGGCTGGTTGAAAGCCGTACATCCTGATGATCGTAAAGAATCCGGGCGCATCTTTCTGGACGCGATTCGGAGGCATGTGCCGTTCACCTTGGATTATCGGCTGCGCCGGGCCGATGGCGAATACCGCTGGTGCATCGATACCGGCCGGCCGCGCTTCGATGATCAGGGTACGTTTCTTGGTTACGTCGGCTCGGTCATGGACATCACCGAACGGAAGCTCGTCGAAGAGGAGTTCCATCGGTTGAATAACGAGCTGGAGACCCGTGTACGGGAACGGACGCAAGAGCTGTGGACCTCACAAGAACGGCTGCGGGCACTGGCCACGGAATTGAACCTTACCGAACAACGAGAACGGAAACGGGTGGCGGCTGAACTCCACGACCATCTGCAGCAGACGTTGGTGCTGGGCAAATTGAAAGTGGGACAAGGCAAACGGGTTGCGGCCGGGATACCGGCTGTGGCGAAGATTTTGGACGAAACGGACGCCGTTTTTTCCGATGCGCTGCAATACACCCGAACTCTCGTGGCGGAACTGAGCCCTCCGGTGCTGCGCGATAATGGGCTTGTGGCCGGCCTGAAGTGGCTGGGTGAATCCATGCGAGAGAAGCATGGCATCGCGGTGACTGTCACCATGTCTGATGACAGTCGCCTCCGGCTTCCGGAAGACCAGACCCTGCTCATGTTCCAGTCAGTGCGCGAACTGCTGATCAATTCCTGGAAGTATGCCGGGACGGGAGCAGTGGCCGTTTCACTCGAGCACAGCGACGGAGTACTGAGGATTACGGTCAGCGACAATGGCCCGGGGTTCGATCTTGCTGCGGCTCTTGCTGGTACATCGAGCGGCGCTGTCTCGTCAAAGTTCGGACTGTTCAGTATCCGAGAACGTATGAAAGCACTTGGTGGAAGCTTTGAGGTCCACTCGGGTGCAGGGCAGGGTACCAAGGCGACCCTCGTGCTGCCGCTCATCTACAAAGACATTGAAGGGCGTCCGGTCCTGAATGCCCAGGCAAGCAGAAAAGAACTCATAGGGCAGCAGAAGTACGCGCATGATTCAGCGCGTCATGAGGGGCCATCTATTCGTGTGCTTCTCGTCGACGACCATAAGATGGTGCGTCAGGGGTTGAGAACTATCTTGGAAGGATATGCCGACATTAACGTAGTCGGCGAAGCGATCAATGGAGAAGAGGCCGTCGCGTTGGTCGATCAGCTTTATCCGGACGTGGTGGTGATGGATCTCAACATGCCGAAGATGAATGGGATCGAAGCGACGCGGCTCATCAAAGCGTCCCATACTCAGGTCCAAATAGTGGGCCTTTCGGTCAATATGGATGGAGAGGCGCATGCTGCTGTAACGGTGGCCGGAGCCCATGCCTTGCTGACGAAAGAGGCGGCCGCGGACCAGCTGTATGACGCTATCCATCAGGCGCATATGACCTTGAATAAGACATGAAGGAGCTAACCCCGGACAGCCAGGGGGAGATTTTGACAAAACGGTCTGGGTGGGGCGGTTATGGCGGTCGTTGATCGATCGCGGTAGGAGGGGATAGAAATAGCTCCGCTCTCTTTCGAAACGGAGCTTTTCAGAACCTACAATCTTTACCTTGGAGTCATAACGTTTCCGTTATGTGTTCACAATGTTTCCATCGCAAGTTCTGATCTTACTGTAGTACGCTGTATGTCTTGTTGATACTGGGTCATGCCCTGGAACGTTTACTCTAGAAACCCCAGCCTAGCCACGTAAGCTGGGGATTACCCTAGTTTTATTCCGTCTCTCAGTCGACTACAACGCCAGTGCCGCGATTTTGGAGGTAGAGCTGTGCACGCTTCAATACGCCATTCATCCCCACCTCGCCATAGAGGAGGAGCAGAATGTCCATGGTGAATCGCTCACTCGTTAAGGAAGATCTGGACCCGAAAGTCCTTTTGCAGGTCTTGAAGTCCGTGAGAAGAGGAGATTTCACGGCTCAGGTGCCCGTTGAGTGGACAGGGATCGGCGGTAAGATAGCCGACGAACTGAACGCCATCATTGAGCATAACGGAAAAATCATCGACGAGATCAAGCGAGTCAGTCATGTCGTCGGTAAAAAGGGACGACTTTCCGAACGTGTGTCTATTCCTGACGCGACCGGTGCGTGGAAGTTGGAGATCGAAGCCTTCAACGGGCTGATCAATGACCTTGTTCGCCCCATGAATGAAATGGCGCGCGTGATCGGTGGTGTGGCAAAGGGAGATCTGACACAAACTGTCGCGTTAGAAACGGAAGATCATCATCTTAAAGGGGAATTCCTCAAGACCGCCAGAACCGTCAATGAAATGGTCCGTCAGCTCGATGCCTTCGCCGCGGAAGTCACCCGAGTGGCGCGGGAGGTCGGCACAGAAGGGAAATTGGGCGGACAGGCGGTGGTGCCGGGTGTCGCCGGGACCTGGAAGGACCTGACGGAAAACGTCAATTCCATGGCGAGCAATCTGACGAACCAGGTGCGGAATATCGCGGACGTCACGATCGCGGTGGCCAGCGGCGACCTGTCGAAAAAAATCACAGCCGACGTGCGGGGGGAGATCCTTCAGCTCAAAGAAGCGATCAACACGATGGTGGACCAGTTGCGGAGCTTCGGGGCGGAAGTCACCCGAGTGGCGCGCGAGGTCGGCACAGAAGGGAAATTGGGCGGACAGGCGGTGGTGCCGGGTGTCGCCGGGACCTGGAAGGACTTGACCGACAGTGTCAATGCCATGGCCAGCAACCTCACCGGTCAAGTGCGGAATATTGCGGACGTCACCACGGCGGTGGCGAACGGCGACCTGTCGAAAAAAATCACCGTCGATGTGCGCGGGGAAATTCTTCAGCTCAAGGACACGATCAACACGATGGTGGACCAGTTGCGGAGCTTCGCCGCGGAAGTCACGCGGGTGGCGCGCGAGGTCGGCACAGAAGGGAAATTGGGCGGACAGGCGACCGTGCCCGGCGTCGCCGGCACGTGGAAGGACTTGACGGAAAACGTCAATTCGATGGCGAGCAATCTGACGAACCAGGTGCGGAACATTGCGGACGTCACCACGGCGGTGGCGAACGGCGACCTGTCGAAAAAAATCACGGCCGACGTGCGGGGGGAGATCCTTCAGCTCAAAGAAGCGATCAACACGATGGTGGACCAGTTGCGGAGCTTCGGGGCGGAAGTCACCCGAGTGGCGCGCGAGGTCGGCACAGAAGGCAAATTGGGCGGACAGGCGGTCGTGCCGGGGGTCGCCGGGACTTGGAAGGACTTGACCGACAGCGTCAATTCGATGGCGAGCAATCTGACCGGCCAGGTGCGGAACATCGCCGATGTGACGATTGCCGTGGCGAACGGGGACCTGTCGAAAAAAATCACCGTCGACGTCCATGGCGAGATCTTGCAATTGAAAGAAGCGATCAACACGATGGTGGATCAGCTGCGCAGCTTCGCCGCGGAAGTCACCCGGGTGGCACGGGAAGTCGGTACGGAAGGCAAATTGGGCGGGCAGGCACAAGTGAGCGATGTGAGTGGTGTCTGGAAGGATCTGACCGACAGCGTCAATTCGATGGCCAGCAACCTCACCGGTCAGGTGCGGAACATCGCCGAGGTGACAATTGCCGTGGCGAAGGGCGACCTGTCGAAAAAGATCACCGTCGACGTACACGGGGAAATTCTTCAGCTCAAGGACACGATCAACACGATGGTGGATCAGCTGCGCAGCTTCGCGGCCGAAGTCACGCGGGTGGCGCGGGAGGTCGGCACAGAGGGTAAGTTGGGCGGGCAGGCGCAGGTTCGCGACGTGAGCGGTGTGTGGAAGGATTTGACCGAAAGCGTCAATCTGATGGGAGGCAATCTCACCGCGCAGGTCAGAAACATCGCGGATGTGACGATCGCCGTGGCCAATGGCGATTTGTCCAAGAAAATTACGGTCGATGTACGGGGGGAGATTCTCCAGCTCAAAGAAGCGATCAACACAATGGTGGACCAGTTGCGCAGCTTCGCGGCGGAAGTCACCCGGGTGGCGCGCGAGGTCGGCACGGAAGGCAAGTTGGGTGGACAAGCGACCGTTCCCGGCGTGGCCGGCACGTGGAAGGATTTGACCGACGGCGTGAATTCCATGGCCAGCAACCTGACCGGCCAGGTGCGGAACATTGCCGAGGTCACTACCGCTGTGGCCAATGGCGACCTGTCGAAAAAGATCACCGTCGACGTGCGTGGGGAAATTCTTCAGCTCAAGGACACCATCAATACAATGGTGGACCAATTGAACGCCTTCGCCGCGGAAGTCACGCGGGTGGCGCGGGAGGTCGGCACGGAAGGCAAGTTGGGCGGACAAGCGACCGTTCCCGGCGTGGCCGGCACGTGGAAGGATTTGACCGACAGCGTGAATTCCATGGCCAGCAATCTGACCGGCCAGGTGCGGAACATCGCTGAGGTCACATTTGCCGTGGCCAGCGGCGACCTGTCGAAAAAGATCACGGCCGACGTGCGAGGGGAAATCCTCCAACTTAAAGAAGCAATCAACACGATGGTCGATCAGTTGCGGAGCTTCGGAGCGGAAGTGACTCGTGTTGCCAGGGAAGTCGGGACAGAAGGCAAGTTGGGCGGTCAGGCGGTGGTGCCGGGCGTGGCCGGGACCTGGAAGGACTTGACCGATAACGTCAACGCGATGGCCAGCAACCTGACCGTGCAGCTGAGGGACATGTCCAAAGTCGCGACGGCGATCGCCAACGGCGACCTGACCCGCAAGGTCACGGTCGAGGTGCGGGGAGAAATTCTGCAGATCAAGGACGTCATCAATCGCATGGTCGACCAGCTTGGCGGATTCGCATCGGAAGTCACGCGGGTGGCGCGCGAGGTCGGCACGGAAGGCAAGTTGGGCGGGCAAGCGGCTGTTCCCGGCGTGGCCGGCACGTGGAAGGACTTAACGGAAAGCGTCAACCTTCTGGCCGCCAACCTGACGACGCAGGTCCGAGCCATTGCGGAAGTCGCAACTGCGGTGACTCAAGGAGACCTCAGTCGGTCCATCCAAGTTCAAGCCCGTGGAGAAGTGGCGGAGTTGAAGGACAATATCAACGCGATGATTCGGACGCTGCGCGCCACCACCGATCAAAATACGGAGCAAGATTGGCTGAAAACCAATTTGGCCAAGTTTACCCGCATGATGCAAGGACAACGGGATCTGGTGACGGTCGGGCAGATGTTATTGTCGGAGTTGACTCAATTGGTGAACGCCCAGTACGGCGTCGTGTATCAGATGCAAACAATAGACGGCGCGTCGGTGCTGAAACCGTTGGCGAGTTTCGCGTCCGATCGCCCGCTCAAATCGGTGTGCGATACCTCTGAGGGGAATGGGCTGGTGGGCCAGTGCGCCGTGGAAAAGCGCCGGTTACTGTTGACGGACATTCCTCCGAACTACGTGACCATCCGTTCCGGGTTGGGGGAGGCGGTACCACGGACGTTGGTCGTGTTGCCCGTCTTGTTCGAAGGACAGACCAAGGCGGTGATCGAGTTGGCGTCCCTTTCGGAGTTTACGCCGACCCACCTGGCGCTGATCGGACAATTGACGGAGACCATCGGGGTGGTCGTGAATACGATCGAAGCCACGATGAGGACCGAGGGACTGTTGCAACAATCGCAAAAATTGGCGGGTGAGCTGCAAACGCAGCAGCGCGAGTTGCAGCAAACCAACGAAGAGTTGGCCAATAAGGCACAACAGTTGGCGGAGCAGAACGCCGAAGTGGAGCGCAAGAATCGGGAGATTGAACAAGCCAGGCACGCGCTGGAAGAAAAAGCGGGCGAACTCGCTCTCGCCTCGAAGTATAAGTCGGAGTTTCTCGCCAATATGTCGCATGAACTGAGAACACCCCTCAACAGCATCCTCATCCTGGCGCAGCAGCTCGGCGACAATCCTCAGCACAATCTCACGATGAAGCAGGTGGAATTTTCAAAGAATATCCATGCGGCCGGCGCCGATTTGCTCAACCTCATCAGTGACATTCTCGACCTCTCGAAGATCGAATCGGGCACCGTCACGGTGGAGCCCGAACAGGTGTCGTTCGTGAAAGTTCGCGAAGCCGTGGAGCGGAGCTTCCGGCACGTGGCGGAGTCCCGGCATTTGGCGTTCAATGTGGACATCGACTCCACACTACCGCGGGGTATGGTCACCGATTTCAAACGGTTGCAGCAGGTGTTGAAGAATCTGCTGTCCAATGCGTTCAAATTCACTTCGCAGGGGAATGTGACCTTCCGAATCAGGCGGGCGACAACGGGGTGGACCCTTGACCATCATATTCTCACGAGCGTTCCTTCCGTGCTCGCATTCGAGGTGCAAGACACCGGCATCGGTATCCCCCAAGAAAAACAAAAGATCGTCTTTGAGGCCTTTCAACAAGCCGAAGCCGGGACAAGCCGGCGGTATGGAGGCACCGGTCTCGGTCTTGCGATCAGCCGAGAATTGGCCATGCTCCTTGGGGGTGAAATTAGACTCAACAGTGTGCCCGATGAAGGCAGCACATTTACGTTGTACCTGCCGGAAATGTACATGGGAGACGCGGTGAGTTCAGTCCGTGTGACTCCCCGAATGAATCAACCGGCCGCTTCGCTGGTCCAGCAAGTCTTGGTCCAACAGGCTGAGCGATTCGACGACATCCCCGATGACCGCGAAACCCTGGTGCCCGGCGAACCGACCATCCTGATCGTAGAAGACGACGCCCACTATGCGAGAGTCTTGCTCGGTTTGGCCCGTGAGAAAGGCTTCAAGGGAATCGTCACCGCGCACGGACGGTTGGCGCTCTCGTTAGCGCGCCAGTACAACCCGGTCGCCGTCACGCTCGATATCTTCCTTCCCGACATGTTGGGGTGGACGGTGCTGAGCCATCTGAAACAGGATCCGGAGACGCGACATATCCCGGTTCAGATTCTGAGTGTCGAGGAAGAGCGGATACACGGCCTGGGCCATGGCGCGTATGCCTATATTCTGAAACCGCTCACGACTCAAGGCTTGGGGGATGCGTTCGATCGATTGGTGACATTTGCGCAATTGCGCCGCAAGAAATTGTTGCTCGTGGAGGACAATGAGATCGAACGGCAGAGTTTGGCGCTGCTCCTCGGACATGACGATGTGGATATCGCAACCGCTGCCAATGGAGCTCAGGCATGGGAGGCGCTCACCCAGCAATCGTTCGACTGCGTTGTGCTCGATTTACGGCTACCGGACATGTCGGGATTCGATATCCTTGAGCGCATCCGCCAAGAATCTTCATTGCAGAATATGCCGGTCATCGTATTTACCGGGAAGGAACTGACCCAGGATGAAGAACTGCGGCTTCGAGATCTCTCCCAAAGCATCGTGCTCAAAGGCGTTCAGTCGCCTGAACGGCTGTTGGACGAAGCGACGCTCTTTCTGCATCTCCTCACGGCACAATTGCCGCCTGAAAAGAGGGAGATGCTCGAACGGGTCCGCCGGAGCGACGACTCCCTCATTGGAAAAAAGATTTTAGTCGTGGATGACGATGTGCGGAACATTTTCGCCCTAACGAGTCTGCTCGAGTTGCACGGCATGGCGGTCACGAGTTGTGAAACGGGTCGGGAGGCCATCCAACGCGTCGAATCGGATTCCGATCTCGACATGGTGCTCATGGATATCATGATGCCTGAAATGGACGGCTATGAAACCATGCGCACGATACGAAGCAATCCTGCACATCGATTGCTCCCGATCCTGGCCTTGACGGCGAAGGCCATGAAGGGAGATCGGGAGCGCTGCCTGCACGCGGGAGCCTCCGATTACATCGCCAAGCCGGTCAACACGGACGAGCTGTTGTCGCTCATGCGCATTTGGCTCTTTGGAAAGAAAAAAGTGGTGCGCTGACACCCGTGTGTGAGGCACCGGTAAACTGATCCATGAAAACGACCAAACCGACTGGGGATGTGCCCGACGTCACGGCGCTGACGGAGATCCCCGCTAATATTCTTCTCGTCGATGACGACCCCAGCATCCTGATCGCCATGGAAGCGCTTCTTGAAGGCCCCGGCCGCACCATCCTGACGGCACAAACGGGCCAAGATGCCTTGAGATGGCTGCTACGTCATGATTGTGCCGTCATTATTCTTGATGTGCGGATGCCTCAGATGGATGGTTTGGAATTGGCCAAGTTGATCAGGCAGCGGGAGCGGTTGCGTTTCACGCCCATCATCTTTCTCTCGGGCGTCGACACCATGGATGCGGATGTGGTGCGAGGACTCTCAAGCGGGGCCGTGGACTATTTGGTCAAACCGGTCTTGCCCGAGATTCTTCGGCACAAAGTGGACGCGTTCGTCGAGTTGTTTCAGCTCCGTGAATGGGCCAAACAACAGGTCGAGCGGCAGAGCGAGGAACGCTTTCGCCTGTTGGTCGAGGGAATAGAGGATTACGCAATTGTCCTGCTGGACCCAGACGGCAAGGTGGCCACCTGGAATCGGGGGGCCGAGCGCCTGACGGGCTATCAAGGGGAAGAGATTCTTGGTCAGCCGTACTCTTGCTTTTATCCGTCCGAAGATGTCGTCTCGCGTCAACCTGAGAACGACTTGAATAAGGCGATGGATGTGGTGACGGGACAAGCGGCGCGGGTGGATATCGATCGCCAAATGGTAAAAAAAAGCGGCTCGCGGTTCATCGCGAATGTCATGGTGACCGCCCTCAGGGACGAACGAGCGGCATTGCAGGCCTATGCCGTCGTCATCCGCGACGTGACGGAACGCAAACGCGCCGAGCAGGCTACGGCCCGCCTCGCTGCGATCGTCACGTCTTCTACCGATGCCATCCTCAGCAAGAGTCTCGACGGCATCATCACCACCTGGAACAGCGGTGCCGAACGGTTGTTCGGGTACCGATCGGAAGAAGTGATCGGGACTTCGGTGACCCGATTGCTCTTTCCTGATCGTGCCCAGGAGGAGGCTCAAATTCTGGACAGTATTCGCCGAGGCGAACGTGTCGAACAACGCGAAACCGTGCGCAGGCACAAGAACGGGCATCCGATCGAGGTCTCGCTGACGGTGTCGCCGATTATGGATGCGTCGGGGACGATTTTCGGCGCATCGTCCATCGCGCGCGATATCAAGGATCGGAAGCGGTTCGAGCGTGCGCTGCGTGAGGCCAACAAGGAATTGGAAGCGTTCAGCTATTCCGTCTCACACGACCTGCGCGCGCCGTTACGGTCAATCGATGGTTTCGCCAAAGTGCTGGTTGAAGATTTCGGTCCGTCATTGCCTTCGGAAGCACAACGATGTCTGGGCATCATTCAAAAAAGTGCCGGTCGCATGGGCGAGTTGATCGACGATCTCCTGGAGTTTTCACGGGTCTCGCGGTCCGAGCTTGAACGACATGCGGTGGATACTGAGCGTCTCATTCGAGAGGTCTGGTTTGACTTGCGCCGGCCGGATCAAGATCGGACCGTGGAATTGATCTTGGGAAATTTGCCGAAATGTTGGGCCGATCGCCGACTGATCAAGCAGGTCTGGGTCAATCTTCTCTCCAATGCCTTGAAGTATTCCCGCCCGCGCCAGGAACCCCGCATCGAGATCGGATGGCAGGACGACGAACAGCAGCCAGATGACGTGGTGTATTGGATTCGCGACAATGGCGTTGGATTCGATCAGCAATATGTGGGCAAGCTATTCGGTGTCTTTCAACGGCTGCATCGGGCTGATGAATTTGAGGGGACGGGTGTGGGGCTAGCGCTCGTAGACCGGATCGTTCAGCGCCACGGAGGACGGGTCTGGGCTGAAGGACGGCTGAACGAGGGAGCGACGTTTTATTTCACGCTTGAAAGGGTACAGGAACATGATAGTACCGGAAGACATCTCGGTCTTGTTGGTCGAGGATAACGAGGATGACGTCGAGCTGACCATACGGGTATTTCAGCAGTATCATCTCGCCAACCATATCCATGTGGTTCGCGACGGCGCAGAAGCTCTGGACTGTCTGTTCAAGAAGGGTGCCTATGCCGAGCGCAATGTATGCGCGCAAACGCGCTTGATTCTCTTGGACCTCAAACTGCCGAAAGTCGATGGATTGGAAGTCCTCCGCCGCTGTAAGAGCGAAGAGCGGACGAAATCCATTCCCGTCGTCGTGCTGACTTCCTCGCGTGAAGAGCAGGACGTGATCGAAAGTTACAAGTTGGGCGTCAATAGCTATATCGTGAAGCCGGTGGACTTTCATCAATTCGTCGAGGCGGTGAGGCAGCTGAATCTATACTGGTTGGTCTTGAATCAGGGGCCGGCGTAAATTTAAGAAAGCTTTGAACCGGCCTGGTGCATGAGGAGGTCGTATGGCTCAACCGTTGCGCGTCTTGTTGTTGGAAGATCAGGAAACGGACGCTGAATTGATGATGCGCGAGCTGGCGCGAGCCGGTTTTGATCCCACCTGGAATCGGATCGATACGGAAAAGGAATTGCTCGAATGTGTGAATCGGTCATATGACCTGATTCTCTCCGACAATACGATGCCCTCATTTGACGCGCTGACTGCTCTTGACTGGCTGCAGAAACTCCAGGTCGATATTCCTTTCATTATTGTGTCCGGCTCCATCGGCGAGGAGCAAGCCGTGGCGTTGCTGCGTCATGGCGCGGCAGACTACATCATGAAGGATCGTCTCGATCGATTGGGATCCGCTGTGGAACGCGTACTCGAACAAAAGCGATTGCGGGACGACAATCGAATCGCCCATGCTGCGCTGCAAACGCGGACGAAAGAGCTCATGCTTTCCCAGGAACGGTTGCGCGCGCTCGCCAGCGATTTGACACTCACGGAACAGCGGGAACGGCGCAAGTTGGCGGGCGATCTCCACGACTATTTGGCCCAGCTGCTTGTTGCGGGGCGCATGAAGTTGCGACAAGCCTCGACGTGCGTCGCCAAGGAACCCGGCACGCGGCTCGTTGCGGAGCTCGACCAAATTCTGGACGAATCCCTCCGCTATACGCGTACCCTCATCGCCGATCTCGCTCCTCCGGCGCTGCAGGAATTCGGATTGTCTCACGCGCTTCGATGGCTGTCCGAGCACATGCAGACTCGCGGACTCACCGTGGAAGTGCAGGTCGGATCGGGCCGCCTCAATTTACCGGATGATCAAGCGATTTTGGTTTTTCAATCCGTTCGAGAACTCCTGCTCAACATCCTGAAACATGCGGGGACGAATCACGCCAAGATCGAAGTTGCCAAGACCTCCACAGAATTGCGCTTAACGGTCACGGATAATGGACAAGGTTTCGATCACGCGTCGATGACTGTCGCTCCGGATTCGGCATCCTCCAGATTCGGATTATTCAGCATCACTGAACGCATGATGGCGATGGGAGGTCGGTTGGAAATCGATTCGTCGCCGGGTTGTGGGACCCGGGTGACGATGGTTTTGCCGTATTGGCCCGTCTCGGCGACACCCGAACTTCAGGAGGAGTCTTGCGGCGAAGGCCTCCGTACAAGCAGTGTGGACCATCCTGGCCACTATTCGAGAGTCACAGAACAGCCCTCCGCGCAATCAGCACCGATCCGGGTCGTGTTGGTCGATGATCATGTCATGGTTCGACAAGGGATCAAAAGCCTTCTGGATGGGCATGAGAACCTTCGTGTGGTTGGAGAGGCGTCCGATGGTCAGCAGGCCGTAGATTTAACTGCAGACCTGCGGCCGGACGTCGTCATCATGGATGTCAATCTGCCGGTGATGGATGGAGTCACGGCTACGAGCCGGATTCATAAAGACTACCCGGATGTCATCGTGATTGCATTGTCCGTCCAAGGCGATCGCCAGATTATCCAAGCGATGGCGGAGGCCGGCGCCGCAGCCTTCGTTTCGAAAGAGTCTGTGACGGAAGAGTTGTACGCGGCGATCCATCGTGCCGTGATCGCCAAGCAGCCCCTGCCCAGCACTTCTTGAATGTTGAAGCGGACAACTAATCCGACAGACCTGTTGCGATTTGATCATAAATGGCAGCGGCGCTCGTTCTGCCTCACTCATATTTGTGAGGAAGTTCAACACTGCGCAATTGAGTAGCTGCTAATATCCACCTCCTCCGCCCGATGAACCTGTCCCACCCGATGATCCTTTCTCGGGTGCTCCCATGCTGCCGGAGCCTGTCCCTGGTGCTCCCATACTGCCCGAACCCGTTCCTGGAGTTCCCATGCTCCCAGAACCCGATCCCGGTACTCCCATGCTGCCGGAACCTGTCCCCGGTGTTCCCATGCTGCCCGAACCCGTTCCTGGAGTTCCCATGCTCCCAGAACCCGATCCCGGTACTCCCATGCTGCCGGAACCTGTCCCCGGTGTTCCCATGCTGCCCGAACTCGTTCCTGGAGTTCCCATGCCGCCGGACGATCCCGCTCCAGGTGCGCCTGTTCCGCTGGATGATCCCGTCAGGCTAGGTGAACCCACCCTTCCAGACGGTCCCACCGCGCTGTTGGCTTGGGGGCCGGTCCTCAATTGATCGGCTTGGGCTGTGCCGGTGCCGAACAACAGTAATCCTCCGGCTATCATTAAGTAGGCACTGCTAAATCGAATCCTCATAAAACTCCTCCTGCGATACGTTTGCGGCGTTAACCCCAATCATATGCGGCGCTTGCGATGCGCTGTCATTACTGAGCATCGAACATTAGGATGGCTTATCCTTTTTCAGTGTCGCGGGCGAATCATCCTTGCTGTCAGACGGCGGGGGTCCGAAACATCTCGGACTGTCCGATGGGTTTTGCCGTTCTTTGTCGGATTCCATGGTTTCTTTTTTCATCGACCCCTTGGACGGCTCCTGCCCTTTCTTCGTGGCTGAGTCGCGCCCTTGCTTCATGGATCCACTCGATCCTCCGGGACTTGCCGATTGACTCTCCATAGTACTATCGGATTGGGACCCACTCTTGGATTGTCCGGCTTGAATTGCACCGTCAGCGAATAACAGCAATCCTCCTGTCATCAATATGTAGGCACAGGTCTGTAGTATTCTCATAGGAATCCTCCTTCAATAAAAATAAACTTCAGCGGACCTCTACAGCTCTACTAGGTTGTGCAAGATGCAGACCCTCCTCATGGCGGCTGACTGAAGCACCATGCGAATCTATGCGGGTATTTGTGCGCCACTCTTCAGTATAGATGGAGCGTGATGGTTGGCTGATAAGACACGATGTCTCGACATGGACAAGACTTCCTTCCTAGTGCATGAGGACATTCGATGTGAAATGAGGGAAAGTCCTAGATCAACAAATCCTCCCAGCGGCATATGCTGTAGTTAGGAAACAGACGTATTCTTAGTTTAACCAAGGAGGGTTTATGGGCTCGTCCAAACAAGTGATTGCTCTGATGTGTGGTGTCGTGCTCGGGCTATGTTTTCTCAATAGCACTTCATGGGCCAACGAGCTCCGCCCATCCCCTCAGCTGATCAGCGACGCGGTCGGCGACTCAAAGCCCGGCAAAACGATCAAGGGCGAAGTTGTCCGGGTCGAAAATGAGGGTTACTTTCATCTCCGGGAGGAGAATGGGACCGTCACACGCGTGCACGTCGATAAGACAACGATCAATGTGAAGACCCCATTAAAAGTGAAGGCAGGAGATTTTGTCGAGGCCAAGGTGGATGATCGAGGACATGCCATCTCGTTCGTCTCCGATCAGCCTATGTCTCATTGATGCGTGAGTGTTCTTGGCGTCGCGGACAATCGCATAGATGCGAACGTGACGCGATCGTCGCTTAATTCACAATCGCGGATAAACGAAAGAGGTTCCCATGCTATCCATTTACAAATTCGCAGCTGTCCTATCGTGTAGTTTCCTGTTGTCCCTGAGTCTGTCACACGGAGCACGCGCCGAGCATTCACCAGGGCCCGGAGATGTCATGAAAACCGACTCCTTAACCGATGCTAAGAAATTTGGTTTCAAATCGGATGATGATAAGCAACAGAATACGGACGATGGAAAAGGGAGCACCCGGGCGGGCGAAGGCAAGACAATCAAGGGCGAATTGTTTCGGGTGGAAGACGGAAATTATTTTGTCAAGGTCAAGGGAGGAAATGAGGTCCGATTACATACGGATAAGACAACCAAGATGGTGGGAGAAATTAGGAAAGGGGATCAGGTCGAGGCCAAGATCAATGACCAGGATCATGCCCTCTCAATTCGATCAATCCCCAGAAAGCCGTAACGCAGCAGAGTTCATTAAATCCGAGTCGTATTAAGGACCAGCTATAGGTCCGCCATGCTCACTGTTGCCCCTCGCTCTCGTTCCGGCATTGCGGCAGAATCGACCAATGATGAGGCCTATGGAGTCCTTCCAGGCGAAGATCGCCTCGTGAAAGACATCATGACCCGTGAAATAGCGAAGGCCGATACCTCCATTCTCATCAGACATGCGATTAAGATTATCCGAGATCAGAATGTCGCCGTCCTAATCGTTTGCCAAGATAACGAGCCGGTCTTCGCGCTGACGGAAGATGACGCGGCTCAGATCACCTTTGCGTGCGAAGATCGCGGTGAGACAACCACCATGCATGAACTGATCAACAGAAGTATGGCAATTCGGTGTCGCGAGGATGCTATCTTGGCCGATGCCATACGTGCAATGGTCGACCATCGCGTCCGCCATGTTCCGGTGGTGGATGCGAAGCATACCCTGGTTGGGGCGCTTTCGCTGGTGAATGCGGTAGGCGCTCTCACGCCGGATGCCGCGGCAATTTGGCTGGCGAAGATACAACATTGGTCGGACAAGGATCGAGATGATGCTCTCAGTCTCCGGAGGTCAGAAGGGTATTAAGCTCAGGCGGGAAAGCCGTATGTTTACCGACATTGCCGTCGGTACTCCGGTTACGATCGTCCTGAACGACATGGGAGAGGTCATTGACGTCCATGTTGATAGCAAATCAGATGCGTCGCGTAACGGGTTGCATGATCCTGAGAAGGACAGCGCCCTGAAAGATTTCAGACACTTAGGCTCACCGGAGTAATCGTCGACTCATGTGTGGGCGGCTGTAGCGTTGATGTAGAGACGGACGAAAAACTCAGAATTTGAGAGCCGTTAGTCCCCATGTTCTGGGGATAACCTTGTGAACAAGTCGAGTCGGGCACGAGAATCGCTGCGAACAATGCTATTGCCTGACACACTGCCTACTTTTTAGGCGTCTGCAGTTTCAGGATCAGACCGCAACTAATTGTGGCAGGCTCGTACCTCTCATGTCGCCTTCGCTCGGTTGGACCACAACCCACCTGCGATTAACGCCAGCGTCAGCGCTTGCAGCACGAGGCTCTGCGCGGTTGGGTGGACGCCCAGTAACGGCAGCGAAATGAAACGCACCGTCGTCGTCTCGAGTACTCCTGCTTCCTGCAGCGCCGCAACGCCGTTACCGACAAAGACCACAGCCATCAGCGCCAGAAGGATCGAGGAGACCGTGAAAAACGGTCCGATCGGCAAACGCACGCTGTAGCGAAGGATTGCGCCGCCGAGCAATACCAACAGTAGCGCCGCCGCGGCGATGCCCCAGACCACCGCACTATGCCCGTCGGCACCGACCTGGGACCACAGTGTTTCGTAGAACAGAATCACCTCGAAGATCTCGCGGTACACGACGAGGAACGAGACGCCGGCCATCGTCCATAGCGTGCGCTTGCCTAGCGCAACACTGACCTGTTCGCGGATGAATCGGTTCCAGGCTTGCGCGTTCGAGCGGCTGTGCAACCACCACCCCACGTAGAGCAGCATGGCAGCGGCCAGCAATGCCGTAATGCCTTCGGTTAGTTCGCGGCTGGCGCCCGAGATGTTCAGTGTGTAGCTGGCTATGGCCCATGTAATCCCGCCTAACACCACGGCTCCGATCCAACCTGTATGAATGTAAGGTAAGGCATCATGCCGCTTAGTCTTGACGGCGAAGGCCACGATGGCTGACACCACCAGGATCGACTCCAATCCTTCACGTAACAGGATCACAAGAGAACTCGCGAAGGCCGCATTCGGTGACAGAGTACTGCCGGAGAGCGCAGCATCGGCGCGGTCGAGCAGCGCGATGACTTTTATCGACTGCGCGGTCACTGCGTCGGACGATTTACCTTCGCCGATGGCTGCCCGTAGCGCGATCATCTCACGCTCGGTTTCCAAGCGCAGCGGCGAGTCCACGTGGTCCAGTGTTTTTTCGACCAGTTCGAACCCTTCCAGGTAGGCCGCGATCGCTAAACGCCGCGCAGCGTCTCGATCGCCCTGCGCATAGGACCGTGATGCCTCTTCGAGCTTGGAGCGTGAGAAGGCCAGGGGTGTCTGGGCACTGGCCTGTAGCGCATCCGGATGCTGCGTCAGATAGGCGCGCACGGCGTCCATTGTCGAGCCGGCGGCGGCCTGTTCCGCAGGGGCCTTTATCACGAGGGTGCGAAGGCTATCGAACGCTGCGTTGCTCTCGCCCTGCTGCCACAAGGCCTCGCCCTTCGCCACCGCTTTCGAGTCGGCTCGCAGGCTGCCGACAAAGAAGGCCAATGCCCAGCGATCGGTCTCGGAAAATTCAGTGAAGGCGCGCATCGGTGTGCCGCCCACGCCGAGCGTGATGGTGTTGTAGAGGCCGTACAGACTGCGCTGGCGCATGCGCGCCTCGTCGTGAAAATCGCTGGGCGCTGGTTCCAGCCCCTTGGCCAGTGGCCCATCTCCGCGGCCTTGCGCCCCGTGGCACGCGGCGCAGTGCTGCGCGAACATCTTCCCGCCCTGCTGGAGATCAGGAGCGCGCCGTGGTGCCACGCTCAGCTTCCATGCCTGGATCACGTCGAGGCGGAGCCGGCCGGCGAGCGCAGAAATCTCGCTGCCCGATGCCTTGGCCTCAATCTGCGCGAGCAGTCTGCTGGCGTGCTGGAGCAGCGCAGGCTGTTCGGGCACGTTGGGGAGCTTGCCGAGAAGTGTGATGGCTTGAACGGCAAAATCGCGTTGCTCCGCGTACTCATCGGCGTTGAACACCTTGCCGTCTTGCACGGCGTCCGGGTAGTCCACAGCGACATAATCGAGCATGTGGACGACGGTCTGTGCCCGCTCATCGTCAGCCGGTGACGCGATTGCCATGTCGAGTGGGCCCGTGGTCAACAAGACCATGGTCAGCCACCATGGGAGCGTGTTTGGCAAGGAGATATGTCTAGGCTTCATCGTGTCTCGACTTTCTACGCGCTTGGGCCTCTTTGGGTTATATGCAGACTACACGTCGATCGCGGCCCCTCCGAGGTCGGGAAACGGCAGTGAGCTGAAAGGTATTTGTAAATAAGAGCTTGTGCGGGCCAGAGAAATGTCAGGGTTCCCACAAGCCCAGCGAAGACTCACTTCATAACTCTATAGGCCGCTGTGCCGCCAGCTGTACTCCACCTTCAGGACACTACGAACAAGATGATAAATGATAGCCAAACACCGAGGCCGGTGTCCACCGAACGGATACAGGAAAACCATGTCACGTATATAGATGGAGACCCTAGAAACCTGTTATGGTTTTGTCATTTGGATTCTCCGTATTCATGGAGGGAGTATGCCTATCGGGGACAATCGGGCGGTGGTTATCACCGGAGCGTCCACTGGAATTGGAGCGGCTTGTGCCAATCATCTTGATCGACTAGGATTTAAAGTTTTTGCAGGAGTGAGGAGGTCCGAGGATGGCGCGGCCCTTCAAAAGGAAAGTTCAGATCGGCTCGTGCCGATTGAGTTGGATGTGACAGACCACTCGACCATTGAAAAAGCTAAACTATTAGTTTCAAAGTCAGTTGTAAGCAATGGACTTTTTGGACTAATCAACAATGCCGGTATTGCGATCGTTGGACCCGTGGAAGCTGTCCCTATTCCGGACCTCCGACAGCAGCTCGATGTCAACGTCATCGGGCAGGTCGCTGTCACCCAAGCGTTTCTTCCATTGATCCGACAGGCGCGAGGACGAATCGTCAACATGGGTTCGATCGCCGGGCTCTCAACCATGCCGCTCATGGGACCCTATTCGGCATCAAAGTTCGCGCTGGAAGCGATTACCGATGCGCTCCGCTTGGAGGTCCGGCAATGGGGTATTCATGTCTCCATCATCGAGCCGGGTGCGATTGCGACGCCCATTTGGAACAAGTCGGCGATCGAAGCGGCAGAAAGAGAAGCGGGAATAGAAAGTGAGCTTCGCGCTCTTTATAAACCGATGGTCGCTGCGGTGCGAAAGGTTGTTGGACAAGCCTCAAAGCGCGCGATCGCCCCGGAGGCCGTCACAAAGGCGGTTGAAGCGGCGTTGACGGCACCTTCTCCAAGAACACGGTATCTCGTCGGAACGGACGCGAAGTTCCGCGCACTCATGGCCAATGTGTTGCCTGACCGCATTTCGGACCGGCTCTTGACCTGGGTCCTCAAACTGCCTCATTGAACGGTTGCTGCTGGTTTTCTCACCCCGATGCCGAGCTGTCGTTTCGAAATGTCAAAGGAGAAACGGAGTTGGACCGCGAGGTATTTTTGGACCAACCCTTCTCGGTCCAATGGCTGGTCCTGTTCATGATACACGGCTAATTCCACGTTCTGCCAGCGCGCGGCGAGTCCGATGATCCAATCCAATTCCGTTGGATTGACCGCGTTGGCGGCCTGCCGGTCTGTAAACACATTCACGTCGCCATACAGCACGATCTTGTTCTTATAGAGGTCCAGGTCGGCATGCGCGACATACCGAAAGAGAGCCCGACCGGTATTGTCAGGCCTCGCGAAGTAGTTGTTGTTATGAAAGAGCCATCCTGCCCCGGCATAGACAGACAGGTTTTGATTTGGAAAGTGACGTTGCCATCCCGGAAGATCCTGGACCGCCTGGAATTTGGCCGTCACGAGTCCATCGCCATATTCCTGCGTGACGCCTTTGCGATCGATGGGTACATCACGCTCATACTGCAGACGCCAGTTGAAATGGCCAAGTACACCGGTTAGGGCATAGGTGCCGTCCCATTCGCTCAGCTCAATCCAGCCGTTGGTGCGGTCAGAGAAGAAGTTCTGATCCGTATAAAAGGTGAGATATTGCTTATAGAGATCGGTTTCCAGATGAAGCATGTGGCGTAAGCCCACAAGGCCCGTGTTATCCGGTCTGGCGGCAAAGGAGGGGTTTGAAGCGAATACACCGGTGAGGAGATAGCCGGCGAAGAGCGATTCTTCCGCGTCTCGACCGTTCGCGTCCTCCAAAGAGGGAAGCGGGCGTCCGTATTTTTCCAATGCCGGCGCATCACTTGGCCAGATGATGAAGCTCAAAAAAAGAGCATGAGGAATGAATAATGCCCAGCTTCGCGTGAGACTCATGGTTTCAAACGCTGGCCGATTTCCGATTTCGGGCTACGGAGAAAAGCGACTGAATGTGGACGTTGACGGATGCTACGGTATACAGGGCTCAAAAATTTCTTCGCAATCATTGGAGGCGTCAAAGGTTGGAGGAACAAAACGGTAATGCACATCAACGATCCGGTCATCGGCCAGAATAACCGTGGCCCAGCAGCCATGGCGAATAGTGGCAAAGCTGCTTTTCCCAACCGGCCGTGATTCTTCGAGAATCGGAGCCTCTCGATAGTATCGAAGGAATGTCCACTGGTCTTCGGTTCGTTCCTCCACGGGCTTGCCCGCGCAGGAAAGGATCTTCGACTTGGATTGTCCGACCATCTGCTGTTGATTCGGATATTCCCTCACTTGTGCGAGGGGACTGCAACCCATCAACAATAACATTAATAACATTCCAAAGAGTGCCGGTGTGAGCACGCACAGATACAACCTGTTCATGAAAACCCATTGTATGCGCTGAATCGGAAAATGCAATCGCCTGAGATGGAGGTATGAAGGTTGGAAAAAACCAAGGGGCTCGATCAGCCGACGAGATCAGGGTTCAACCGGGTCAGAGGCGTGACGGAGAGGGCCTTGATCTCATTGTAGACGATCGTACGGCCCACTTGGCGGAGGCGGCTGAAGACACCTTCCACGATGACCTGGTCACCTTCACGGACCTCCAGCTGACCGAGGCTGACGACTTTCAACGTTCCGGCATGGTCTTGCAGCAGAAATCCATAAGCAGGCTGCCCTTGACGATTGGTAGCTAGCTGCACGTTCATGACTTTTCCGGTGACCACGACATCTTGACGGTCGTAGAGCTCAGGATGTGCCAAGAGCTCCGATATCTCAATCAAGCTGACGGCCATTGCCGGACTCGCGGTGCCGAGCATCACAGTAGAGAACGAATAGATGGGCAAGAAAAGAAGAAAGACGACCGCCCATGCGGGAAGAGACTGTCGGATGGTAGGCTGCGTCGTCATCATTGATGTGCAATTATACCGAACTGCCGGCGATTGGCAAGGCTGAAAGTTTACCATTTATCGGAGGCCCTGCCGCTGACGTCCTCTCCAAAAAAGTTGTGAAGAATATGCCGCTGTAAGTCGGTCAGTTCACCTTGAGCCGCTTCACCTGCTCGTGAGGGGAGGGCATCGGACTCCTTGGGTGCCGGCGCCGAACGCTTCAGTAACTCTTCATCGAGCGCCTCGTCGCTCGTATCCACGTCATGTTGGATAGATACTAGTCGTTGGAGTCCAAACAATGTTCTGGTCGTTTCGGTATGTACGGCGTTGGAACTGGCTCCGTAGACGAGCGAATTCCACAATTTCGTCTCCGCCGATTCGGGTATACGAACCATTGTGTAGATTCCCAGTTTTTCGATCAAGGCGGTCTCCGTCCCTTCGAGCCCATCATAGGTGGCGATTGATCGTTCGATGGGAGTATGGGAGAGCACGCGCATGGTCTCCTTCCACATGTCCGGTGAAGGAATATGGGGGTCGGCTGCGTGAGATCCGGAACATTTGGCTTGGATGGCGAGCAAGTATTGAGACAGAAATTTTACCTTCCTGGCCGCGAGGGTACCGGCTGGAATGCCCCAGATATGGCCGATCTCATGGTCCTGGAGAGTCGTCTGATCGGACGTCTGGCGTTCACGTTCCGCAAGAGAGAGGCGTTTTCTGAACCGTTCGGCAAAGCGAAGCTGGGTCTGCATCTCGACGACCAAACGGTGTTTCTGGTATTCCTCCGCACTGATTTCGTTCTTGTCCCAAGCTTCGTCCAACAGCCGCAATGTCGTCGATGGAACGGCAGAACGAGCGCGTGCCTTGAAGTCTTCAATTCTATCGGCAGGAACTCCACGAGCCGCAAGAAGTGCGGCGGCCCGAGCGGCAAGCGCGTCCGCCGTGCGGATAAAATTCTGAAGGGCGACACATTGGAGCCACGTCCGTTCTCGGCGAAGTCGAACCCGCTTGCGGTACTCGTTCCGTCGATCGATCATTGCCGTGATCGACTCCTGGGTCATCGTGGTGACAGGTTTTTTCCCCGAGACACACCGAGGATCCGGTCGATCTGCGACCATGAACAGAATTTCGTCGTGTGTGACATCAAGAGACTGCAACAGCAAAAGCCTAAGAATAATGCGGCCTTGTATCGGCAAGCCCGCAATAATCTCTTCAATCATCTCTGTGGTAAGAGGCGGCGAGATCAGTGCTGGTGTCATGGTTTCCCGATCAGGTCGTGAAGGTCCAGTTGTTGGATGAGGCGGGGATGTACTGCACTTCTCTGGCCCATGGCTTCCAGTCTGCGGTGCTAGGCGGTCCCGGCCCGCTGCTGTTGATGCTGTTCAAGTTGAAGCGCAACGTATTCACGAACATCCTGAACGGTGCCGCTGATGAACATTTCTCTCGGGATTTCTACCCGCACAAGCCGTGAAGGATCGATGCCTCGTTCTTGGGCGTAATGTTCATCGATGTAAAGGCTCAGAGAGCCGTCAGGAAAACGTAGGGCATAGAGGGCGGTTGTATCAGCCATGCGAGGTCCTTCCTATCATCATGGTACCTCGTAGAGGTAACACAGGGCTCGTCAGGCTGTCAAAGTTGGCCTTCCGTGTGCGATCCCTTAGTTCTCAGGAGCCTGCAGCAAGACTCGGCGACGCCACAGGACATAGGCTGTAGAGAGCACGATGACAACGAGCAATGTGTTCCGTATGCGGCCCGGTCCAAAACAGGTGAGGTTCACGATGCCATTCGTAAACCCGTATCCGGCATAGGCAAAGTAAAGGAATAGCGCCCAGCGACGGAGTCTGAAAAACCCGTATCCGACCGCTAGGTGAAGGGCGGGTGAGATGGCTTTGGTCAGGAAACCGGGAACCCCATCGGGCTTTGTGCAAAAAATAGGAAGCAGGTAGTCCAGGTTCTTTAGGATGATCCATGCATCATTAAGCGCGCTGAGCAAGAGCAACAGACCTAAAAAGCGGATGTCGTGGCCCTGCCGCCAGACCAGTTGCCATGTTCGCCGCCAGCTGGAAACGTCCGGACTTGCTCCAAGATAGGCGTCATAACCTTGCATGGCCCAGTAAGGAAGGGTGAGTATCATGAAGGCGAGGACTTCGACGGCGCGGTCAGTGATACGCCCGAGCCACATCGTGAGTGCGACAAGAACTACGGCGGCTAAACAGGTGGCGAGTGCGTGCGGCACACGCCCCTGTGAGAGTTGTCCTAACCCCGGGAGGAGGAGTGACAGGAGTGCGGCGCGGGGATCTGTCTTCGGAGGCATTGCGCACAAAGCGCAGCGGCTTTCGGTCGGGAGACCGAAAGCCGTTCAGCAGCACGGATGATTGTGAAACCGAGGACTCGAGGAGGTTCTCGCTCCGGGCGTGGTTCAGCCCCCCAACGTATCGAGAGTTTCCTTGAGACTTCGTCGGATACATGTGAAGATCGGGGTGTCCCGCAAGGTATACCGGGACCCTTCCGTCTCTCGCAGCGCCATCACCAGGTCCAGGAAGTCCTCCGGCTTGTCGCTCTCAAAGGCCACCACCCACTCTTGATCGTCTAACCCGAAGGAATAGGTCGTGTTCAGCTTGACGGACGGGAACCGATGTCCCACTTCGATGTGCTCATCCATCATTCCCTGGCGCGCCGCCTTCGTCAGCAAAAACCACTCGCGCGTTTTGAGAAATGGATACACAAAGATGTACTTGCCTTTTCCCGGCACCACTGTGAGCCGTTTCCCTTCCTGCCCTGCGTGCGCATGGTGGTCGACATAGACGGATCGCTTGGTCATTGCCAGATAGGAATACGGAGTTGAGAGATACTGTCCGAGACCTGAGGCGAGCATCTTGGCACTCATGTCTTGGAACAGGTCCAGGTCATAGCTGATGCGCCACAGCATGAAGTCGCAGTCGCCCCGGATACCGACGGTGGAATAGGGGACCATCAGCACCTTGCCGTTGAAGTCCTCCGCAGCGCGCAGGAACTCCTGCTTGCCCTGGGTGCGCACGTCTTCCGGGAGGCGCCGCCATGCGGGGTCCACTTTATAAAACACGAAGTTCACGTACTGCCGCCGGGGTGTCGGTGCGGCGGGGGGTGTGTCCGGAGTCGACATTCAAAGCTCCTTTAGTAGAGTGACAAGAAACACTTCCTCAGTTTTTGTTCGTTTAGCATTTCCCCTTCGGCCTTGTCAACGGGAGACGGGTTCATCCATTGACAGGCTATGAGGGTTCTGTTAGTCGCAATCGCATGCATCACGCTTGTCATGGATCTATGGGGCTTGCTGTGACCTGCATGCTTGGCATCGCGTGTCCCTCGGCTGCGATTGAGGTAGACCCGGCGCACGCACAAATCCAGGCCGCACTCGACCGCGGAACAAGAGCGGCGGCACACCGTCAGCCGCCCGAAACCTTCTATGCGCGGTTTGGAGGCGCTGATGAGTTGCATGCCGGCGGGTTTCTGATCACAAAGCTCGGAGCAATATCCGTGATGGCGACACACATGGCGTTACGTGGACTTGAACCGAGCGCGGCCGATGTTGCCCAAGTGACGCAGGCCCAGACGATGCTCGTCAACACCGTCATTTTCGGGGATAGTCCTTCTTTCGCGGTGAACAGTTATGTGGTGCTCGATCAGGGGGGAAAGGTCATCAAACCCATTACCGTGCGAGTCGATGGGCAAGCCAGTCGGAGTGCGGTCTGGCCCAACTCGCCTAAATTTCGGGCCAAAGTGGTTGCCGCATTTGGGTACGCCGATTTCGACCCAAAAGCGCAGACAACTCTTACCGTGTTTCCGGCAACCGGTGGAGAGGTTCGATTTTCGCTCGACTTCGGGCAGATAGAGTAGGGGTTTCATTCCGCTATGCGCAGGTTTCCCGCATCGGACCGTCTATATCTCGCTGAAACGATTGCGATAGGGTCGGAACTTCTCGTGGGAGGCCGGTCTGACAGCAATTCGTTATTCATCACCGACTCGCTGGCAGCGATCGGTATCGAAGTCAGGTTTAAGTCAATCGTCGGGGACGATGAGTCGGACATTGCGGACGTGTTGAAGACAGCCGGTCGCCGGGCCGGAATCGTCATCATCACCGGAGGGCTAGGCCCGACGGTCGACGACTGCACCAGGGAAGCTGTCGCAGCGGTCACCGGCTCCCGTCTAGCACGCCGGAAAGAAGCGCTTGACGGCATGAGGGCCAGGCTGGCTCAGTGGGGGCGAATACCGAATCGCGGACAATTGCGACAGGCACTCATTCCGTCTCGCGCGGCGGTCTTGCCGAACCCGGTGGGCTCCGCGCCGGGCTTCGCGTTGGTGTGGCGGGGGACACGTATCATTGCATTGCCAGGTGTTCCGGGTGAGATGCGCGCAATGGTAGAGCAGTCGGTTCTACCGCTCTTAACCTCCCAAGTTGAGCGATCAAAAGGGCCACGCCCACATCCAATCACGAGGGTGGTCTTTCACACGTGGGGATTGCCTGAGGCTGACGTGGACGCCAAGTTACAGGGACTGATGACAAAACGGACACCGGTCGCGTTAGGTCTGCTTGCTTCACCGACCGGAGTGCTGGTGTCGTTGACAACGAAGGCACAATGTCCCATCAAGAATGAGAGTCTCTCCTCGCTGGTCAAGGAGGTTCGTGCGAGATTGCAGGAGTGGATCTATGCGGAAGGTCACGACACCTTGGAAGAGGTGGTCGGTCGAATGTTGCGCGAGCAGAAACTGACCGTCGCGGTTGCCGAATCGTGCACGGGAGGTCTGATCGGGCACCGTCTTACGCAGGTGCCGGGAGCTTCGGCCTATGTTGATCGGGGAGCCATCTGCTACAGCAACCAGGCAAAAACGGAGATGCTTGGAGTGCCGGCAAGTGTCATAGGGCAATATGGAGCGGTGAGCCGGGAAGTTGCTGCGTCGATGGCCAAGGGCATGCGTGAACGGGCGGGTGTGTCGGCGGCGTTGAGTGTGACGGGTATCGCTGGACCCGGAGGCGCGACGGAGACCAAACCCGTCGGGTTGGTGTACGTCGGGCTCGACGATGGCAGCGGCAAGACGATCATGAAGGAATTGCGATTCCATGGGGACCGATCCGTCATTAAACAGCGCGCCGCTCAGGCAGCCCTAGATCTGCTTCGTCGATGGTTGGTCGACAGAGTCAGGACATGATTCGCGCATTCCTCGCTGTGGAAATCGACGATGAGGTCCGAGCAGGTCTCTCCCACGTACAGCAAGATCTCAAACGGCGGCTGTCACCTCATCTTTCAAAAGCTATCCGTGTTACCTGGGGACAACCCAATTCGTTTCATCTCACGATCAGGTTCCTCGGAGATACGGATGAACAGCTCCTCGGCCAAATGCGTGACGCCATGGCGATTGTTAGGCAGTCGCACCCGACGATTCAGATTCCCCTCGATCAACTGCAAGCGTTCCCAAACGTTCGACAGCCGCGCGTCCTATGGGTAGGGCCGTCTGAGCAGTGGCAGCAAAGCGGTGCAGCAACCCAGTTGACTGCCTTCCATCAGGCCATCGAGTCTTGCTGTCGCTCATTCGGTTTCGCACCGGATGACAAACCCTTCACGCCGCACCTGACACTGGCACGGATCAAAGCAGGCGAGCGACAAGTGGGTCAGTTCCTGGCGCAAAGCGGCGTCTGTGACCGCCCGCTCTCGTTAGGAGGGATTACAGTCGGAGCGCTTGTGATGATAAAAAGCGAGCTGCGTCCTACCGGGTCTGTGTATACGAAACTGTGGGAAGTGGAAGAAGGTAACCGCGGTTAGCAGCGATCCATTTGCTGCGCTCGGGTGCACTCGGACCCGATGTCACGGTTCGAGCAGTGGAACGAGTGCCGTGTGGCCTTGCTGAAGAGCCAGGTCCACCGGACGTTCTCCCGTCGACAGCCTGGCATTCTTATCCCCTCCGTGTTTCAGCAGCAGTTCGATAATCGTCTGATCGCCTCGATACGCCCCAACATGCAATAGAGTCACGCCGCCCATCCGCACCTGGCCGTTCACATCCGCGCCCTTGTTCAGGAGGAGGGTCACCACGTCTCGATGTTCCTGTTGCACGGCGAGGGAGAGCGGCGTCATTCCATCCGTCCTCCGCTGATTCACGGCCGCTCCTTGGTCCAACAAGAGCGCCACCACCTCTCGATGTCCATTCTTCACAGCCAACAGCAGCGGTGTCATCCCACGTGCATGGGCTGCCTGCACGCCGACCCCCTGCCCAAGGAAGGTCTCCACTCGGAGGAGATTGCCGTCCGCTGCAGCCTGCTGTAACTTCTCCTCCGGCGCCGTCGTGCAGCCGCTCAGGAGAATGAGCGCGAGCGTACAGAAGGTTGACAGACCAGAGCACCGACCCCAATCCATCAACTGGTGGACCTTAGCTTTGCCATGGAACGTCATGTGAAGGAATTGTCGGCAATAGATTAGACGCGGTGGGTTTCGAGGCGATCCATCCTGGCCTTGAGCATGGAAATGTCTGTTTCGAGTGTGTGAATTCGCTGGTCGAGCTGTGAAAAAGAGAGCCGCATGAGGGCCCGCATTTCTTTGAATTCATCTCGCAATTCGTCTCGAACCTCTCGCAATTCATGCCGAATGTCCGAATGCCCCTCAGCAATTTGGCGGATGTCACTCCGAAGGGCCTCTGTCACTACTCCGAAGTGTCGCTTGATCTCTTCGACCTGCGCATCATTCATAGGGAGCTTGTATAGCCTGATCAAACAGGAAAAGCAACGCTCCGGCCGGCGTTGCATCTTCTGGGAGAGAGAACAGATAAACCTAACTCTTCAGTCATCATGCTCATCCGGCCTTTCGCGGCTGCAGCAGCGAAAACAGCGTTGTGTGGCCTTGCTGGCGAGCCAGATCTATAGGGCGATCTCCTGATTTCGTTTTGGCATTCTTGTCTCCTCCGTACTTGAGCAACAAGGTAATGATCTCCCGATTGCCATGATAGGCTCCCACATGCAAAGGCGTCATTCCGTCGTTCGCCTGTGCTTTCACGTCCGCTCCTTGTTTCAGGAGGAGGACGACCATGTCGCGATGGCCTGCCGCCGTCGCGACATGAAGCGGTGTCGCGCCGTCAGGCGCCGGCTGGTTCACCGACGCGCCCTTTTCCAACAACAACGCGACGACGTCGCGATGATCGTTTTGCACCGCCATGAAGATCGGCGTGGCGCTGTTCCTCGCTTTCTGATTGATCGATGCGCCCTGCCGCAACAAGAGCTCGACTACCTCCCGATGGCCGTTCTGCGCTGCAACGAGAAGCGGTGTCACCCCATTCTGTACCGCGTGGTTTACTGCGGCCCCTTTTCCTAACAAGAGCGCCACGACTGCCTGATGCCCGTTCTGGGCCGCGACGAGAAGCGGAGTTGTGCCGTTCGCCATCGCCTGATTCACCGCCGCTCCCGCGTTCAGCAACAACGCCACGACTGCCTGATGCCCGTTCTGGGCCGCGACGAGAAGCGGCGTCGCACCGTCTGCCATGGTCTGGTTGACCGCGGACCCCTGTTGGAGCAAAAGCTCAACGACATCCCGATGCCCTTTCTGCACGGCGATGAAGAGCGGCGTCACGCCGTCTTCTGCAGATTGGTTCGCTGGGGCCTTGTGCTGAAGCAAGAGTGCCACGACGTCTCGATGGCCGTTCTGGGCTGCGATGAAGAGTGGTGTCACGCCGCCTTTGGTCGTCTGATTCACCGGCGCGCCTTTGTCCAGAAAGAGCGCTACCACATCACGATGGCCGTTTTGCGACGCGATGTAGAGCGGCGTCGCGCCGTCATTGGTTGCCTGATTCACTAACGCCCCCTTATCCAGCAAGAACGCCACCGTGTCCCGGTGTCCGTTCCACGCCGCGGCATGAAGCGGCGTCGCGCCGGTCTGATTGGCCGCGTGCACGTCAGCGCCTTCCTCGATCAATGTTTTCACCTTGCCGAGATCCCCGTCCATTGCGGCAGTCAGTAGCTTTTCATCCACCGGGCGCATGGCCATCAACAGCGGCAGCAGGGCGCAGATCACGCCGAACCTCGCCCATCGTGAGATCATGTCAGCCTCCCATCACGTATTCGCGAAAAGGAATAATTATGAACTGATTTGAGTGACTGCTTCCTGTCTTAGTGTCGCATAGCCTTGTTGTCGTCCACATTGCTCTGGGAGCGGATATCACCCTGCGCATCAACATGTCTGCATCTATTCGATCGGATGACCACGGGAGGTGGTAGCTGTGACACGTTGGAAAAGCAAGTTGAGGTGTGTCAGCGATGCTTAGAGTTTGGGGAGCAGCATGACAGCGATCTTTCGAAGTGAGGCTTTGAGTCGGTCTGCGGGAAGTATGTCCTTATCCGCTGTGAGGGCGTAGTACCGAGCTCCTTTGAGCACGGCCACGCCGAGGCTCTCCTCGTCAACGAGTACGAATGTACGATCGCCGATTCCTTTGTCTTCGATCACTTGGACCTCCGCCTCCTTGAGTTCCCTGAGAAGGTTTTCCAATGTGATGTACTTCTTGGCTGCGCTGGTCGAGGCAAACTCTGCCACGCTCACGACCAGGGTCCCATCGGTCAAATCGTAGGTACACGTCCACGTCTGGGAGCCGGTGTCTGTATCCTGATCCGGGCCGTCGAGATTGACTGAGGAAATCGGCTGGCCGATGGCAGCGCCGATTTCTGATCGAGAAATCAGCGAGCAGACATCAAGAGCCTGGACCGGAGAAATGACGACCAGACTTGCGACGACGAGAGCGAAAACAGCAGATGCCTTTACACTCTTCAGGAATCGCAACGTATTGCACTCGTCGCGTGCGAAGGCCAGGTATTCAATGTGTGACATGGCGTACGGCTCATTCTAGGATGTCAAGGCACAAAGGTCCAGGTGAAAAATGTCGACGCGACGCGATAGGAGAAGGGAACATGGGTGGGTCGGTCAGAGACTGGTCGGCTCGTGCACGCAACTTTCGGTTGTATTGCCTTGAACGCGTCCTTGCCTGAGTTCAGACTAGGTTTTCTCCGTGCCCCTTGGGTATAATCCCCCGATCATCATTCTTTTACGTTGTAGGAGATTCGTATGTCAGAGAAGGACGACAAGAAGCGCGCGCTCGACTTAGCCCTTTCCCAGATTGAGAAACAGTACGGGAAGGGAGCGATCATGAAGCTCGGGGACGAGGATAAGAACGCCGACGTGCCGGCTATTTCGACCGGGTCGTTGGGGCTGGACATCGCTCTCGGGGTGGGAGGGCTTCCACGAGGACGCGTAATTGAAATCTTCGGACCGGAGGCCTCCGGGAAGACCACGATGACGCTGCACTGCATCGCTGAGGTACAGAAGACGGGCGGGGTTGCCGCATTCATCGATGCGGAGCATGCGCTGGATTTGACTTATGCCAAGAAGCTTGGCGTGCAGGCCGACGATCTTCTCGTCTCCCAGCCGGACACGGGCGAGCAGGCATTGGAGATCGCTGAAACATTGGTGCGGAGCGGCGCGATCGATTTGATCGTGGTCGATTCAGTCGCGGCGTTGACCCCTCGCGCGGAGATTGAAGGCGAGATGGGGGATGCCCATATGGGCCTTCAAGCCCGGCTGATGTCGCAGGCCCTGAGAAAGCTTACCGCCGCCATTGCAAAGTCATTGACCACGGTGATCTTTATCAATCAAATCCGCATGAAGCTGGGTGTGATGTTCGGGAATCCTGAGACGACCACCGGCGGGAACGCCCTCAAGTTTTATTCGTCCGTCCGGCTTGATATTCGCCGCATTGAATCGATCAAAGAAGGTCAAGAGGTCATGGGAAGTCGTGTCCGCGTGAAAGTCGTCAAGAATAAGATGGCGCCGCCGTTCCGCCAGGCGGAGTTCGATATCATGTTTGCGGAAGGTATTTCCAAGACCGGCGAATTGGTCGACATGGGGGTGGACAAGAAGATTATCGAAAAATCAGGCGCCTGGTATTCCTACAAAGGCGAACGGATCGGTCAAGGCCGCGACGCCGCTCGGGAATTCCTGAAGAATAATGTTCCTGCGGCTCGAGAGGTCGAAGCAAAACTTCGTGACCTAGCCGGAGTACCGGGCCGAAGTGAGAAGAAAGCAGAGGCCAAGGAAGAGAAGCCGGCGCCACGCAGCGATGAAAAGCGGGCGCATCGGTAGCGGCCGGCGTGTGGGAGTGCGGACGCGGAGAAACCGATCGTCCCCTGAAGATTGGATACAGCTCGCGGTAAGGTTTCTCGCTCGTCGAGACCGTACCGTTGCTCAAGTCGAGCAGTTTCTGGCATCCAAAGGAGCCTCGCCCATTCACATTAGGCAAGCGGTCCGCCGGTTGTCCGACCTCAAGTATCTCAATGATCAGGTCTATGCCCAACGATGGGTGGACAATCGGTTGGCGTCTCGGCCGGTCGGGCAAGAGCGGCTGAAGGCGGAATTGCAGGCCAAGGGAATTGCGGAGACTCTGGCAGATCAAGTGGTAGTCCAGGCGTTCCATGAGCATGATGAAGCGACATTGGCTCATCGAGTGGTGAAGGGGAAGAACCGTCAGGGCCGAAGATTGACGCGGGTCCAGATCGTGCGCCTCTTACGTCAACGGGGCTTCGGCGAGGAAACGATCGACCATATGATCGGGGGGCTCGTCGATCGAGAGGGATCGGATTCATGACACAGAGCGCACAGGAACTCAGACAGTCGTTCATTCGCTACTTCGAGCAGCAGGGGCATCAGGCAGTGCCCAGCTCGGCCTTGCTTCCCCAGGCCGACCCGACGTTATTGTTCACCAACGCCGGCATGAACCAATTCAAGCGGGTCTTCCTCGGAGAAGACACGCGGCCTTACACGCGGGCCGTGTCCGTGCAAAAATGCCTGCGCGCCGGAGGCAAGCACAATGACCTCGAAAACGTGGGCTACACCAGGCGCCACCACACGTTCTTTGAGATGCTGGGCAACTTTTCCTTCGGCGACTACTTCAAGGAAGAGGCGATCCGATTCGGCTGGGAATTTTTGACGCAGACGGTCGGGCTGGCGAAGGACCGGATGTGGGTGACGGTATTCCGCGAGGATGACGAAGCCGATCGGTTTTGGAGGCAGATCGGTGTGTCGCCGTCACGCATCGTGCGGTGCGATGAAAAAGATAACTTCTGGCAAATGGCGGACACCGGCCCCTGCGGCCCTTGCTCGGAGATTCATTTCGATCAGGGTCCTGCAGTTCCCGGCGATGATGGGCCGAACGGGGCGGGCGATCGCGTGATCGAAATCTGGAACCTCGTCTTCATGCAGTACAACCGGGATGCGTCCGGTACGTTGACTCCTTTGCCGAAGCCGAGCATCGATACCGGGATGGGCCTCGAACGGCTGACGGCGGTCGCGCAGGGCGTCTTCAGCAATTATGACACCGATCTGTTCACACCGCTGCTGGCGGCAGTCGCCAGGCGGGCGGGCACCGAGTATGGCGTGAAAGAGACGGCGGATCGCTCCATGCGCGTCATTGCCGACCATCTGCGGGCGATCACTTTTCTCATGGCCGACGGCGTGTTGCCGTCGAACGAAGGGCGTGGGTATGTGTTGCGGCGCATTCTGCGCCGCGCCGCGCGGCACGGCAGGCTGCTCGGCATCGTCGAGCCCTTTCTGCATGAACTCAGCGTGGTCGTCGTCGAGCAGATGACCGGCGCCTATCCGGAAGTGCGCATGGCGGCCGGCACGATCACTGAGGCAACGAGGGGCGAAGAAGAACGGTTTATCGCGACACTCGATCAGGGGTTACCGATCTTGAACGACATGATCGAAAAGACGCGAGGGGCTAGCCGGACGGCCTTGGCGGGTGGGGACGTGTTCAAGCTCTACGACACGTATGGATTTCCCATGGACCTGATTACAGAGGCTTGCCGAGAGCAGGGGATGACGGTCGATGAACCAGGCTTCGATGCGGCGATTGAGGAGCAGCGGACCCGCGCGCGCAAGACCGGCGGGTTTGAGCAGGACACGACTCGCCCGGCGGTGGCCGAGTTGACCAAGCGGATCGGGGGTACGCAGTTCGTCGGTTATGACCGGTTGGAGAGCGACAGCGTGCTACGCGCGATTCTCAAGGGCGAGCAGTTGGTGAAGGAAGCGGCGGAAGGCGACGAAGTCGAAGTCGCGCTGGATGTGACGCCTTTTTATGCCGAAGGCGGTGGACAGGTCGGGGACCGAGGAACATTGGTGGGGCCAGAAGGGCTGGTGGATATCACGGATACGACGAGAGCGGCGCCGGCCCTCATCCTTCATAAGGGGACTGTCCGCAAAGGGCGCATCCGGGAAGGCGAACAACTTCGCATGACGGTCAACCCCTCGACGCGCCAGGACGCCGCGCGCAATCACACGGCCACGCATCTGGTCCATGCGGCTCTGCGCGATCTCCTCGGCCCGCATGTGAAGCAGTACGGGTCGCTGGTCGGGCCGAACCGGCTCCGGTTCGACTTTGCCCACTTCCGGCCGCTGTCGTCCCGCGACATCGACGACATCGAATCGACGGTGAACGGGGAAATCCGTAGGAACGAGGCGGTTCGTACCGAGGTCATGAGTATTCAGGACGCGGTGGAGAAAGGGGCCCTGGCATTCTTTGGCGATAAGTATGGCGAGCAGGTGCGTGTGGTCAGCGTCGAGTCGTTCAGCAAGGAACTTTGCGGCGGCACCCACTGCCGGCAGACGGGCGACATCGGACTTTTCCGCATCGTGTCGGAGGCAGGCGTCGCCGCCGGCGTGCGTCGGATCGAGGCTCAGACCGGCAGCGGGGCCTATGGGCTCATGAAGAAACTCGAGGCCGATGTCAGAGAACTGTCGGAGTTGTTGAAGGTGGGACAGTCCGAACTGGCCGCCAAGACCCGTAAACTCCTGGTCCAGCTCAAGGACAAGGAACGGGAGCTGGAAGAAGTGAAGCTCAAGATGGCCGGTGGCTCAGCGGCGGCATCGAGCGCCAAAACCATCGCCGGAGTGACGGTCCACGCGCAGCGGACGGACGGGCTGGATGTGAACGGCATGCGGGCGTTGGCGGATCAGCTTCGGGACAAGCTGAAGAGCGGCGTCATCGCGCTGGGAGCGGCTTCCGGTGACGGAAAGGTTTCATTGCTGGTCGTGGTGACGAAGGATTTGATCGGCACACTCAAGGCCGGTGAACTCATCAAAGCGATGGCGTTGGAAGTAGGCGGTACCGGCGGTGGCCGCCCGGAAATGGCTCAAGCCGGCGGGAAGGACCCTGCCAAGCTCGATACGGCGTTGGAAAAAGTTTTTGGCCTAGTCGAAAGCACCCTCCGGCGGTAGAATCATGCCTGGCCGTATTCTCGCACTCGATTACGGGACCAAGCGGATCGGCGTTGCTCTCAGCGACGAGCTGAGATGGACGGCGCAACCGCTCGAAACCTTGGAGCGTCGGACGCTGGACCGTGACATCGCCCATATCCAACACTTGGTGAATCTTCACGATGTCCGGGAGGTGCTGATCGGGCTTCCATTGCGCCTCAACGGCGAAGCAGGACCGGCGGCTCAGGCCGTTCAGGGCTTTGTAATCCGGTTAGGGGAAACGCTCTCAGTCCCGATCGTGACCTGGGACGAGCGCATGACGACGAAAGCAGCGGAAGACTTGTTGATCGCTGCCGACGTCAGTCGAAAGAAGCGCAAGGGGGTCGTGGATCGTGTGGCCGCTGCCATACTCTTACAAGGGTATCTTGAGGCACAAACCTCTTCTTCCGTTCAGAGTGGAACCGACAGTGCAGTTACTGAGACGGGGGAAGAGGAGATAGAGTCGTCTCCGAACGACCAATCTTATGAAGTTGCGCCTGATCTTCATCGTAGCCATCACCATCGTCGCTCTCGCCGGGGCGGTCGCTTATCAGATGATTCGATGGGCTGAGGCCCCGGTCCTTTCCGAGTCCGATCATCCTCAGGAGAAACTCGTGGTGATCGCCGAAGGGACTCCGTTCAACCAAGTCGCGACCTTACTGGAACGGGAGCGGTTGATCAGGAGCCGCTTGGCATTTCTGCTTTTGGGAAAGTTTCAGGAAGCTGACCGCAAGATTCACCCCGGAGAGTACGAGCTCAATGCCGCCATGCGGCCGGCCGAGATCCTATCCAAGTTCCTTGCCGGTCGAGTGGTGCTACATGCCGTCACGATTCCCGAAGGGTATACGATCACTCAAATCGCCGATGTGCTGGATGAACAGCGTATTACGAATAGGGCGGAGTTCGTCAAATTGGCGTCCGACAAGTCCTTCATTGAGACCTTGGGAATTTCTGCGGATACCGTGGAAGGGTATCTGTATCCGGACACGTATCGTTTTGCCAGATCGACGGCGGCGAAAGACGTCATCAGAGCGATGATGGATCAACTCGGGCGTGTGATGACCCCGGAGTGGCAGGCACGGGCCAAAGATATCAACATGACGCTGCATGAGGTTTTGACGCTGGCCTCAGTCATCGAAAAAGAAACCGGTTCCGGAGACGAGCGGCCTCAGATCTCATCCGTGTTTCACAATCGACTGAAGAAGCGCATTCCCCTGCAGAGCGATCCGACCGTCATCTACGGGTTGGAGAATTTCGACGGAAACCTTCACAAAAGAGATCTCTCCCATCCCAGCCCCTACAATACCTACCGTTGGACCGGTTTGCCGCCTGGTCCCATTGCGAGCCCGGGGGCACAATCGATCCGTGCCGCGTTATATCCGACGCCTTCCGCATACCTGTATTTTGTCTCCAAGAATGATGGGACACACCAGTTTTCCGCCACGCTCGTGGAGCATAATAAGGCCGTGGAGCGATACCAGAAACGGCCTTTTCGGCGAGGAACTCATTCCCAAACGTTTGTGGTTCCATGCGATACGAACGTTATTTCCCAGAAAGGAGTAGCCTAGAAGATGTCAGCCTGGAATCTTCCGGAACTCATCGATCACACAGTGCTGCGGCCGGATGCCTCGAAGTCCGACATTATCCGGCTCTGTCAGGAGGCAAAGGACAACGGCTTCATGGTCATTTTTGTTCCTCCATGCTACATCGATGAGGCGGTTGCGGCCGTGGCCGGCACGAAGATTCGTGTCGGGATTCCGATCGGCTTTCCTTTAGGCGGGCACAGCACGCACACCAAAGTCGCCGAAGCGATTGAAGCGGTGTCACGCGGTGCCAGGGTATTGGACATGGTCCTGAACGTGAGCCGGCTCAAGTCGGGCGATCACGACTCTGTGCGGAAGGATATTGCCGAAGTGGTGAAATCGACGCCCGGGGTTGAGCACAAAGTCATACTCGAGACGTGTTATCTGACACAGCAGGAGAAGCGGACCGCCTGTCATTTGGTCGTGGAAGCCGGGGCGGATTATGTCAAAACCTCGACGGGTTTCGGTGCAGCGGGGGCAACGATCGAAGATGTTCGATTGCTGAAGGAAACCGTCGCAGGGCGGGCCAAGGTCAAAGCTTCCGGCGGTATTCGAGATTGGAAAACGACCCTCGCGATGCTGGAAGCCGGAGCCGACCGGATCGGCACCAGCGCCAGTCTCTCCATCATCCACGAGTGGCGCACGGAGTCCTCCAAGTAGGTATCCAAGAAAATCATTGCGGATGACCTCCCTTCAACGTGTGTAATGATCTGTCGCTTCAACGCACAGCCGTGTTCACTGTGTTCTCTTGGCGATCTGCCGACAGGGTATCCTGCACATTACGGGTTGCGTAGAAGAACCTATGCCGCATCGATCCTATTTGATATAGTGCGCGAATGATCAATCGGGTCATTCTTCTCGTCATTGATGGGTTCGGCATAGGCGCATTGCCGGATGCGGGGGCTTACGGCGATGACCAGGCCGATACCATCCGCCATTTGGCCGATGCGGTCGGTGGACTGAGTCTGCCCAATCTTGAGTCGCTTGGTCTTGGACATGTTGCGCCTATTAAAGGGGTGCGCTCCATGGCGCAACCAAGCGGCTGTTTTGGCCGCCTCGGTTTTTCATCGAGGGGGAAAGACTCTGTGGTAGGGCACTGGGAGCTCAGCGGGGTCATTGTGAACGATGAGACGACCGTCTGTCGATCGGGTATTCCGGCCGCGATGATGGCAGTGATCGAGAGGATCGTGGGTCGAAAGACGATCGGGAACACCATCGCGTCCATGGCTACCGCGTTACGGGAATATGGCCCGTCGCACGTCACCACAAAATCTCCAATCATATGGACCGATGGGGATAATACGTGCTTTCTGGCGGTTCATGAAACGATGATGTCCACAGCCGACTTACAGCAGCGCTGCCGCGAGATTCGGAAGGCGCTGAAAGATGCCGGAGTGCGGATTCGTGTCGTTGCGCAACCGGTGACAGGTGAGCCCGGCGCGCTTCAGGCTTCCAAGGGCCGGAGAGATTTTGTGTCGGAACCATCGGGTTTGACGATGTTGGACGTCCTGAATCGATCAGGCCAGATTACGATGGGGATTGGGAAAGCCTACGACCTGTTCAGCGGTCGTGGATTTACGAAATCGTTCGCGGTCTATTCCCCCATGGCGGCTTTCGATGAAGTAATCGGCATGTTGAACAAGGTGCCGCGAGGTCTTCTCTATGCGACGCTCGATCTGTTTCCTGAGGAGCTGACGCGGGCTTCAACGGCATTGGAAGCGTTCGATCGCCGGTTGCCTGATCTCTTCGAGAAGTTGCGCGTCGGAGACTTGGTGATCGTGACCGGTGATCATGGGCGTGATCTTTCACTCCCGGGGAAGATGCCGACTCGAGAATATGTGCCCGTGTTCGTGACCAGCCCTAAACTGGCGCAAGGCGTAGACTTAGGAAGTAGACAGACGGCCGCGGATGTGGCGCAGACGGTGGTCGAGGCGCTTCGAGCCGAACGGTTGCCTGTAGGTGACAGTTTTTTGGATGCCCTTAGGCCGGGATAGCGAAGAGAGAGAAGGAGAAGCGATGTCCTCTGAGCAACGATTAAAGCAGTTAGGTCTGGAGCTGCCGGCTCCGCCGAAACCTGTGGCGAACTATGTGCCGGTGGTCAAGAGCGGTAACCTGTTGTTTCTCTCCGGGGTACTGCCCTCGCGCGACGGCCAGCTCATGATGACCGGCAAGCTTGGGGAAGGCCTCACGGTCGAGCAGGGGATGGAGGCGGCGAAAGCGGCGGTGTTGAACGGCTTAAGCATTATTCGAAGCGTGACCGGATCACTGGATCAGGTCACACAGATCGTCAAGATGGTCGGCTATATCGCCTCTGCTCCTGGTTTTGCCGATCAGCCTCAAGTACTCAACGGCGCGTCGGACCTACTTGTATCGGTGTTCGGGGACGCAGGCCGTCACGCGCGCGTCGCCGTCGGTGCCGCGGAATTGCCGCGACATGCTCCGGTTGAGATCGAATTGGTCGTCCAAGTCGCTTCCTAAGTCAGCCTTGACTCTTTAAAAAATCACTTGTTAAAGTCGAGCATGTTTCAGGTAGAGCTGTTCGACCACTCTTTCGTTCGCCCATAGGCTATCCATGACCATCATGCGAAACAGATACACGACGATGCTTTTTGTCTGGTTCTCGCTCCTAACATTGGAAGGAACCGCAGTATCGGCTGCCGCCGGCAAGGCCTCGATAGAATTGTCCTCCCAGTCAGCCACGCTCGGCGCAACAGTGACTCTCAGTGGAAAATTTGGAAATTTCAAATCCACCCAATTCAACAAAGTGACGTTTAATGGGGTGCCTTCGCTGGTACAGCGATGGGAACCGGACCTCATCGAGGTGAAGGTCCCATTCAAAGCGACCACAGGTCCTGTGGAAGTGCTGATAGGAAAGAAAAAGTTGCCGGCCGGACTGATGACCATTGTTGCTCCTCGGATTGAAGCCGTTACACCCGGGGAAGTCGAGCGTGGTGCCACACTTCTGATCACCGGTCACCATTTCGGCCTTTCGGCCGGCGCACGCGATCCCAACACGATGTTCGGCGTGAATGACGTCACAGTCGGCGGGGTCGTGGTACGGCCGCGCCGATGGAAAGACGACAAGATCGAGCTTGAAATTCCGACGAACGCCGTAAGCGGAGAGGTGGCCGTTCGGCTGGCCTCGTCTGATCCGCTGCCTGACGGGTCGTGTTGCGCGCCGGTCGAGTATCTCGTGAGCAACGCTGTCCCCCTGACGCTGATCCCATCCGTACGAGTGGATCCGGTCGCCGGGCCTGTCGGGACGAAAGTCGTGTTGTTCGGCCACGGATTCGGGAATGCAAAAACGTCGAATGATGCCGTGCTGATCGGTGGGCAGCCGGCGACGATCGCTCAGTGGAAAGAGGACGTCATCGTTCTCCATGTGCCGATCGGCGCCAAATCCGGTCCGCTGACTCTCAAGCAAGGTGGACGAGAGCGGGTGCTCGCACAATTTACCGTCCATGTTCCCCGAACCACCTCTATAAGTCCGGCGAGCGCTCCCATCGGGACGTTGCTGCGCATCAATGGCGAGCACTTTGGGTTTTACTCCGAGAGCGGGTCGACGCCGTACAACTTCATGGATTTCAATACCGGTGAGAATCGAGTCGAAATCGGCGGTGTGCCGGCGGTCATCTATCGCTGGAACGACGACCGTATCGATGTCTGGGTCCCGTACAGCGCAAAGAGCGGCAAGGTCGTCATTTACCGCAGCGCCAACAAGCCGAATGCGGAGGGTCTCTGTTGCGCCGAACGGGGAACCGTGGAGATCGAGGCCGGGGAGTTCAGCCTCGTCACGCCGGTCATCGAGTCGTATGATCCGAAGGCAGCCGGGTTGGATGCTACCGTAACGATAAAGGGAAGCGGGTTCGGGACCTTTCTGAAGACAGCAGAACATGCCGATCTGGGGCTCAACCAGAAGGCCTATAAGCGGCGATCCGACATAGAAATCAACGAGCCTGATGAGAATACCACGGTTGTATCGAACGTCTCACGGACTGAAGTCCTGTTCAATGGCACAGCGGCGGTGGTGCAGTCCTGGACCGATCAAGAAATCGTGGTTAAGGTTCCGCATCGCAATCTTTACGGAATCGGAAAGAAGGGTGAGTTTTTTGATAACCTGGCGACCGGTCCGCTGGTCGTTCGCCGGGGGTCGTGGGACGTGCTTTCCGACGGGACCTGCTGCTCGCCGAAGAAATGGCTGACGCTCGAGGCCGGCGAATTCACGATCGAAGCGAAGGGCCTTCCTGACACAGGCTACTGGGATAACAACAGACCCGATGCGAGCACCAATCAATAATGCGGCTCCGGTTCCATCTCGGTAGTGTGCATGGGTATCCATCCCTTTCTTCCATTTTCCTCCTCGCCGCGACGCTGACGATTCCTCAAGTAGCCGGGAGCGCAGACTCCAATCTTTTCGTCACGACTCAAGCCAGCAACACGAAGTCAACGTTGATGAGTATTCAGTTTCGTACACCACAACATGGTTGGGCTGTGGGGAGCGGGGGGACGATACTGAAGACAACCGACGGCGGGAAGAAATGGAAGCGAGTGACGAGCGGAACCGCCGCTCTATTGACCTCCGTGTTGTTCATCGACTCATCCAAGGGCTGGGTCACCGGTGCAGGAGGACTGCTACGATACACGGTGAATGGGGGAGAGTCATGGGGCACACAGTCGCTCGACACTCAACAGCCTTTGTACGGAGTTTATTTCCCATCTCCCAGTATCGGTTGGGCGGTGGGCGGAGGCGGCACGATTTTACACACGGTCGACGGCGGTGAACATTGGGTTGAGCAAGTAAGCGGTACGACAGCGGCCCTCTATGCGGCGCACTTTCTCAATGATCGGAAGGGGACGATCGTCGGCGCGTTGGGGACCGTCCTTTCGACAGACGATGGGGGTACTACTTGGAGACCACAAGCCACGCAAGATGCCGTCACGCTTTTTGATGTCTTCTTCACGGATCCTTCGACGGGCTGGGCAGTCGGCAACGCGGGCGCCTTGTTTCAGACGACGGATGGCGGGGCCAAGTGGGTTGATCAAACCTTGCCGTGCGGTAAGACCTGCACAAAGATCATCGATCTGTTGAAGATTCGATTCGTAAGTCAGCAAGAAGGTTGGATTGTTGGTGAGCGCGGAATGTTGTACCGGACTACCGACGCCGGCCTCACTTGGAGCGAAGGGAAATCAATTGCCCCTGCCTCGCTCTTCGGTCTCAGTTTCCCTGATGCCACGCGTGGATGGGCCAGTGGAGAGAACGGGATCATCGTTCAGCTGCGCCTAGGACGCTAGTCGCTTATCTTATAGTCGAGGTTCCACGCTCCTCCCGTCAAAGAAACACTTCTCACAGCGGGAAGTCCAGTACCGCGTATCAGTTCGGTCGCTATCTCCAACCCGGTTGTTTAAAATACTACCCAACGTGTCAAGAAACAGTCCCGGTCGTGAGTAGCAGCCTACCCCTGTGAACGATTCAGGAATGAACGATCTGTTGTCCAATGTTTGCCCTCTGGCGCGGCAAGCGCCAAGAGCAGGCTTTTGTATCAAACAAGATCTGCTGATCCTGTTCCTGGGTCTTGTTGCTGTGTGTTTCGCTGGCGATGCAAGAGCGGCGCATGAAGGCCATGACGGGAAGCTTGAGGTAGAACGCCATGATCCCTCCGGATCGGGCTATGAGATTTCGGGTCTCTCCTTCCGAGTATTTGTGGATCGAGGCACGGAAGGGGCGGTCGGTGGATCTCTCGATGAGGCTGGAGCCAATTCGGCTCTCCGGACGGTCATCGAGACCTTCGCCTATCTCAATCAGCGTCGACACAACTATCCACGATTCGACGAAGCGGTGAGCAGAGGCTTGCTCGATCGTGTCATCATTCAACCGAGTGTGCGCAATCATGAGGGAAGATCCTTTCCTTTTCTGGTTGTGCGAACAGTGGAGCCTGGTCGGGTCAGACTGTTGGTCAGTGCCTCGTCCATGAAAGAAGGAGGGTTCCTCGGAGCGGCTGAACAGTTTGCGCCGGTGGTGGCGCGAGAGTTTCAATGGGTGGTCAGTAAGGCAGATACCGCTCAGAAGCCGAAGTCCGCCTTCATCGAACGAGATCTCCCGCATGCACCTATTGGGACAGACCAGAACATCAAGATACTCTCCGGTGAAGAACGGGTACGGCTACTGCAGCGGCTCTTCGAGACATACTTGCGGACGGTAGACGATTTGCGGAGTCTGGAGGGGCAGCCTTACTACGAGATCGGCAGCACCGCCTTGGTTGCTCCAAGTCAGCCGGACTCCACGGCGAGGTTCTACGATATCCGGATTCGCGAAGCCCTGCAGAAGATCGTGCGTGACCCCTTATTTTTGGATCGCACGCCATTGGCCGTGACGAGCCTCCTGAACGGAACGATCTGGAATGTGGCGTTCGTCAAGATCGATCAGCGCGATTGGGCCACCAGGACCAGAGTGTTGCCTGCTGATAAGGCCGTGAAGGTTGGGGAATCCGGACGGGTGATTCAACCTGCAGCGGTCCTGGTCAATCTCCATAGAGCGGCGGCGCCGGACGACCTCTATTATGCCGACACGAAGCAGCTCCCGATGGGCGCGCTGTCCACCGACCAATTGGCGCTCGTCATTGCCAAGGAGATCCAGCAGAACATCGTGGAGAAATCACAGACCGGTCATGTCGCTCAAGATGCGCTCACCGCACCACAATAGTACCGCGTCAGGGCGCAGTCGGAAGAACGACTTAAAGTAGATAGGGCACACCAAGAACTCCTCCAAACTTGATCATTGTTACATCGGTGTTAACCGGCGTCAGTTCTAGGCTGACAGCCATTCTTCATCTTCCAAGATTCACGCCTTTCGATCAGTCTTATGGTATAAGACAAACGTGTCACCTTCGCCGTCCTCGTCTGCGATGAAGCATGCATAAGGCGATGCAGGGTCGGCGATTCCTCCAATCATGAGAGGGGATTCACGGTGTCTGACGTGACAAGGATGGTTCGGCACTTTCGCCAGATCCTGCTCTGGCCGATGCAATTGACACCCATCCGTGAGGATGCGCCGATCCAAAAACACTGGGAGCTGTTGCAGGCCACCGATTCGGGCAATCCCTGGCGAGAGGTGGTTGATGAATTCACCGGCGATCCCCGCCAGTTTCAGGAACGACATTACAGCGAGTTCGTGACATTCCTGCCCTATGTGCAGCGATTCCTATACGGAGAGGGTAAGGGGACCAGCTTTGATGTGCATGAGGAGTCGGCGATCCGGGTCTTTCGTCGAGATGACGTCGCCAAGGTGCGGATGACATTTCCCGGTTCCGATGCGGCGCCCGAGACCTTTACCGTGGCGCACGTGGACCTGTATTTTTTTTACGATATCGATGTGGCGATCCTGGTGGTGGAGATCTACGCCGACGATCTGCCGTTGTCGCGGGTCCAGAACTCGCTCTTTCGCTTCGGCCGGTGTTATCCCACCTATTGGGAGCCGGATGGGCATGGCGGTCATTGCCCGAAGCACGTGGAATGGCTCTCCTCGGACGGCAAGGTGCTCGCGGTCTCGGACTATGATGACCGAGAAAAATACCTTTCCTTCGTGTGCCGGCATCGCTCGCTCAGTCTGGCCTCTCATTGGGAATTTCTGCTCGAACCGCTGGTGCTTCACCATTCGGAGAAAAAGGGCCTGATTCGGTATCGACAGATCGAATACCATCTGATGCCGGTGATGGCCTATCTCACCATGGACGACCCGGGGGCGCTGACGAGAGCGGAGTTCACACGAGTGGGATTGGCCGCGGCCCCTGGCCGATCCGACGTGTTGCCCTTTTCAGAACGCTATCTCCACGACTTCGAGGAGCGACATTGTTACGATCGTTATTGGAACGGGCAGGGGAAGGATTCGTCGGGCGCCCGCTTCATGTGCACCGGCCGCGTGTTTACGATGGTGGGGGAGTCCGGAGAGCCGGCATTTGAGGACCGTAAGACCAATCTTGAGCAGTTCCGCCATGAATATTTTCTGCTGTTCCTGATCCCGCATTTTCACAAGGCCGCGCTCTTGATGCTGACGAATCGTCTGGTGGAGGCGATGAATCAGCTCGACATCACGAAGCTCGATTCGGTTCGGCAGTTCCGCCGCGTGATTCGCCAAACGTTGGGCATTTTTTTGCGGTTCACCCATCGCTACTGGTCCCACCAAGTTTCGGATCACGGGCAAGTGAAGGAACTGTATCGTATGATCAGCGAGCATCTGGGCACCGATCGGCTGTATGCCGAACTCCGATCGGAGCTTGAGGATATGAGCCAGTACCTCGACAGCGATGCGTTGCGCCGGCAAGGCGAGACGATGGTGCGCCTGACCGTCGTGGCCACGGTCGGATTGATCGGTGTGGCGACGACCGGTGTGCTCGGTATGAACCTGTTTGCGCTCGGAGAAGAGCCGCCCATGCTGCGGCTCGGGTATTTTTTGCTGGTCCTGATTCCCGTCATCGGCGTGACGCTGTATACCGTGCTGAAGTCGAGACGGCTGTCGGATTTTCTGGAGACCCTTGCCGCGGAGCATCGGTCGTCCAGAGAGAAGTTGGCGGCCGTGCTGGCAGTGTGGAAGACCAAACACGGACGGGATTCCTAACCGCGCTTATTCTACTCCCAAAATATGCCGCCCCACCTCAACGAATGACGTCATGTTCGATTCGATCACTCTGTTGCTGTCCGGCGACATGACACGAAGAACTTCTCGATGTCGTCCATGACCGACACTTGCTGTGGGTTCCACCATGTCAATGCTCCGAGCAGGTCCGTGTGATCGACGCCAGGGTAGATGATTGATCGTACGCAACCGCCTCGTTCTCTGATGCGTTGCTCAAGTTTTTCAAGATTGGTGGGTTTCACCGCCGTATCTTTGTCGCCGTATAACAGCAGCATCGGCGGTTGTGTTCCGTCAATGAAAGTGGTGACCTGCATGCTTGGGTAGTTGTTCGGCGGGCCGAACATATCTTCCAGGTCCGGCTCATCCGGCGTAAAGGCATAGGGGCCTGCCAGACCGATAAAATCATGAATGATAAGGGAGCGATCTTTCCCTTCGTCGGCCAAGTAAGAGGGAGCGGCCGCGACCAACGCGCCGATATGAGCTCCGGCGGAATGCCCCATCAGATGAATCCGTGCAGGGTTGCCTTGCCACTCGGCGATATGGTCGTAAACCCAGGAGAGAGCCTTGGCGCTGTCTTGGACGAACGCTGGAAAACGCACGTGGGGATACTTTCTGTAGTCGGGAATGACGACCAGGAATCCTCTGGCGGCAAATGTCGCCCCGATGAACCGATAATCCTCCTTCGTCCCATATGTCCAACGTCCACCGTAGAGGAACACGATCACATCGAATTGCTTCCCATTGGTATCGGTAGGCAGATACAGATCGAGTTTCTGCAAAGGCTCAGAGCCATATGCCAGATCATGCTCAACAGTCATCTCGGCTAAGTGGGTGGGAAGATTGGCGGCGGTGAAGGCCGCTTGTGTGCAGGCCGAGGTCGCCAGGAGTGAGCCAAAAACCATGATTCGAAACCACCCGCCGTTCAAGCCTCTCATTGAATCATCCCGTTAGGTCACGCGATTCGAGGTTCTTCATTGATCTCATACACCACGACCGAGGTCGCACCGACCTCGAGTGCTTGACACTGATAGAGTGGTTCAGTACAATTTGTAAACCTTTAACGCTCATCCAGTGAGGTGAGCAAGGAGTAAATGATGAATCACAGTCCGGCCTTGGCCGGTTTTAACTGGACCTTCTCACACACTGCGGTGAGGAGGTTTTTTTGTGCTCAAAATCCGAATCTGCTCGTGCGGTCACGCTGACCATGACGACTCCCGCGAACAAATCGACAGAACGAAAAGACGAGAAGCTGATCATGGATGCCGGGGACATCTCCCGCGCCATGATACGCATCGCACACGAGATTGTGGAGCGCAACAAAGGGGTGAAGGACTTGGCGCTGGTCGGTATACGGACGGGCGGCGTGCATCTCGCTCATCGGCTCGTCAAGCGTATCCAAAGTATCGAAGGTGTCCAAGTGCCGATCGGTGAGTTGGACATTACCTTATATCGTGATGATCTGGCATTGCGGAAGAATCAGCCGATCCTGAGAAAGACTTCCGTGCCCTTCGATATGACGAACAAAGTGGTGGTGCTCGTGGACGATGTCCTGTTTACAGGACGGACGATTCGGGCGGCCATGGATGGACTCATGGATCTCGGACGGCCCGAAGAAATTCAGCTGGCGGTCTTGGTCGATCGCGGCCATCGTCAGTTGCCGATCAAGGCCAATTACATCGGAAAGAACTTGCCGACCTCTCGGGACGAACAAGTTCAAGTGTTACTGGAAGAAGCTCGTGAAGATGACCGGGTGGTCATCTTAAAAGCATAGGGGTTAGGAGAGTGAAACGGAATTCTCATGCAAGGAAGAATCATCCGGCAGAACGTTCAAAGAAGTCGATGCCGAGGCCGCAGTGAGCGAAGCGGCGAGGCGTACGTTGTTCTGTACGTTGAGCCTGTGAGCGATGCGAGAACGAAGCCGGCGGCTTCTTTCAACGTCCTGCGAGAGCGGAGGATCTCATGAGCCTCAAACGCAAAGACCTGTTGAGTCTCGCACCGTTATCTGTGGATGAGATCACCCTCATCCTGGAAACGGCGGATTCCTTCAAGGAAGTGACCGGCCGCGAAATCAAGAAAGTGCCGGCTCTCCGAGGCAAGACGGTGGTGAATCTTTTCTTTGAGCCGAGTACGAGAACCCGTACGTCTTTTGAGCTGGCGGCCAAGCGACTGAGCGCCGACGTGATCAACTTTTCTCCCTCCTCCAGCAGCGTAGTGAAGGGGGAGACGCTGCTCGACACGGCTCGGAATATCGAAGCGATGCAGGCCGACATCATCGTCCTGCGTCATTCCTCGGCCGGTGCCGCTGAAACGCTGGCGCATGGCGTCAAGTCATCCGTCATCAACGCTGGCGATGGGTGGCATGAACACCCGACACAGGCGCTGCTCGATTTGTACACGATCCGGCAACGAGGAATGAATTTTCGGGGGCTGCGTGTGGCGATCGTTGGAGATGTGTCGCACAGTCGCGTGGCGCGCTCCAACATTTATGCGCTCACCAAGCTTGGCGCCGAAGTTCGGCTGGTGGGCCCGCCGACGATGATGCCCTGCGGCGTCGAAAAGCTGGGAGCGAAAGTGTACTACGATATGGATGAAGGTCTTCGCGGGACGAACGTCATTATGATGCTTCGTCTCCAGTTGGAGCGACAGGGACGCGCCCTGTTTCCCACGATCCGGGAGTACTCCCGGCTCTATGGCTTGACCGCCGAACGAGTGCGGCTGGCCGACACCGGAGCTATCGTCATGCATCCGGGTCCGATTAATCGGGGAGTGGAAATTGCGCCGGATGTCGCTGATAGCTTGTCTTCGGTGATTCTGGACCAGGTGGCGAACGGGGTTGCGGTGCGAATGGGAATTTTGTACCTCATGTCAGGAGTAAATTGAGGATGCCGCAAAAGCCCTCCACCATGGTCCTCACATCTATCAAGCCTTACATTAACTTATGCTGATAACCAATTAAGAGTGAGGATTGTATTGTGTCGATCCTGATCAAGGGTGGTCGTGTCATTGACCCAGATAGATTCGTCGGAGTAGCCGACGTGCTGATCGATAGCGGCAAGATTGCCGCGCTGGGTCCGAATCTTTCGGCGCCGGTAGGTAGCAAGACTTTTCAAGCCGACGGGAAGCTTGTGATGCCCGGGTTCGTTGATTTGCACGTCCACTTTCGGGAGCCTGGATTCGAGTACAAGGAAACGATTCAGAGCGGCAGTGCCGCAGCCGTCGCGGGTGGATTTACGACCGTCTGTTGCATGCCCAACACGAACCCGGTGAACGACAATCAAGCCGTCACCGAATTTATTCTGGAACGGGCTCGGCTGGCTGGTCTGGCAAACGTGCTGCCGGTCGGCGCCATTACGAAAGGGTCGGAAGGCAAGGAACTGGCGGAGATCGGTGACTTACGGCGGTCCGGCTGCGTTGCGATTTCAGACGACGGCAAGCCCGTGATGAACAGTCTGGTCATGCGGCGAGCGATGGAATATGCCCTGGCATTCGATCTCACAGTCGTGGACCATTGCGAAGATCTGCACCTGGCAGAGGGCGGTTGCATGAATGAGGGGTTGATCTCGACCGAGCTCGGATTGCCGGGTATTCCCGCAGCGGCCGAGGATGTGATGGTTGCGCGCAATCTTTCGCTGTCGGAATTGACCGGGGCGCGTCTGCATCTCGCGCATATCAGCACCGCCGGGTCGGTCCGAATGGTACGGGAGGCAAAAGCGCGTGGCATCCATGTGACGGCGGAAGCCTGTCCCCATCACTTCATGCTCACGGAAGAGCTGGTGCGCGGCTACAACACTCACGCGAAGATGAATCCGCCGCTTCGCACATGGGCTGATGTTCAGGCGATCAAGGAAGGATTGCGAGACGGCACCATCGATGTCATCGCGACCGACCATGCGCCCCATGCCACGCAGGAGAAGCAGCAGGATTTTACCGAGGCCCCATTCGGGATTGTCGGACTCGAGACGGCACTGCCGTTGACGTTGGGATTGGTGGAGGAAGGGGTTCTGTCGCTGGAGCAAGCGGTGCAGAAGCTGACCTCCGCTCCAGCCGCGGCGTTCGGACTTAAGAAAGGCACCCTGGCCGTCGGCGCGGATGCCGATGTGGTGATTGTCGATCCGCAGGAGCAATGGGAGGTAGACCCGGCCAAGTTCCGTTCAAAGAGCCGAAATACACCCTTTGCAGGGTGGAAGGTGAAGGGGCGGGTGACGACCACCATCATCGGTGGTCGACTCGTGTTCGAGGCTGGTGCCGGGGAGCGATAGCACGGTGAGGCGCGTGCCCCGTTGGGGGATGGTCGGCTGTCGCACGCTGGAATGGTTGGCGCTCGCTGTCTGGGTCGGAGGAATGGTCGTATTGAGTGGAGCGGTGATCCCGGCCGTGTTCAATACCTTCGGAGGGCAGGATTCCGGAGGGATGTTTTTGACACGAGCGTTCGAAGGGTACCATCGTTTCGTCATCGGAGCCGGCGTCATTCTCTGTGCCGCCGCATGGCTTCGATGGTGGAGCGGGGATCCAACGGTCGCGGTCAGCCGGAGTGAGATGATTGTGTTGGCCGTCATGGTGGTAATTGCCGGAGGCATTATCGTGGTGCTGCACCCAAACGCCGCCGCTCTTCAAGCGCAGGCATTCGCGGCGAAGGATGAGACAGCTAAGAAGGCGGCGTTGGAGGCGCTGTTTCGTGTGCTGATGCCGATTCGGACGCTGTATATGATCAATCTCGTATTGGGCCTGTTGCTCATCGGCATCAGGGCGAAGTACTCGCTCGACCAGGATGGAAGAGGGCTATGAAAAAAGCATTGCTGGCACTGGCAGACGGAACCGTGTTCGAAGGCCGTGCGCTTGGCTTTGAAGGCGAAGCGCTCGGAGAAGTCGTCTTCAACACGGCCATGACCGGCTATCAAGAAATACTGACTGATCCGTCGTACAAAGGGCAGATCATTACGATGACCTGTCCGCAAATCGGCAACTATGGCGTGACGCCGGAAGACGTGGAATCCCGTCGATCATGGGCGGAAGGGTTTGTGGTCATGGAAGCCAGCCGCCTTGTCAGTAACTGGCGGAGCAAGCACACTCTTCAAGAGTCATTGATGGAGGCGAAGGTCGTCGCGATCGAGGGAATCGATACCAGAGCCTTGACGAGACACCTGCGCGAACATGGGTCACAACAGGGAGTCATCACACATCTTGATCTCGATCATGAACGGGCGGTCGGCCGAGCTCGGCAGGCTCCAAGCATCATCGGTCGGGATTTGGCCGCCGAAGTGACATGCACGCACGCATATGAGTGGACGGCGGGAACCGAGGATTGGGTACCGGTGCCCACTGCGAACGGTCGGGATAAGGAAAGCTCTCGGAGATGGCACGTCGTTGCCTATGACTTCGGTATCAAACACAATATCCTCAGGCGATTGGTCGATGTCGGTTGCCGCGTGACGGTCGTGCCCGCCGCAACATCTGCGGCAGAAGCCGAGGCACTCCAGCCGGACGGCATTTTCCTCTCAAACGGTCCGGGTGATCCTGAGGGCGTTCCCTATGCGGCCCGGGCGGTGGAGCAGCTGATCGGGCGCTATCCGATCTTCGGCATTTGTTTGGGGCATCAGATTCTCGGTTTGGCGTTCGGCCTCAAAACATACAAATTGAAATTCGGTCACCATGGAGCCAATCATCCCGTCATGGATCTTCGCACGAGAAAGGTCGAAATTACCTCGCAGAACCATAATTTCGCGGTGCACGGTCCTGCGTCTCTGCTGGAAGTCCCGAAGGTTCCTCCGGTGATCGACACGCGGTTCGGAACACTCTCGCTCACCCACGTCAGCTTGAATGATCACTCGGTTGAAGGGATGGTGTGTCTCGATCATCCGGTCTTTTCGGTCCAATATCACCCGGAGGCGGCACCGGGTCCGCATGATGCCGCCTACTTGTTCGATGAATTTGTGCGACTCATGGAGAATCATCATGCGTAATCATATTGTGATGGGAGTGTTTGGACTGTTGCTGTCCGGCTGTACGTTCAACTTTCCACTGTTTCCCGGTCCCGGGCCTTTGCAAGAAGCCCAGGTGGATGGAACGGGAAAGGCCAAGGTGCTGCTGGTCGAGATCTCCGGAATGATCAGTTCTCAGGAGAAGGAGGGATTCCGGCCCATCCCCAGTATGATTGCGAGCGTGAAAGAACAGCTGACACGCGCGGCAAAGGATGAGAACGTCAAAGCCGTCGTGCTCCGCATCAACACGCCTGGGGGAACGGTGACGGCGTCGGATATTATTTATCACGAACTCAAGACGTTCAAAGCGACTCGGAAGATCCCGATTATCGCCTCTATCATGGACCTGGGGACGTCGGGCGGGTACTATATTGCAGCAGCCGCTGACACGGTGATGGCCCACCCTTCGTCCGTGACCGGGAGCATCGGCGTCATCATGCTCACGATGAACGCGCGGGGGCTGTTGGAAAAAGTGGGAGTCGAGGCGACGGCGGTCACATCGGGACCACGCAAGGACATGGGCTCACCGTTTCGGACCATGACGACGGAAGAACGGGCGATCTTTCAGGGATTGATCGATTCGTTTTATCAGCGATTCTTGACCATCGTGCAGGAGGGCCGCTCCAACTTGCAGATGGAGCAGATCAAGCGCTTGGCGGACGGGCGGATTTATACCGGCGAGCAGGCAAAAGCGGCTGGTTTAGTCGATGAAATCGGCTACCTGGAAGATGCCGTTGAGTTAGCCAAGAAGAAAGCCGGGCTGACGGAAGCCCGGGTCGTGACGTATCAACGTCCCGGTGAGTATTCCAACAATATGTATTCCAAGATGCTGGCGCCCGGCGGATTGGCGGGTCTCGCCGATCTCGACCTGATGTCGTTCGTCAAAGGGGGAACCCCGCAATTCATGTACTTGTGGATGCCGTAGGAAAGAGCGCCGATCTCATGCCTGGTACTATAATGATGATCGGCTTCGATGTAGGGAATTGGGATGGCGCAGCACGAAGGTCAGGAGACCGACATCGTATTCTCGAGATCCATCGGTCGGCGCGCGCTGATTCTGCACGGCGTTCGAGGGATACTGGGGTTGTCTTGCCTCCTGAGGATGGGGGCAGCAGGCGGCCTATTCTCGGCCCTGGCGGGGTGTGTTCGCGCCCCGGGAACGGCGCGTGATCAGTTTATCTACATCTCCGAGGAGAAAGAAATTGCGATGGGTATTGGCGCATATAGGGAGTTGCTGCGCCAAGCTCCGGTCAGCGAGGACCTTGAATTGAACGAGGTGGTCAACCGGGTCGGCAATCGCATTGCCGCCGTCGCCCATAAACCCGAATATCAATGGGAGTTCGCTGTCATTCGGGATGATCGCACGATCAACGCATTCGCTCTCCCGGGCGGCAAGGTGGCCGTCTTCACGGGGATTTTGAAGATCACCAAGAATGAAAACGGCTTGGCGACCGTGATCGGGCACGAAGTGGCGCATGCGCTTCAGCGCCACGGGGCGGAGCGCTACAGTCGGGGGATTCTCGAAACGGTCGGACAACTCGGCGCCCTTGCCGCCGGGGCTGCCGCCGGCCGTCCGGACGCCGCCATGGCTGCCATGAGCGCATATGGGGTAGGGGTGTCATTACCGTTTGGCCGAAAACAGGAATCGGAAGCCGACTACATCGGACTCCGATTGATGGCGCAGGCCGGTTATGACCCTCGTGAGGCGGTGCCTTTTTGGGAACGGATGAGCGGGTGCCCCCGGCAAATGATCGACAAGGTCTGCTTTCGATCGCAGCACAATATCCCGGAATTTCTATCTACTCACCCTTCCGATCTGGCGCGCATCAACCAGATCGAAAGCTGGCTCCCTGAGGCCTTGAAATATTACCACGCAGCGCACGGGGACGAGGGGCCCTCTCCGACTCCCTATCAGCCGAAGATTGGGCCTGTGCTTCCATCCAGCTGATCCGACTATCACGAGACACTATGCCAAAACGGACGGACATTCAGTCAATCCTCATGATCGGTTCCGGTCCGATCGTCATCGGTCAAGCGTGTGAGTTCGACTATTCCGGTACCCAGGCCTGCAAGGCGCTCAAGGCGGAAGGCTATCGCGTCATCCTTATCAACAGTAATCCGGCGACGATCATGACGGATCCGGAAATGGCCGATCGAACGTATGTGGAGCCGATTACCTTGGATGTGCTTGAAAGGGTGATCGACCGCGAGCGCCCCGATGCGTTGTTACCGACGATGGGCGGGCAAACGGCTCTCAATGCCACCATGGGGTTGGTCAAGCGAGGGGTGCTTGGGAAGTATAACGTCTCGCTCATCGGCGCCTCGGCGGAGGCCATTCATAAAGCAGAGGATCGGGAAGCGTTCAAACAGGCGATGCAACGAATCGGTCTGCGAGTACCGAAGAGCGGGACCGCGCACACTCGACAGGAGGCCGTCGCCATCCTGGAAACGGTCGGTTTTCCGGCGATCATTCGGCCATCGTTTACGATGGGGGGGACCGGGGGAAATATCGCCTACAATCGGGAGGAATTCGAGAAGCTGATCGATTGGGCGCTGGCCATGAGTCCGGTCAGCCAAGTGCTGATCGAGGAATCGGTCATCGGGTGGAAAGAGTATGAGCTCGAGGTCATGCGCGACCTAAAAGACAATGTCGTGATCATATGTCCCATTGAGAACTTCGACCCGATGGGCGTGCACACGGGAGACAGCATCACCGTCGCGCCTGCGATGACGCTGACCGACAAAGAATATCAACGGATGCGGGACGCGGCGCTTCGAATCATCCGAGAGATCGGGGTCGATACGGGAGGATCGAACATTCAGTTCGGCATCAATCCGGCAAACGGCGAGATGGTGGTCATTGAAATGAATCCACGGGTGTCTCGGAGTTCCGCATTGGCGTCGAAGGCGACCGGATTTCCGATCGCCAAAATCGCCGCCAAGCTCGCGATCGGTTATACGTTGGATGAGATCACCAACGACATCACCGGAGTGACCAAAGCGTCTTTTGAACCGGCGATCGACTATGTCGTGGTCAAGATTCCGCGCTTTGCGTTTCAGAAGTTTAAGGGAGCCGATCCGACGTTGACCACGCAGATGAAGTCTGTCGGTGAGGTCATGGCGATCGGGCGCACATTTAAGGAGTCCTTGCAGAAGGCCATTCGCTCTCTGGAGTTGGACCTCGACGGATTAGTCTCACGGTTCGGACTCGATCGAGGTATCCCGGCTGAGTTTGACCGTCAAGCCGCGGCCGACAAGCTGGGCCGTATGCTGCGCACACCGCTTCCGGAACGACTCTGGTACCTGGCCGACGGCATGCGGATGGGATTGACGAATGAAGAGCTGTTCGCGACGACAAAGGTCGACCCCTGGTTTCTGGAGCAAGTGAGAGAGTTGGTCGATTTCGAGCGGAAGCTGGTCGAGCATGCCGCCATCCCTGATGTCGTTCTGAGCGGTGGATTACTCTGGAACGCCAAGGAACTTGGATTCTCCGATGATCGGATCGCGCGGTTGCTCGGATGCGAGGCGGAAGCGGTCAGAAAAGCGCGTACGGAGCAAGCGGGGCGAGGGGTCACCTATAAGCGCGTCGATACCTGCGCCGCGGAATTTGAGGCGCAGACGCCGTATCTCTATTCCACCTACGGGCGTGAGTGTGAAGCCCGGCCGTCAGACCGGCAAAAGGTGGTGATTCTCGGTGGAGGTCCCAACCGAATCGGTCAGGGGATTGAATTCGACTATTGTTGCGTCCACGCGGCGATGGCACTTCGAGAGGAAGCCATCGACACGATCATGGTGAACTGCAACCCGGAAACCGTGAGTACCGATTATGACACGTCGGATCGGCTGTACTTCGAACCGCTGACGCATGAGGACGTGCTCAATATCATCCAGCGCGAACAACCGATCGGAGTGGTCCTGCAGTTCGGGGGGCAGACGCCGTTGAAACTTGCGCTTCCGCTCTCAAGAGCGGGGGTGAAGATTCTCGGGACCAGCCCTGATGCCATCGATCTGGCAGAAGACCGGGAACGCTTTCGAGAGCTTCTGAATAGGCTGGGCTTACGCCAGGCCGAAAGCGGGACGGCTCGATCAGTGGACGAAGCCGTGCAGATTGCCGAAGGGATCGGCTATCCGGTCATGGTACGTCCTTCCTATGTGTTGGGTGGACGGTCGATGCAGATCGTTTACGACCGAGCGGGTCTCCTGGAATACATGCACTCGGCGGTCAAGGCATCACCCAATCATCCCGTGTTGATCGACAGGTATCTCGCGGATGCCATCGAAGTCGATGCCGACGCGATTTCGGACGGTGAAACCGTGGTCGTGGCAGGCATTATGGAACATATTGAGGAAGCCGGCGTCCATTCCGGCGACTCGGCTTGCTCGCTGCCTCCGTATACCTTGGATAAGGATATTGTGCGCGAGATCGAGCGGCAAATGTGCGTGCTGGCGAGGGAACTCGGCGTCGTTGGGCTGATGAACGCGCAGTTTGCCGTTAAGGGCCGGACCATATATGTCCTTGAGGTGAATCCTCGAGGGTCCCGCACTGTGCCCTTCGTCAGTAAAGCGATCGGCGTGCCATTGGCGAAATTGGCCATGAAGGTGATGATGGGAAGAACCCTCACGGAACTGGGCTTTACCGACGCTCCACCGCCGAAGCACTTCTCGGTCAAAGAAGCCGTGTTTCCGTTCAATAAATTTCCCGGTGTCGATGTGCTGCTGGGTCCGGAAATGAAGTCGACCGGGGAGGTGATGGGCATCGATGGTGATTTTGGGTGGGCCTTCGCGAAATCGCAAGCAGGGGCCGGGGCGGTGCTGCCGACGTCGGGTACGGCGTTCATCAGCGTGAAAGAATCCGATCGTCCAGCCGCGCTTGAAGTGGGGCGACACCTGAGTAAGCTTGGGATGCATATCCAGGGGACCAGCGGGACGGCCGAATACTTGCGTCACCATGGTCTTGATGTGGAGGTCGTCAACAAGGTAAACGAGGGGCGGCCGCATATCGTGGACCATATTAAGAACGGTTCGGTGGCCCTTGTGGTCAATACCGTACGGACCGCTTCGGCGCATGTCGACTCATTGTCGATCAGGCGGGAAGCGCTACATCGCGGCATCCCGTATTTTACGACGATGCGAGGAGCCTATGCGGCGGTGATGGGAATCGAAGCGATCATGAAAAAGGATCTGGCGATTCGCACATTGCAAGAATATCATCGGGCGTAAGTCGTTCAGGAGCAAGTAGAGCATGCCGACACCGATTACCAAGAAAGGCTATGACGCGTTAAAGGCGGAACTGGACCGCTTGCGCAAGATCGAGCGGCCCAAAGTGATCGAAGCGATCGCGGAAGCCAGAGCGCACGGCGATCTCAGCGAAAACGCCGAATACGACGCCGCCAAAGAACGTCAAGGATTTATCGAGTCGCGCATTTCCGAGCTCGAGACCAAGTTGGCCGAGGCCCGGGTGGTGGAAGTTGCGGGACGTACCAGCGAGACCATCGTGTTCGGCGCGACCGTTCTGGTGATCGAGCAGGAATCCCAGGCAACGAAGCAGTATACGCTGGTCGGTCAGGACGAAGCCGATATGAAGTTCAACAAGATCTCAGTCCAGTCCCCTGTCGGTCGTGCGTTGATCGGGAAGCGGGTCGGAGATTTTGTTGAAGTGAAGACTCCCGTCAAGATGGTCGAATATGAGGTAGTGGAGATCAAGTTCGAGGAATGCTGACGTGCCCGAGGCACGCCCTCTCATTGCCCTACTGACAGACTTTGGCGAGCACGATTGGTTTGTCGCCAGCATGAAGGGTGTGATCCTGAGCATGAATCCCAACGCCAAGGTCGTCGATATCTCCCATCAGATTCCTTCTCATCAAATCGACGAGGCCGCCTATGTGCTGGAGGCCTGCTACCGCTATTTTCCGGAAGGGACGATCTACGTCTGTGTCGTGGACCCCGGCGTAGGAAGCGCCAGGCGGGCGATCCTTGCGACAACGTCGCGCTATAGTTTCTTGGCGCCGGACAATGGATTGCTGAGCCGAGTGTTGCAGAACGAACACCATGTGAAGATCCGGCAGATCGAGCATGAGCGGTATCGTCTTCCTTCGGAGGGGACCACGTTTGACGGCCGGGACCTGTTCGCGCCGGTCGCCGCGATGCTTGCGAACGGCGAGCCCGCGTCGTTTTTTGGCCCCGTCATCAGTGATCCGGTGAAGAGCCTCATTTGGATGCCTCAACAAGACGGTCACGCCTTAATCGGACGGATCGATTACGTCGACCGATTCGGCAATCTCATATCCAATGTCACCGCGAAGCAGGTGCGGGAATTTCAATCGACCATGGGAGTCTCGAAGATCGAGATCCATATCGGAACGCACGTCATCGGCGAATTGGTGGGAAGTTACAGTCAAGGGGACTACGAGAGTCCATCCGCCCTGATCAACAGCAGCGGCAACCTGGAAATCTTTCTGCAGGAAGATAACGCGGCCCGTTATCTGCAAGTGGGCGTGGGCGAAGAGATACGGCTCTGTTGACGCAGGTCAGCTGACCGCCCGGTCGATGTGATCGCAGACATAGCTTGCAAAGGGGAGTGAACAGGTAAAGGCCGGAGAGACGGCATTGAGCACGTGCATGGATCGGTCGTCTCCCTCCAAGACGAAATCCATTTCAAGCTTTTTCTTGGTGATGTCGAGCAGTTGGGCCCTGATTCCCGGACGACCCCATTTGCGATAGTTCCGCTCCTCCACTCCTTCCGCAAGTACCGAGGCAAGCGATACCATTTTGCTCATCGAGTATTTGGCGATTTCTTCAATCGCCAATCGTCGGTAGTCAAATCCCGCTCCCGTCATCAGACCGAGCCCTCGGCTCGCAACCTCGATCAGCTCACCCAGGTTGAAATTCCCGAACCCTTCGTAGTTTTCGCGCCACAGCGCCGGAATCGCCGTTGGGCCAATTTTGGCCTTTCCGTCGGCTGTGATGGTGAAGTGGACACCCAGGAACGGGTTTCTGAGATCCGGAACAGGGTAAATATTGGTGCGAATGGCGCCAGGCGGCTCGTCAGAGTACAGATAAAGTCCCTTGAAAGGCAGAATCCGATACTTCTGTGAGAAGCCATAGTCCATGGCAATCTTATCAGCGTAGAGACCTGCGGCGTTCACGACGTACCCGGCTTCAATGGTGTTATGGTCGGTACGAACTCGTTTGTCGTCTCGCCCTCGATAGGCTCTGCCGCACTGAACCTGAATGCCTTCACGGATCGCATCCTGCTGCATCGCTTCGATGACCTGGAGCGGGTTGACCGTCGAGGTGCGGGGTGAGAACAGAGCTCTTTGGTATGTCTTGACGCGAGGTTCAATAGACTTGGCCTCTGCTTCTGTGATGGCTTGCAGTTCAATCCCATTGGCTTGGCCGCGGCGGAGCAATTCGTCGAGAGAAGGCAAGTCGGCTGCATCCTTCGCGACGACGAGCTTCCCGCACTTATTGAGCGCAATTCGTTTCTCGTCACAGTAGGCGGTCAGCCGCTCGTTTCCAAGACGCGTAAACCTCGCTTTAAGGCTGTCGGGGGAATAATAAAAGCCTGCGTGAAGTACGCCGCTATTGCGCCCACTGGCGTGGGCACCGCACGCCGGCTCCTTTTCAATCAATAACACACGGGTGTCAGGACGGCGTCTGCGGAGTTCACGGGCGACGCTGAGGCCGATGACTCCGCCACCGATGACGAGAAAATCACAGGTTTGCATGGGGCCGGTTTTGGTTCACACGACTTCCGAGGAGGTCACAGTGATGCTCCATCGCTGAGCAGAGTGTCTATGGATTCTTGCAGAATTTCTACCATTTTCTTCAAATCCTCGGAGGTCGTTGATAGTGGCGGCATGAGCACGAGCACGTTTCCGATGGGTCGGGTGATGAGTCCTTTCGAGCGGGCGATCGATGCGACACGGTGACCGACTTTGGCATCCAACGGATACGGCTCTTTGGTCTTCTTATCTCGGACCAATTCGATTCCCACCATGAACCCTTGCTGACGGATGTCGCCGACATGAGACGTCTCGGCCAGTCGCTTCATCCAGAGCGCCAGTGCTTTGATCTTGGGCGACAATTTGAGGAGCGTCTTTTCCTGGCGAAAGACTTGGAGATTTGCGAGGGCCACGGAACAGCCCAGCGGATTGCCGGTAAAACTATGTCCATGAAAGAAACTCTTGAACTCAGCGTAGGTTCCGAAAAAGGCTCGGTAGATTGTATCCGTCGTTAATGTCGCGGCGAGCGGCATGTATCCGCCGGTAAGCCCCTTGCTGATCGCCATCAGATCCGGGGTGACTTCCTCGTGCTCGCACGCGAACATCTTGCCGGTGCGACCGAACCCCGTCGCGACCTCGTCGGCAATCAACAAGACATCGTATTTGGTGCAGAGCTCGCGGATGCGTTTCAGGTAGCCGGGCGGCTGAGGAATCATGCCGGCCGCCGCTTGCATCAATGGTTCGATGATGAAGCCGGCCAACTCGCGGTGGCGGGTCTTGAGGATTCTCTCGATCGGGTCAACGCAGGCCAAGCGGCACGACGGATAGGTGAGGTTCAAGGGACAACGGTAGCAATAGGGCGGTTCCGCCTCTAAGGTCGAAAAGAGCAACGGTTTGAACCGCGAATGGAAGACCTCGATGTTCCCGACGCTCACGGCGCCGATCGTATCTCCGTGATACGCCAGTTTCAGATGAAGAAAGGTGTTCTTTGGGCCGGCATCAGGGTGTCCCTGCTGCCAGTATTGAACGGCCATCTTGAGCGCGACCTCGACCGCCGTAGAACCGTTGTCGGAATAGAAGACGCGGGTAAGTCCTTTCGGCGCGATCCGGATCAACTCGCGGGCCAGCTCGATGGCCGGGGGATTGGAGAGGCCGAGGAACGTCGAGTGGGCGATGTTGTCGAGTTGCTGCTTGAGGGCACGGTCAAGGACCGGATGTCGATGCCCGTGCAGATTCACCCAGATGGACGACGTACCATCGAGGTATGTCTTGCCCTCTGTATCGATGAGATAGGACCCCTTGCCGCGCTCGATGATGAGGGGTGCTTCCTGTTCCCATTCCTGCATTTGCGTGAACGGATGCCAGACGTATCGATGGTCCCATTCGACGAGTTGCCGGGTTGAGGGTTTTCGTGCCATGGAGATCGAAAGGCGTCAGGCGTCAACGGTCATTCGTGGATAGTAAAGGATATCGTCTGGTTCATAACACGGTTGATGCGTGACGGATGATGGACGAGAGCTTCGTCGGGCGTGGCGCGTGATTATAAGGGCGGGCGATTACTTTGACAACCTGGGAGGCAGTATTTATAATAAACCGATTTTCACGAATGAGCTAGGATTTGCAAAGCCTTATACGCAATTTTTCAATTATCGCTCATATCGATCACGGCAAATCAACCCTCGCTGACCGGTTCCTAGAAGCTACTGGCGCAGTCACTGCTCGAGAGGCGAAAGACCAGATCCTCGATGCCATGGACCTCGAGCGGGAACGTGGCATTACGATCAAGGCCCACGCAGTGGCGATCCGGTACAAGGCCGAGGATGGGATGACGTATGCCTTGCATTTGATCGATACGCCGGGGCATGTCGACTTTACCTATGAAGTCTCCCGGAGCTTAGCGGCTTGCGAAGGTGCGCTGTTGCTGGTGGATGCCACTCAAGGTGTGCAGGCACAGACGATCGCCAATGTGAATTTGGCGATGGCCAACAACCTCGCCATTATTCCGGTCATCAACAAAATCGATTTGGCAAGCGCGGACGTCGAGGGGACGAAGCATTCCATCTCGGAGGTGTTGCAACTCGAAGCTGCCGATGCCCTTCCCATCAGTGCAAAGGAAGGGAAGGGTGTACCGGCCGTTTTGGAGGCGATCATTGCGCGCGTTCCTCCTCCCTCCGGTGATCCGCAGGCCCCCTTCAAAGCGCTCATCTTCGACTCCTGGTTCGACAATTACCAGGGTGTGATCGTCTTGATTAGACTCGTGGACGGGTCGATCCGGCCGGGAATGAAGATCAAGGTGATGTCGAATGACCGGACGTTTGAGGTGATGGAAGTCGGCCAGTTTACTCCCAAACGCACGAAAAAGTCCGAGCTGATGACGGGCGAGGTCGGATACTTGTGTGCCAACATGAGAGAAGTGGCCGATGTCAAAATCGGCGATACGTTGACGGATGCCGTCACTCCCACCGCCGCTCCGTTTCCCGGTTACAAAGAAGTCAAGCCGTTGGTGTTTTGCGGCCTCTACTCAACGGACACCGCAAAGTACGAGGATTTGCGTGATGCGCTCGTTAAACTGCGATTGAACGACTCCTCGTTCGTCTACGAGCCTGAAACCTCGCTGGCGCTCGGCTTCGGGTTTCGCTGCGGGTTCCTAGGCTTGCTGCACATGGAAATCATCCAGGAGCGATTGGAGCGGGAGTACGGCCTGACGCTCATTACCACGGCTCCTACCGTGGTCTATCATGTGACCACGACAAAGGGCGATAAGCTGGAGATTGACAATCCATCTGAATTGCCCCCTCCAAACAACATCACTACATTTGAAGAGCCGTTCATTCTGGCGACGGTGATCACGCCCGAACGGTATATGGGCGCAATTCTCCAACTGTGCCAAGAGCGACGTGGCATTCAGCGGGACATCCACTTTCTCGATCCGACGCGGGTCGTAATCAGCTACGAGCTGCCGCTCAATGAAGTGATTCTCGACTTCTACGATAAGCTCAAGTCGCGCACGCAGGGCTATGCCTCGCTCGACTATGAACTGATCGGGTATCGCGAGTCCGAACTCGTCAAGCTCGATATCTTGTTGAATGGCGAGGCTGTCGATGCTCTGTCCTTCATCACGCACAAGGAGCGCTCGTATCAGCGAGGGCGTCAACTTGCGGAAAAGATGAAGGAGCTGATCCCGCGTCAGATGTTTGAAATCGCAATACAAGCGGCGATCGGCAACAAGATTGTTGCGCGCGAAACGATTGGGGCGATGAAAAAGAACGTGACGGCGAAGTGCTACGGCGGCGACATTACGCGCAAGCGAAAGTTGCTCGAAAAGCAGAAGGAAGGGAAGAAGCGTATGAAAGCGGTCGGCAGTGTCGAGGTTCCGCAGGAAGCCTTCTTGGCCATCTTGAGAGTCGGAGACGAATGAGCCTCGAACAGAATCAGAGGAATGCTGAGAAGTTGCCCGGTTCTCCGCGTGCCGGAGAGCAGGCCTCGCTTTCCGGAACCAAGCTCGAGGACAACGCGAGCCGAGCGGAGCGTAAGTCCATCGTCCGCGAGTATGCGGAAGCCATCGTCGTGGCCATGCTGCTGGCATTCGCGATCCGCGTGTTCGTGGTACAGGCATTCAAGATTCCCTCGGGATCGATGATTCCGACCTTGCTGATCGGCGATCACATCTTAGTGAGCAAGCTCTCGTATGGGCTTCAGTGGCCGACGGACTGCAAGCTGCAATGGAATTTTCCTCCGGTCAATTGTTATACCTCTCAGACGGTCATCACGTTCGGCAAGCCGCAACGCGGGGATATCGTCGTATTCCGTTTCCCCGAAGACGAAGAAAAAGATTTCATCAAACGCATCGTGGGGCTGCCGGGCGATACCGTGCAGCTTCGGAACAAAGTCGTGCTCGTCAATGGCCAGCCGCTCGACGACAAGGCCTTTACACAACGAATCGACCCCGGCATCATCGACAGCACCATCAACCCCCGTGATAATTTTGGGCCGGTCTCGGTCCCCGAAGGATCCTATTTCGTGATGGGCGACAATCGCGACCAAAGTCTGGACAGTCGGTTCTGGGGATATGTGCGTGAAGAAAAGATTCGAGGGAAGGCGTTCCGTATCTATTGGTCCTGGAACGGTCAGGGAAATTGGACGGAGTGGGTCCGGTGGGAACGATTCGCCAAGGCCATTCAGTGAAGAAGAGCAGCGGCACCTCTTTCCCAAGGGAAGAATCCAACGGGAAGGAAGGTTCGTCGCCCAAAGCGCTCCGACAGTATCTTCAACGATTTCCACAAGCATCGGTGCTCGTCGTCGGCGATCTCATCCTCGATCACTATGTGATGGGGCGGGTGAGCCGGATCTCTCCGGAAGCGCCGGTCCCGGTCGTCCATGTCGATTCAGAATCCCTCCGGCTGGGCGGGGCGGCCAACGTCTACAGCAATATTCTGGCTTTGGGTGGAAAGGCGCATCTCTGCGGCGTGATCGGGGCGGATGAAAGCGGGAAATCATTGCTCAAAGAGCTCCGACACACACGGGGGGGACTTGGTGGCGTTGTGATCGATCGTGAACGTCCCACCACCAGGAAAAGTCGTGTGATTGCGCATAACCAGCAGATCGTGCGGTATGACATTGAGGGTCGAACCGAGTTGAAAGCGACCCTTCGCCGAAAGATAATCCGGCATGTGGAATCGAAACTTCGAGAGTTGTCCTGTATCGTCGTGTCCGACTATGCCAAAGGAGTCATCTCCTCGGCCTTGATGTCCGATCTCACCCGTCTCGCGTCATTGCGCAGAGTTCCCGTCATCGTTGATCCGAAGGTCGAGCATTTTAACTACTATAAAGGAGTCACCGTCATTACTCCCAACCACCTCGAGGCGACTCAGGCGTCGGGAATGCACGGGGATGACAATCAAACGATCAACGAAGCGGGAGCGATGATTCGGCAGCGTCTCGGCTGTCAGTCGGTCCTGATTACGCGCGGCGAAAAAGGCATGAGTTTGTACGAAGGGGACGGGGCATCGTGGCATTTGCCCACCAAAGCCAGGCAGGTCTATGACGTCACCGGAGCGGGAGATACGGTCATCGGAACCCTGGCGATGGCGCTTTCGGCCGGAGCAAGCATCAAGACCGGAGCGATCATGGCGAACTACGCGGCCGGAATCGTCGTAGGAATGGTCGGGACCGCGACCATCTCACCAAAACAGTTGTCTGAGGCGTTTGGGGATGAATAGAGCGTCACGGTCGGTCACGGTGGTGATTCCAGCTCGGTACGGCTCGTCCCGGTTTCCAGGCAAGCCGCTCGTCGAGTTGAACGGCAAGCCGATGATTCAGCATGTCTATGAACGGGCGGTCACGTGCCGCGCTGTTTCGGATGTGTTGGTCGCAACCGACGACGAGCGTATCAAGCAAGCCGTTGAACGGTTTGGAGGGCGTGCGATCCTTGTCACCAGTGAATGTCGGACGGGGACGGACCGAGTTGCGGCCGTCGCGCGCATATTTGCCGGGGACTACTTCTTGAACTTACAGGGTGACGAGATCCCGTTGAACTCAGAACTGTTGACGGATTTGATCGAGCCGTTTATCGACAGCGGTGCCGGCGTGGGTACGTTAAAACGAGTGATGGACCCGACAGAGGATCTTCTCAACCCCGGTGTGGTCAAAGTGGTGACAGATGCCCGAGGGAATGCCCTGTATTTTTCGCGGGCTCCGATCCCGTTCGTTCGTGATGAAGCGGAGAGGCGGGTCATCGGAGGACTTCATTATATCCATCTGGGACTGTACATCTATGCGAAGGAAACATTGCTCCGACTGGCCGCCTTGCCGACGAGTCGTTTGGAGGACGCCGAAAAGCTTGAGCAACTTCGCGCGCTGGATTATGGCATTCCTATCCGGGTGTGGGAAACCCAACACGCATCACTGCGGGTGGATCGGCGGGAGGATGTGCCTGACGTTGCGGACCGGCTCCAGCAATTCGATGCGCTCAAGCGTGAGTTGAAGAGCCAAGGGGTGGTATCCCAGCGGCCGGGCTGACACAGAGCGGTTCGAGGACCAAGAGAGGTCAACCATGAACAAGTTTATTTTCGTGACCGGAGGAGTGGTCTCATCACTTGGGAAGGGCCTGGCTTCCGCGTCCATCGGGAATCTTCTCGAAAGTCGAGGTTTGAAGATCACGTTTCTCAAGTTGGACCCGTACATCAATGTCGATCCGGGGACGATGAACCCCTATCAACACGGGGAAGTCTTTGTCACCGACGACGGAGCCGAGACCGATCTCGACCTCGGACATTACGAACGGTTCACGACCCTGTCGCTGACCAAGGAAAGCAATTACACAACCGGCAGGATTTATCACTCGGTCATCACCAAAGAGCGCCGCGGAGACTATCTCGGCGGAACCGTACAAGTCGTGCCGCATGTGACGGATGAGATCAAGCAGGCGATCATGCGCATTTCCAAAGGCATCGATGTTACGATCGTCGAGATCGGCGGCACGGTGGGCGACATCGAGAGCTTGCCGTTTCTCGAGGCCATCAGGCAGATGCCGTATGATGTCGGGCGCGATAACGTCTTGTACGTCCACCTGACCTTGGTGCCCTACATCGGCACGGCCGGTGAACTGAAGACTAAGCCGACGCAGCATTCCGTCAACAAGCTCCGTGAAATCGGTATTCAGCCCAACATTCTCTTATGCCGGACCGACCGGTACATTCCCCCGGAACTCAAGGGCAAGATCGCCATGTTTTGTAACGTGGACAAGGATGCCGTCATCACCGCCAAAGACGTCGATACGATCTATGAAGTGCCGATCGTCTTCCGAAAAGAGGGATTGGATGAACTGATCGTCCGTCAACTCCACTTGGAGACCGGCCAACCGAATCTTCGCGAGTGGGATGCGATGGTGCAGAAGATCAAGCGCCCGAAGCACGAGATTTCCATCGCACTGGTGGGAAAGTATGTAGGGCTGAAAGAGTGCTACAAAAGCCTGGGAGAAGCGCTGGTTCACGGCGGCATCGACCATGAAACCAAGGTCAATATCAATTGGATCGAGTCGGAGGATGTCGAACGGCTGGGTACGGAGCGTATCTTGCGGGAGGCGGACGGTATCCTGATTCCCGGGGGGTTCGGAACGAGAGGGATCGAGGGGAAAGTGACAACCATCAAGTATGCGCGGGAACGTCAGGTGCCGTTCCTGGGTCTGTGTCTGGGCATGCAGTGTGCCGTCATCGAATTCGCCCGCAATGTAGCCGGACTGGCCGGCGCCAACAGCGCCGAGTTTGACGAACAGTCACCACACCCGGTGATTCATTTGATGCCCGATCAGCATGCCGTCAGCAACAAGGGCGGAACGATGCGACTGGGATCGTATGTCTGCAAGCTCGGCGAGGGGACGCTGGCCCAGAAAATGTACGGTGTGAGCGAGGTCCGTGAACGCCACCGCCATCGCTATGAATTCAACAACGCCTATCGCGAACAGCTGACCGCAAAGGGGCTGGTCTTGAGCGGAGTGTCTCCTGACGGCCGGCTGGTTGAAATCATCGAGTTGAAGAATCATCCCTGGTTTTTGGGTACTCAATTTCATCCTGAATACAGTTCCCGTCCGCACCGCCCGCATCCCCTATTTAGTGGCTTTGTGGGGGCGGCGGTGCGCAAGAAACTCGGGCATTGATTGTAGGCCATGACACACCTCGTTGATATCGGCCCGTTCAAAGTCGGTCAAGGGCAGCAGCCGTTTCTCATTGCCGGCCCCTGCGTGATCGAGAATGAGCAGCTGGTCATGGACACGGCGGGCCGTGTTGCAGAGATCACCAAGTCGTTGGGAATTCCATACATCTTCAAGTCGTCATTCGATAAGGCCAACCGGACATCCATCACGTCGTTTCGCGGGCCCGGCATCGAAAAGGGCCTGGCGATACTCAAGAAAGTGAAGGACCAATTCACGCTTCCGGTTCTGACCGACGTCCACACGGAAGAACAGGCGACGGAAGCCGGGAAGGTTGTGGATGTGCTGCAAATTCCGGCCTTTCTCTGTCGGCAGACGGATTTGCTGATCGCCGCCGCCAAGACCGGAGCGGTCGTGAACGTGAAAAAGGGCCAGTTTCTCTCGCCAACCGAGATGGGCAATGCCGTCAAGAAAATAGAGGAGTGCGGCAACCGGCGGATCGTGCTGACGGAACGCGGCTCATCGTTCGGCTACAACAATCTCGTCGTGGATATGCGGTCCTTCCCTATCCTGAGGAGCTTCGGGTATCCTGTGGTCTTCGATGCGACTCACAGTGTGCAGCTGCCGGGCGGAGGAGGGACGAAGTCCAGCGGCCAGCGTGAATTTGTCGAGCCATTGGCCTGTGCGGCGGCCGGAGCGGGTGTGGACGGATTCTTCATGGAAGTCCATCCAGATCCGGATGCAGCTCTGTCGGACGGGCCGAATATGGTACCGTTGCATCAATTGAAGTCCTTGTTGGAGCGGGTCCTGCGTATATGCGACGCGGCAAAGCCAAAAACGTGAAATCAGCCAATCGAATATCGAAGACCGAGAAGATGCTCGGCAGTCTTGCTGACGGCCGGCGCGTGCTGGAAATCGAAGCTCGGGCCGTCCAGTCGCTGATTGATCGGCTGGACGCCAAGTTTGCCAAAGCGGTGGATGTGCTCGTTCAGTGCAAGGGGAAGGTTGTGGTGTCTGGTATGGGGAAGTCGGGCCTCATCGGACAGAAAATTGCCGCGACGCTCGCCAGCACCGGCACTTCGTCGTTCTTTCTGCATCCCGCCGAAGGGGTGCACGGCGATCTCGGCATGTTGGCCAGACGGGATGCGCTGGTCGCGATTTCCAACAGCGGCGAGACGCAAGAATTGCTTCAATTGCTTCCCTATGTGAAACGTCTGGGCATTCCGGTGATCGCGCTCACCGGCCGGATGAATTCGACGTTGGCGAAAAATGCCGATGTTGCGCTCGATGTCTCGGTGCAAGAAGAGGCATGTCCCATGGGATTGGCCCCGACTGCTAGCACGACGGCCACGCTGGCCTTGGGCGACGCGTTGGCGATTGCGCTGCTGCAGAAACGCGAATTCAAGGAAGAAGACTTTGCGCGGTTCCATCCCGGCGGCACATTGGGACGGCGGTTGTTGGTGAAGGTGAAAGACCTCATGCATACCGAATCGGAGGTTCCGATGGTTCAAGCCTCGGTCGGTGGCATGGCGGCCATGCTGGAAATGACGGCGAAAAAGCTCGGCATGACGACAGTGGTTGATCAGGAGGGAGCGCTGGTCGGCGTGATTACGGATGGCGACCTGCGGCGGTTCATCCAACGTGGGACCGATTTGGTGAACACGACGGCGAGAGAGTTGGCCACGCAGGACCCCAAAGCCATCGGACCCGATGAACTGGCGGCCAAAGCCGTCGAGATGATGGAACGCTTTTCGATTACGACGCTGGTGGTGACGGAAGATGGTCGAACTATCCGTGGTGTGATTCATTTGCATGATTTACTGAAGAACGGGATAGTATAAGCTATGAACCGTGTTCTGGAAGTGTGGCGAGACATCGGGGCGGAGTCGCTCAATCTGCCCAATCTGCTGACCCTCGTCCGCATTCTCTTGATCCCGGCCTTCATCATTTTCTTCGTCAATCCTACGCCCGATCAGTCGCTGGCGGCGGCCATTATCTTTACCGTTGCGGCGGTGACCGATTGGCTGGATGGTTTTATCGCCAGACGAACCGGCCAGGTCACGAAGCTCGGCAAGCTGCTCGATCCCATCGCTGACAAGCTCCTGGTGTTGTCGGCCCTGATCCTCCTCATGAACGTGGACCGGGTCAGCGCGTTGGTGGTGTTGTTGATCATCGCGCGGGAAGTCGCGGTCACGGGAATCCGCGCCATTGCGGCCGGAGAAGGGATGATCATCGCCGCGGAGACGACCGGTAAATACAAGATGGCCCTGCAAGTGGTGGCGATCATCCTGCTGATCCTGGAAGGAACAGGGTTGGCTGAACTCGGTAATATGCATTTGGCCGGCACCGTCACCTTGTACCTCTCGCTGGTGCTCGGCTATATCTCCGGCGGCCAGTATGTTTGGAGTTTCTGGAAGCAGGTCGTCGCCAAAGGACTGTAGTCAGGATGTTGAAACTAGACCCCAGCTTCGTTCTCGCATCGTTTAGACCCTCAACATACCCCGACGGGAGTGAGCGGCTCCGGCTGCTCGGGGCGGGTGGGTGAGAAAGCCTATGCCTCGGCCCTTCACTCGCTGCGGCCTTGCTGGATGTCTCGTTTGAACATCCTGTAATGCGTTAGATTTGATTCCTCCATCAGTTCTCGTCGGATTGACTGTCACCGGGACGGGCCTGACATGGGTTTGAAATGCCGGGCCGTTCGGAGAGCGCCACTCGCACAACAGATCGGTGTCTGTACCTGTCTCTTCTTCCTCATCACAGCCTGTACAGAGAACAAAACGCCTCCTCAATTAGAAGCCTATGCCTATTCGAGCGCTCTGGCGGCGCCCCGATGTGAAGCGGGAGCCCGAGTTGGTCTCGTTGGGGCGACCGATGGGAAAGTCTCGGCTGATGGGATTCGGTATATGGTGCGGACACCCTCCAACTATGACGCGACCTTTGCGCATCCGCTCCTCATGGTCTACGCTCCCGCCGGGCAGAGTCGTTGGGCGACTGAGCGGCTTACAGGCCTCACGACTGCAGCCACTCGCGCCGGCTTTATCGTGGTCTATGCGGATCACCGGCAGTTGAATTTTCCGGCGATTGAACAAGCCGGGACGATCCCCGGCTCCGTGGCAAAGGAGTGGTGTATCGACGAGAAGAGGGTGTTTATGACCGGCCATTCTGATGGCGGCACCGCTTCACTGGCGCTCGCCGTGCTCGATAAGACAAAAAAGATTCCTGCTGCGATTGCGCCGAGCGCCGCAGGTTGGACCGGAAAAGATCTCGAATCATTTCAGTGCCGAGATCCCATTCCGGTCATGATTATGCACAGCAGGAACGATACTTTGTTTCCCGGTTGGGGAGCGCAAACGTCAGCCTGGTGGGCGGGCTGCAATCGCTGCGATCTGAACCAGACAAAAGCCGTCGAGGGTGGATGTCGCGCATATCAACACTGTGCTCAAGGAGGCGCGACGCTCTACTGCGAAGGAACCGGCAGTCATCGCGATTGGCCGAATCTGAATCAAGTCATACTGGAGTTCTTCGCGCATCCGGAGAAGTTTCAGTGATAGGCCGACGCTTGCGCCCGTTCTTAGAGAGAAGGCGGTAACGCCGAGAGATTGGATGGACCACACAGGGCTGACCATAGGGCTCGCCATCTTCGGATATCTGTTGGGAGCAGTCCCGTTTGGGGTCGTCATCTCCAAAGCGATGGGTCTGCCGGATCCGCGTACGGTCGGCAGTAAGAATGTCGGATTTACGAACGTGCTGCGGGTGTCAGGCAAGAAGCCCGGTATCCTGACCTTGCTCGGTGATATGGGCAAGGGGTGGGTGATGGGTTTCGCAGCGACGCAATTGCTTCAGGATGAATGGGCCATCTTGACGGTCGCGCTTGCGCCGTTTCTCGGACACTTGTTTTCCCCGTTTCTTGGATTCAAAGGTGGGAAGGGGGTGGCGACCGCGCTTGGTTCCGTCCTCGGTGTCGCGCCATGGATCGGGTTGTTGCTGCTCCTGGCGTGGATTGGAGCCGTAGCTCTGTGGCGCTATTCCTCCGGCGGCGCACTCACTGCATTCGGACTCTTTCCCATCATCGCCGCGTTGCTCCGACCAACGACCGCCTTCATATCGTTTTCTGTGCTCGTGACCGGGCTCATCGTGATCAAACACAAGGGGAATATTGAACGGCTATGGAATGGCACTGAGAGTAAGATGGGGCAAAGGAAACCGGAATAGAGAGCAGTCAAACTGGTCTTGTGCTCGCCGAGGCCCCACGATGAAACAGTGGTCCCTCGATGCGCGCAGTGAACGACAACCTGGCCGCTCCCTCTTCCTTTTGAGAGAAAGGAAAATAGAGCGCGCAATTCTGGATTCAATCGGCCCGCCCTTTTAAGGGGATGAAAGCACCTTAAATTGACTCTATTTGTCTACCGTTCATATACTGCGGCTCGTTTGTGGTCTTTCGTATCGATCGGTAACTTTCCTGAAGCAAGGTTGGAACATAAATGAACCAAACAATCGTCGTCTGGCTTTTCGCGCTGAGCATGGCAACACTGGCCGGTTGCTCGTCGAAAGAACTTTATAAGACCGGTCAAGCTTGGCAGGAGAACCAGTGCTTTAGGATTGATGACATACAAGCACGAAACCGATGCTTGTCCAACGCGTCTGTTTCTTACGAGCAGTACCAACGGGATGTAAACTTTGCGCCTCAGCCGAAGTAGTCCCCACCTCCGGGTAAAGTCGTTATCTTGCCAGCCGCCGAAGGGTTTCAGGCGAAACTACCGGGCGACAATACTGACTTGTGCGGAATAACCGAGCTGGGCGAGAAGGTGTTCGCAGTCGTCCCAGGTGAGGCCGAATACGCATACGTAAGGATTAAGCCGTGTAGTTCTCATGAGGGTGCTATTGCGGGCGGGAGAATTAGCATCATACCGCTAATCGGTGCGAGCCGACTTTCTGCGCGTTCGAGTTGAGCGCCGGGTTATGCGTGTTGTTTTTTCAGTCAGTACGAGTAATCCCGCAAGTGCTTCATTGACTGCTTTTGAAGTGGGAAAGGCTTTGGCAATAGCTGGTTCCAACAGGGCGACTGAAGTTCCTGCGGCTACTGCCGAATAAAATTTCCCTCTTTCCAGTTTTGTAAAGTCCGACCGTTTGTATTCTGAACGCATTTCGTCTTTATCCCTCTTCATATAATTTCCTTTCGCTGCGTGTCATGCGACGGGCATTGATGATTCGAATTGCGTCGGGCCGATACGTATGCGAAACGACCAGTAGTCGGCTCAAGCGGGACATCCCAAAGGTAATATACCGCAGTTCGCTGATAGAGTGATCTGGGTCAGGGCCGGAAAGTGCTAGACGGTCCAGAAATACCGAAGCCGCTTCATCGAACGATATTCCATGTTTACGAAGATTAATTTCAGCTTTGCGCGGATCCCACTCAAACTTCATAATAAAATGTAGTTTCTGGTGCTACGCATTACGACCTGTTGCTGAGGCGCACGCCCATGAGTCTAAACCAACTGCCGCTTGTTGGCTACAGCAGCGTGTTATACCACCCGAGATGGCCATCCGATTTATCCTTCGCTCGATGACATTCTCGCCAGCATGCGCAATAGACGTGGCCTCCATGCGGTATGGAATGAGCACGGCGTGGCTGTTAGCTACAACAAGTTTCACGAGGTACGTTATCAAAAGAGACTTATTGAGACCAATCTTGAGTCTTCCAATTAGCCTCATTGAATTGACTCTCTTCTACCCCCTTCATATAATGCGATCCGTTCGAGGTTTGCCTTGTCCGGCCTGCACTTATGCGATCTCGCTTCAATGACAATCTGGCGGGAAAGATGGCTCAACTGCGCGCCGGGCTTCGCCATGCGTTTGCCGTTCCTCCTGAGAATCAGCCCCTCTCTATCGAAGACGTGCAGTTGATGGAGCGGATTGCGGAGGTGATTGTCAAGCGGGGAATGGCGGCTCCTGCGACGATGTTCTTGGAGTCCATGGGGCCGATGAATTTTCTGGGCAGTCAGGCGCTGCATTTCCTGACACCGATCCTCGATTGTGCCTTCAACACGAAAGAAGTCGAGCAGGTCGCGCGATTGCTCGAACGCCGTGACACGGTGACTCGTCTTATCTCCATCATTGAAGCCAAGTCTGCTCCAAAGGGAGCAACGGCTCAATGACGTCTTCCGCATCCAGCCCTCCAAAGATCGATCGCCCTCTCAATGTGATCGTAGCGACCGATTGCGGCAGCACCACGACCAAAGCCATTCTCATCGAAAAAGTCGGTGACCAATATCGGCAGACGTATCGCGGCGAAGCCCCGACGACCGTGGAAGCTCCGTTCGAAGACGTCACGCGCGGCGTGTTGAATGCCATCGCTGAAATCGAGGAACTCTCAGGCCGGAAAATTTTGGACGGCGATCAGATCATCACGCCCTGTCGTGATGACAAGACGGGTGTCGACATTTATATCTCGACCAGCAGTGCCGGCGGCGGGTTGCAGATGATGGTGACGGGTGTCGTGCAGAACATGACCGGCGAAAGCGCGCAGCGTGCCGCACTGGGGGCCGGTGCGATTGTGATCGATGTGTTGGCCTCCAACGACGGCCGATTGCCCCACGAAAAGATCGAGCGCATCCGTTCCATGAGACCGGACATGATTTTGATGTCGGGAGGGACCGATGGTGGAGCCGTGACGCACGTGGTGGAGATGGCCGAATATATCGCGGCTGCTGAACCACGGCCACGATTCGGCGTGACGTACAAGTTGCCGCTGATCTATGCGGGCAACAAGGAAGCCCAACCGCAAGTCAAAAAGATTCTGGAAGACAAATCGGCACTGGTCGTCACAGACAATATCCGGCCGGTCCTGGAACGAGAGAACCTGGCACCGGCGCGGAACAAGATTCACGACTTGTTTCTCGAGCACGTCATGCAACAGGCGCCGGGCTATAAGAAGCTCATCGAGATGGCCGGCGCTCCGATCATGCCGACGCCGGCTGCAGTCGGGCTCATCATGGAGACGATCGCCCAGCGGGAACATCTGAATCTGATCGGGGTGGATATCGGCGGTGCGACGACCGACGTCTTTTCCGTGTTCGACGGCGTGTTCAACCGGACGGTCAGCGCCAATCTCGGCATGTCCTACAGTGTGTCCAATGTCCTCGCCGAAGCGGGTCTGGCGAACATTATGCGATGGGTGCCGTTCACGATCGATGAGCAGACGCTCCGTAACCGCATCAAGAACAAGATGATCCGGCCCACCACCATTCCCCAAACACTCGACGAGCTGCAAATCGAGCAGGCGATCGCGCGCGAGGCCCTGCGGTTGGCGCTGATTCATCATAAGTCGCTGGCAACGGGCTTGAAGGGCGTGCAACAGGAGCGGACGATCTCCGATGTGTTCGAGCAGGAGGCCTCCGGTAAATCTTTGATCGATATGTTGAAACTGGATTTGATCGTCGGGAGCGGCGGCATCCTGTCTCATGCGCCGCGGCGCATACAATCGATGCTAATGATGGTCGATGCCTACGAGCCCATGGGCTGCACGAGGTTGTCGGTCGACAGCATCTTCATGATGCCGCATCTCGGGGTGCTGTCCACGATCAATCAGAAGGCGGCGACCGATGTGTTCGTTCGAGATTGCATGATCTATTTGGGTACCTGCGTGGCGCCGATCGGACAGGGGAAGGACGGGGATCTCTGTGCTGACTATCAGATCACGTTGCCTGATGGAAAGACCATCAACGATCAACTCAAATTCGGCGATCTGCGGCTCTATCCCTTAGATTCCGGCAAACAGGCAACCATCAAGATTCAGCCTGCGAAAGGCGTCAACATGGGCGCGGGAGTCGGTACTGCTCTCACGAGAGAGGTTCATGGCGGTGTGGTCGGACTCTTGCTCGATGGCCGTGGGCGACCGCTCAGATTTCCGGCTGACCATCAAGTCCGAGTCGCGTCACTGACGAAATGGTTCAAGGCAGTCGATCTCTATCCGGTTTAGGACCATAGGCAAATGGCTCACAGTTATACACCCGGCCTCACTGTTACGGATCGTACGGTTATCCATCGGCGGCGCATGTTGCCCTTGCCGGGCACGGTATTGGTCAACGTCGGTGACCGAGTCCGGTCCGATCAGATTGTCGCCAAAGCAGAGTTGCCGGGAAAAGTCTTCCCGGTCAATCTTGCCAATCAACTCAGCATTGCTCCGGGTGAGATCAAGGACTATTTGATCAAGAAGGAAGGCGATGCCGTTGAGAAAGACGAGATCCTTGCCGAGAACAAGCCCCTGATCAAATGGTTCAAGACGGAGATCCGATCGCCGGTTGCAGGCACGGTCGAGTCTGTGTCGACCATCACAGGCCAAGTGCTCCTGCGGGAACCGCCCAGAGTCTTACAACTGCTGGCCTATGTGGACGGGATCATCTCGGAGACGGTTCCGCAGCAGAGCGTCGTGGTGGAAGCCACCTGCGGATTGGTGCAAGGGATTTTCGGTATTGGTGGAGAGACGTTCGGTGACATCGTTCTGGGGGTGAAAGCTCCGGACGAACCACTGTCGCCGGAACATTTCAATGCGAGTATGAAAGGCAAAGTGGTCGTGGGAGGTTCGTTCCTTTCCGCCGAAGCCATGAAGCAGGCCAAGGCCGTCGGTGTCGCCGGGTTGGTCGTGGGCGGTATTCATGACGAGGATCTGCGTGCCCTATTGGGATATGATCTCGGCGTCGCCATCACGGGGACGGAACAGGTGGGATTTACGCTGATCCTGACGGAGGGGTTCGGGACGATTCCGATGGCGGCCAAGACCTTCAAGTTGCTTTCCGCCCATGTCGGCCGGAAGGCGTCCATCTCAGGGGCCACACAGATCAGAGCCGGCGTCATCCGTCCTGAAATTATTATTCCACAAGTAGAAGATAAGGTTGGGATGGAGGTTATTGCCCGGCGAGACGGGATTCGCCTTGGCGATCCGGTCCGCATCATCCGCGATCCCCTCTTTGGCCGAATCGGAGAAGTGTCGGCTCTTCCCTCCGATCTCACCAAGATTCCTACCGAGAGCGAGGTGCGGGTATTGGAAGTGAAGTTTGCCGATGGAACGCGTGTCGTGATTCCGCGGACGAATATCGAGGTGATCGAGGGGGCGTGAAGCGTGAGGCGTGAAGTGGATCTCGTGGAAGGCGGTTGGGGCCGTTTCGCATGGCCTTTGCTGATCCTGATTTTCTGTGTGTCGAGTTTGCAACCACCGTGCACCTCGGCTGAGACAGCTATCAGTGCTCCTCAAGACATTCAAGTATTCGACACGCCGAACGACGGAGGAGGAAGCCTTACCGTTCAGTGGGCTCCTACGCCGGGAGATAGTCCGGACCTCCGCTATCAGGTCTTGCTTGCAAAAGCACCTGCTGCCGATCCGGCGACATTCACGATCGTCGCGGAGTTCCCCGCCAATACGAAATACGTCAAAGACACAAAAACCGCTTGGTGGACAAGGAAGGCCGAGAAGACCTGGCACCAGGCCGTCATCAAGAGTGCAAAGAATATCGACGTGACGGATGGCACGGCCTATGCCGTCGCATTGGCTGCTGTCCGAGGCGATCAGCGAGTTTTCAGCCCGGTGTCGGTGGCGACGCCTTCGCCGGACTGGTTCAACTGGAATCAACTGAATAATCTCATCATCGCCGTCTCATTCTGTGGGCTGGTGTTTTATACGATCAGCTATGCAAAGCGGAACGAGATCTTCTTGCGTCGTATTCCGGGGCTCGACGCGGTGGATGAAGCGATCGGGCGCGCAACCGAGTTGGGCAAGCCGATTCTCTATATGACCGGCGCGCATGACTTACATGACCCTTCGACGATTGCCGCTGCGGTCATTCTCGGGAAGGTTGCGAAGCGGGCTGCGCTCTATGAAACGGAATTGTTGGTGCCTCATCGTGAGCCGATTACGATGGCGGTCTGCCAGGAAATCACCAAACAGGCCTATTTGGAGGCGGGCAAACCCGATCTTTTCAAGGAGGACGCGAACTTTTTCATCACGCCCGATCAGTTCAGCTATACGGCGGCGGTCGACGGGATCATGCTGCGAAAGAAGCCCGCCGCCAACTTCTTCATGGGTCATTACTTTGCCGAGTCGCTGTTGCTCACCGAAACCGGCGCGAGCACCGGCGCCATCCAAATCGCCGGAACGGACGCGGACCACCAACTCCCGTTCTTCGTGACCACCTGTGATTACACGTTGATCGGCGAAGAGCTGTACGCCGCGAGCGCGTATCTGTCCAGGGAGCCGGTTCAAGTCGGCACGCTGCGAGGACAGGATATCGGAAAAGCGGTCGTCCTCAGCGCGATTGCCGTCGGAACGGTATTGGCGACGGTCGGAGTCGTCACCGGCGCGCAATGGCCGCAGATTGTCCTCGATCTCTTTAGGGACCTGAAATGATCTTTCTCCGTCGGCAACTACCTCTCCTCATCACGATGGTTACGGGTCTCCTGTTTGCGGCGCAGTACTATGTGCCGCATCCGGCCTCGGAGCAGATGCTCACATCCGCAACGAAATGGCTGCAGATCATCGGAGGATTCGCGTTGATCCTCGGTGTGACCAGCCTGTTCCATCAACATGCGGTCAAGATCGGGCGCAAGGAAGCCGGATGGGGCTATAGCTTCGTGCTGTATGCCGCCATGCTCGGGACTATCGCGGCCGGCCTGTGGGCCAATGGCAAAGAAAGCCTCGATGGGGCCATGACGGCATTCGGCTGGGTCTACAACTATATGATGGTGCCGCTGCAAGGGACGATGTTTGCCATCCTGGCCTTCTTCATCGCATCGGCCGCCTATCGCTCGTTCAGGGCCAGGAGTCGGGAAGCGGCGGTATTGTTGGTCGCGGCAGTGATCGTGATGATGGGACGTGTGCCGCTGGGTGAGTATCTGATTCCCTTGAGCGGCGACGTTTCCTCGTGGATTTTGAATGTGCTCAATGCCTCCGTACGCCGGGCCATTCTGATCGGCGTCAGTCTCGGGGCTATTGCGTTGTCATTCAAGATTATCTTTGGCGTGGAGCGGTCGTATCTTGGCGGAGGGAAGGAGTAGGAAGTGTGGGACCCTTCCACTGCGCGCGACCGGGCTCCCGCTCGGCGCCACCCGCAGTTGATGGGTGAGGGGGAACAGGAGAAGGCATGAGTTTTTCAGAGCGCATGCTCAAGATCGATCGGCGGATCATTTTCTTGGTGATCGGTCTCTGCACCCTGTTGCCGTTGCTCTATCCCGTCGGTTTGCCGATCAGGATTTCGTCGGAAGTCCGTGGCGTGTATGAGCATATCGAGTCGTTGCCGGAACATTCCGTCTTTCTGCTGTCGATCGATTTCGATCCCGCCTCCAAACCCGAGCTCTATCCGCAAGCGGTGGCGCTGCTGCGTCACGCTTTCAAGAAGAATCTTCGGGTGGTCACGATGACTCTCTGGGTGACCGGGACAGGCATGGCGGATCAGTTAGTCACGCAGGTTGCCAAAGAGATGGGGAGAGAATACGGGAAGGATTATGCGTTTCTGGGATGGAGTCCGGGCGGGCAAGCCGTGATCATCAATATGGGGCAGGACCTCTATTCAGCATTTCCCAGCGACTATAGCGGCAAGCCCACGAAGGATTTGCCGGTTCTTGACGGCGTGCGCAGCTTGAAGGATGTCGGCTACATGGTCAGCTTGGGCGCCGGCCGTCCCGGGGTTGAAGAGTGGTATGTCTTTGGGAAGGACAAATATAAGTTCGAAATGGGTGGTGGCTGCACGGGAGTGATGGCGCCGGGATTGTACCCATTGCTGCGAAGCGGACAGATCAACGGCCTGATCGGCGGCCTCCGCGGCGCGGCGGAGTATGAGAGCCTCATCGGTCAGAAAGGCAAAGCGGTGGCGGGTATGGACGCACAGTCCGCGACGCATCTCGCCATCATCGTGCTGGTGATCATCTGCAACGTGTTTTACCTCTCGCTCCGGCGCGCGGCTCGGGCACAGGGACAGGTCGGCTGAAGGGTAGGGGATCTCGATGGATGCCACGATACTAGGGGCTTGGGTTGCGACGGGGTTGACCCTCCTGATCTTCTCATTCCTGTACAAAGACAACGTGTTGTTCAAACTGGCAGAGCATCTCTATGTGGGGGTCTCAGTCGGCTATACGATCGTGAAGACGTACGATACCGTCATCGTCCACTTGGTCGTCAAACCGATCGTCGAGAACGGGGAAATCGCCCTGCTGATTCCCGTAGCCATCGGGATGCTCATGCTGACTCGGTACGTGCCGAAAGCCGCCTGGATATCCCGATACGCGTTCGCCTTTATCGTCGGGATGGGGGCGGGATTGGCGATACCGAGAACGATTTCTTCCTTCATCCTGAAACAAATCGAGGATACGGTTCGTCCGTTGTTATCGATCGCGGGATCGGATGGCGTCAGCTTCTCGATGAACCTGCTCAATCCCGCCAGCAACCTCAATGCGATCATCATCCTGCTGGGAGTCGGCTCGGTCTTGTTCTACTTCTTTTTCTCGATCGAGCACAGTGGACCGGGAAGGGCAGTGGCTCGAAGCGGTGTGATGTTCTTGATGATTTCCTTCGGCGCCGCGTTCGGCTATACGGTTATGGCCCGCATGTCGCTCTTGATCGGCCGATTGACCGATTTGATCGAATTCTCCGATGCCTCCTACGGGCGGCCTACCATCTGGTTGCTGATTCTCACGGTGGTGGCGCTCATCATATTGGCCCGGCGAGGTGAAGCCCCTCCTCCAAGTAGTCAGTAGCCACGGCTATCGGATCGGTTGCAGCGGCTCCATTCCATCCCCTACAATGACCGTCGTCATGTCCACCGATGTCGTCAAAGATTCAACTCAGTATCCCCTCCTGCGGAATCTGCAATTTTCGCCCATTAAGCAGGGCGAAGATCAATTGATGGTGCTCTGGGACCCCAGTGGCCTGAGCAAGGAAAAACTGGTCCTGCCGCTCAATTTCTTTTTCATCGTGCAGCATTTCGACGGAGAGCATTCTCTCCAAGACATCGGTGCGCTGTACCTGAAACGGTTTGGTGAATTCCTGCTGCCGAGCAAAGTGGAACAGTTGGTGGCGGATCTGGCGCAAAAGCTTTTCCTGGAAGGTCCGCAAACTGAATCAGCACGGGAACAGGCCAGGATCGAGTATCGGCAGCAGCCGGCCAGGCCTGCCGTGTTTGCCGGACGGAGTTACGAAGCCGACGGCGTGAAGCTCAGAAAGCAGATCGACGGATTTTTTACGTCTGGTGAGGGGCCGGATTTTAAGCCCTCCGAGAATCAGGGCAAGCCGATCAAAGGGCTCGTGGTGCCCACATACGATCTCAAGCAAGCAGGGCCGGTCTATGCGTGGGGATACAAAGAGTTACAGGAAGCCCAACGGCCGGATGTCTATGTGCTGTTCGGTACCGCTCATGCCGGATTGGAGAATCTGTTCGCAGTGACCGACAAAGATTTTGAGACCCCGTTGGGAACGGTCCAGGTTGATCGGACGGTCGTAGACCGATTAAACGAATTGGTGCCGGAATACTTCGAAGAAGACATCGCCCATCAATCCGAACATGCTATTGAATTCCAACTGCCGTTTCTCCAAACCATCGTCGGGAAGCCGTTCACGATTGTTCCGATCTTGTCCTCATTTTCCGCATCGAGTCTCCATGATCCTACAGTCCGGAGTTCGGTGGACCGGTTTCTGAACGCTCTGCAAGATGCGATCGCTGTCTCCGGAAAGACATCATGTGTCATTGCCGCAGGGGAGCTGGCTCATCTCGGCCTGCGCTATGGTGATGCCGCTCCACCGACCGATTTTTCCTTTCATCGCGCCATGCAGCGCGACTTGGAAATGTTGAAACATGTCGAAGAACTCCGCCCGGACGCTTTCGCCGGTTATATCCAGAAGGAAAGCGATCAACGTCGCATTTCCGGCTTCTCGCCCATCTATAGCCTGTTGCGATTGATTCACGCGGAAAAGGGTCAAGTCCTCCGCTACGATCGCGGCATCACGGATCAATATAACTCCACCGTCACCTACGCCAGCCTGGCGTTTTTCTGACTCCCACCTTTGTCTTGTATCCGAAAAGTTTGGCATAGGATCGGTTAGATACACCTCTAGCTCATTCTAGATGCACCAGTGATTCCTATGACGTCCCTTGTGTATCGTTTTGACACAGAAGGATTGAGGGGCCTGACAGATTGTCGGTTGCGCGAAATGAGCAAATTTCAATGACACAAAGCAGTTGTGATCTTTTCAGAGAGAGTTCTGATTGTTGAGGAAGCATCCGAATAACAGCTCACCCGCTTCCTTAGTGGAATGATTTTTGTATCGCTTCGCACGTTGGAAGTGGTCTTGACACCCGACCGAGTGAGCATTGCCCAGGGTAATAGCTAAGCGTAAGCTAGCGTCTTCAGAAAGTGGGCGATCGACTCAAGCAACTGACAAGCAGGACGGTATGCTTTAACGAACACTCCAACAGAGGGGGATACGATGCCGACATCCAAAATGAACGTGTGGTACGGGTGGGTACCTGACCGGCCTGATCAGAGGGACAAGCTCTACGCCGCCATTGCCGGACCGCCGAGGACATTGCCCTCAAAGGTCGATCTTCGTGACGGCTGTTCGCCCGTGGAAAACCAGGGTCAACTCGGTAGTTGCACGGCGAATGCACTGGTAGGCAACCTGGAGTTTCTTGAGAAGAGAGCCGGACATAACCCCACGAACCTGAGTCGTCTGTTCATCTATTACAATGAGCGGGCAATGGAAGGCACCATCCGTGAAGATGCCGGGGCGATGATCCGCGATGGGGTCAAATCGCTCGTCAAGTTGGGTGTCTGTACCGAGAAACTCTGGCCGTACAAAATTGAGAGATTCACCAAGAAACCGTCACAGGCCTGTTATAAACAGGCTCGGAATCGTCAGGTGACCTCCTATCATCGGGTCATCGGCTTGCAACAAATGAAACAGTGTCTCGCGGAAGGATATCCGTTCGTGTTTGGGTTTTCGGTCTATGAAGCATTTGAGTCTCCTCAAGTCGCCAAGACAGGCCAATTGGATCTACCTAAACCGAGTGAAAAGCAGATCGGCGGTCATGCCGTGTTGGCTGTGGGGTATGACGAGCAAGCCCAACGGATACTCGTCCGTAATTCCTGGGGAGCGGACTGGGGCATCCAAGGATATTTTACAATGCCCTATGACTATATCTCGAATGACAACCTTGCGGACGACTTCTGGACGCTCCGGATGATCGAGGACGTGTAACGCAAACTCATCTCAGAGTATTTCCGGCTTCTCGCCGATCTGTAGCCTGTTGCGATTGATTCAGGAGGACAAGGGTCACGTCCTCCGCTGCGACCGGGGCATCACGGATCACTATCACTCCATCGTCACTTCGCCAGCCTGGCATTCTTCTAATCAGCAGTTCCATTCTCGCAACGGTTTTCTAGTAGATCAGGCGGATCGTCGCTCTGCCGGCATAGTTGGTCGTTCACTGCAGGGTTTGAACTACAGATTGGATAGACCATGTGAATCAGATTGGATTCAAGCTGAATCCATTCTTATTCAGCCAATTCGATAGAGAGGCGCAGACCGTTAGACTTGCATCACACGAAACACGCGAAATGGCCTGATTATTCATTATGTTGTACCGCTTGATAAATCGAGATGCGGGATGTCAGCGAAGCACGGAATTTGCTGGGTGTCGTACAACATGTCCCGGGTAGGAACTAGACTGGATCGCCCAATCCAGCACCCCCATCTCCTTGTGAGGTTCCGGCCCCGGGCGGGCGAGTCCGGCGGTGATGATGAGAAATCCACCGCCGGGTGTCGTCATCAGTCGTCATCATAGGTAGCCACGGAACTACATGGTTGAACGAGAACAGAACGTAGACGCGTCCTATGGTGTATACGCTCAGCCTCTCAAAGAATGGATTGTTTCTATGCCCATCGCATTGCACGTGAGCTTGGCCCACCAGTATTGGGGCTATACCTATACGGTGGGATGGGCGGCCATGAGCGTTGATCTCGGCTCCGTCCCTTGGCGCGCCCGTGTCACATCCGTCAGGGGCTAAATTCCTCCCGTCACTGGGACTCCTCCTGGTGACGGGAGGTCTCAACAACGCTGCACAGCCAAGTTCTCCACTACGATCGGAACAGTGCGGATCAGTTTAATTCCACTGTCATCTATACAAGCCTCGCGTTCTTCCAGCGTTCAACGCACCATACGATTACGATTGCAGCCTGTTCGTTCGACGATGAAAGTCGTGAGCGCGGACGGACAACTGTGAAATTGTGACTGAGCGTAGAGCGCGGTTCCGCCCGTATCAAGACAATTTGGATACACTCACTGGATCGTCTAGATACACCACTCACTCCCAACTGATGGGTGTATCGTTTTAATACAGTACAAGCGCATTTATCGAACTTGTCCTCTTGCAGGCGAAAAAAGAAGACATTTCAGTGAAACAGTGCATCGAGGCGTGCCCCCAAAATATTTCTTCTCTGCGAGAACCTTCTGATTCATGAATCTCCCATGTTTCCCCGCAGTGGAATGCTTTTTGTATGACTCCGCATGAGTAAAAGTTATTTTAGATTTAACTGAATGAGAATTGACGAAGGTACCATCTAGGCGTAGTTTAGGACACTCTAGAAATGAGGGAAGGCGTTCGGTACCACCTCATGACTGCGACCAGCATTCACAACATCGGCATTGCGATCCTCCACCGTAATCAGCTGTTTCGAGAAAGCCTGAGTTGCTGTTTGGCACAGATCGATTCATTTTCAGTGGAGCATGATGCCTCGAATTCAGAAGAGATCGAAGAAGCCCTTCGCGCGCATAACGTTGATGTGCTCCTACTTGAGTTTGGAATATTGGCTCGAGGAGAAGAAAGAACTACCACGAGGATTCGTAATCTGTCATCGCGAGTGAAGACCTTGGTGATTGACGTGCCCGAAAATGAAAATGATGTGCTGTACTGCATTGAGACCGGCGGGGCTTCCGGCTATCTGCTGCACAATGCTTCCATCAAGGATCTCATGAACAACATCAAGGCGGTGATGAGTGGGGAGACCCTGTGCTCTCCACGTGTTGCGAGTCTGGCGTTCGACCGTGTATCCGCACTCACACGTCAGATTGAAAGTGGCCACGTCGTCGATGGAGCGCGTCTCACTCGGCGTGAAACGCAAATTGTCGGATTGATTGACGAGGGGTTAAGTAACAAAGAAATTGCCGTTTGCCTGCACATTGGAGTTTCTACCGTTAAAAACCATGTCCATAATATCCTCGATAAATTGCAGTTGCACAATCGCCATTCAGCGGTGAAGCACATCAAAGAACAGGCAATGTACACCGGACGCTAGCCTGCTCAAGTCTCTGTCTCACACGAGTTTCATCGATCTCTTCCTGGCTCATCCGAAAAGGATCTAGATGAGGATCTAGATCTTACGTCTGCAGCATCTAGACCCAAATCCATCCCGTAGATCTATGGGATCTCACACAATTACGGCTAGAGTACGTCAACAGTATTGTGAGGCCGTCTATTGGACAAAATCAGAGTACTTTTCGGAAATTATCCGATCATGATTCCTGATGTCGTTCGACATCTTGTTGAAGAACAGGATGACATGGAAGTGGTCGGAGATTGCCGAGGGGCGATGAAAATTCTTCAGGAAACCGGTCGAGCCAAGGCTGATGTCGTCCTTCTTGCGCAGGAACACATGGATGAACCGGCGTTGTGCGGGCAATTACTGGCAGTCTATCCGGACCTGACCATTGTGAGTGTGACACCGGATACAACGCATGTATTTACGCAGCAACTCCGCTCGTATCGGCAAAGCGTGGTCACTGAGGAGCACGTAGACATCGTGCAGACGGTGAGAATGGCGGCCAGACAGTCGGGTGGCGAGAAATGAATGTGACGACGGCGCATGCTAACAAGGAGGATGAACCATGCCAGTGTCAGTGAGTTACCCAGGTGTCTATATCCAGGAAGTTCCAAGCGGTGTCAGGACAATCACGGGCGTGTCCACCTCTATCGCGGCGTTTTTTGGCCGAGCGCAAAAAGGGGCCATCAACAAGGCTGTCCGTTGTTTGAGCTATTCGGATTTCTTGCGTGAGTTTGGAGGTGGACATCCATCAAGCGAACTAGCCGCAAACGTCAACCAGTTTTTTGGAAACGGAGGGACGGATTGTTACATCGTCAGACTTGCGCACAATGCTAAAAAAGCCGACATCACACTCAAAAATGTGGCCGGCGTCCCCGCGCTGACCATTATGGCAAAAGATGCCGGCATCTGGGGTAACAACGTCCGCTTGGCGATCGACTACAACACCTCGAACCCGGAGGAGACCTTCAATCTCTATCTGACGCAAGAGGAAGGTGGCGTGGTCGTCAACAGCGAGACCTTTCTCAACCTATCCATGAATCCGGTGGCGCCCCGATATGTCGTGAATTTTGTGACTCAAAGTTCAAAATTAGTCGATGTTCAGTTGGCGACGGGCTTTGACATAAATTCCTCGGCACAAGCCGGCTATAGTGAGGGCCGCCGCGTCATGGGCGCCACGTTGACCGCCATTCGAGATGAGTTAAACGCGCTGATTTATACCCCGCCTGCGGCATCGGCCAGTCGAAAGTTTGATATCAGCGTGAATGAAGGGCCGCCTTCATCCGTCGACATGCGGACTAATAATCCCGCTGCCCTTACTGCGACGACAAAAGCTCCGCTTGAGGCTGAGATACTGGCTCGTATCACGCCGAGTCTTCCGGCCGGTGTTTCGGTCACCTGCAGCCTGGACGAAATTGATCCCGGTTCGGGGCTGAGAGTCCTTCGCATCACATCCGCAACAGGCAACAATCTCAGCGTCAAGATACGACGGGCAAGCAGCAACGATCTGGCGGCAGCACTCATGCTCGGTATCGATCAAGGTGGAGTTGAAGTGACGCGGTTCGCCAATCATCGCCCCGTTCCAACCGCGACATATTTTTCAGGAAACGCGAACGTCTTGGCAAAACTGCTTCAGACGGATGTGGCACACGACATCACGAAGATTACATTCGCCGGCGCCCCCGCGCCCAACGTGGTTGATTTCAACGTTCCACTCCCCAATGTGCTGCAAACTACCGGCGCTGCTGACCGGTGGTTCAAAGATGCCCTCTCGTCGGCGATTACAAACCATTCCGATGGGGTGCGGGAAAAGCTTCAGATCATGGCGAAAACCATAAATGACAAACCCGACGCTCCGGTGACAGCCGAGGTGTGGGGATATCGAATTGCCTTCAAGCCGAAGGTCGGGATGTTGAATACGACCTACACTGTCTCGACTGCAACCGAAAACTTAGCCGGATCATTCACGTCCAACGTCAGGCAGTACGCCTTGGGCAACATCGGAACCGGCTCATTTCAAAATGGTGCGGGACAGATCGGACAGGATGATGACGGGACACCATTGACCGTTGCCGACTACACGGGAAGCGCATTGGATCATACGGGATTCTATGCGCTCGATCGCGTCGATCTATTTAATCTCATGATTATTCCTCAGGACGGAGACATCGACGAAGGCGAATACCAACAGCTCATCGGACCTGCCACGACCTATTGCGAAAGCCGCCGCGCGTTCTTGCTGATCGATGCACCTGTGAGTTGGACAAACGGGGACAAAATGGTCGCCGATGCGGCAAAGGTCAATGGGCTCCGCGCCGGCATCGTGAAGCAAAACTCGGCGATTTTCTATCCCAGAGTCAAATACAGCGATGCCGGTATTATCAAGCCGCTCGGTCCGTCCGGTGGGATAGCCGGCCTGATGGCGAGAACCGATTCGCAGCGGGGCGTGTGGAAGGCGCCGGCTGGAACCGAGGCCGATCTTCGCGGGGTCCTCGACGTCGAACTGAATATAACGGACGGAGAAAACGGCGTGCTCAATAAGCTGGGAGTCAATTGCATTCGGAAGTTTCCGAACGGAATCGTCAATTGGGGCGCACGCACGCTCGATGGCAGCGATGATTTCGGGTCGGAGTGGAAATACATTCCAATCCGCAGATTGGCTCTGTTCCTCGAGGAATCGCTTTTCCGCGGAACGAAATGGGTTGTGTTCGAGCCGAACGATGAGCCGCTGTGGGCCAAGATCCGCATGAACATCACTGCGTTCATGATGGGTCTTTTCAGGCAAGGAGCATTTCAGGGCAGTACGCCCGACAAGGCGTTTTTCGTCAAATGCGACGGCGAAACAACGACGGCCAACGATCGCAATCTGGGCATCGTCAATATTCAGGTCGGTTTTGCACCGCTCAAACCAGCCGAGTTCGTGATCATCAGCATTCAACAGATACCGGATGTGTAACCGCTAAAAGGAGCGAGACATGGCTAAAGGATTCGTCAAGAACGCAAAGAGGTTCGATCCGTACAAGAATTTTAAGTTCCGGCTCGTTTGGGACGGCAAACCGGTCATGGGCATCAGTAAGGTCAGCGCGCTCAAACGCACGACCGAGGTGGTCAAGCATCGTGACGGCGGTGACAACAGTACCGACCATAAATCGCCCGGCCGCACCAGTTACGATGCGGTCAGCGTCGAGCGCGGTTTGACTCACGATCCGGAATTCGAAGCTTGGGCGAATAAGGTGCATCCGTATTCAGGAGATAGTGCGATGGATCTTGCCGCCTATAAAAAGGATCTCACGCTCGAAATGATGAATGAAAAAGGCCACGTGGTATACAGGTATTTCCTGTACGACTGCTGGGTCAGTGAATACACGGCCATTCCCGAGTTGAACGCCAACGCCAATGCCGTGGCCATTGAATCGATGAAGATCGAGCTCGAAGGTTGGGATCGAGACAAGGACACGAAAGAACCCAATGAGGCCGACGACGTTCCACAAGGTTAACTGCTAAGACGAGAACATGAATATTGAGGTCGGGACAGAGGATGTGATCCCGTTGCCGTCGTTTACCACGTCATCTTCCGTGGCATGGTTCAAAGGTGGCGCAGGATTCCGGAGATTTGGGAAATGCGAGACTGATCTCGCCGTGGATTTCTCAGTGCCGAACCGGGCGGCTCTTGCTACGCGTCTGCTTGAGTTGTGCGCCGTTGATCCCGAACGTCTGCTTCCGCCCAGACATTTCATCGAGCTTTCAATCGGTAAGCGGATCGAATGCCTTCTTTTACTCGCAGCCGGAGGGTGGGATAAGGCCTTGAGTTTGGTGTTCAAATGTCAGGGATGCGGCGAGGAGCTTGAACTGGAGCTCACCTTCGAGGAGCTTTCTGAAGTTCAGCGTGAGGCGGACAAAATTGAAACAATCGGCGTCGACCTGGAGGGGAGGCGAATCGAATTTCGCAAGCCCACAGGCCGTGACCAAGAAGTCTGGGCAAGGACCGTATTCCCTGATGAACAGAATGCGGCAGCGAGCATGATCAGTTCTCTGGCCGTCACGCCGGATTTCCAGACAGCTCTTGGAACGGCTTCGGTGAGTGAGATCGAAAGGATGTTTGATGACGCCGACCCACTCGTGAATTTTAGTTGTCGGGTGAGTTGCGGGGAATGCGACAGGCTCAATGGTTATCGGGTCGATCTGATGGAGACCGCGCTCGCTATGCTGAGCCGAATGCAAACCCAGTTGATTCATGCGATTCATAGAATGGCATCGCATTATCACTGGAGCGAGGCAGACGTGCTCGCTGTTCCCGAATGGCGACGGCAACAGTACCTGCAGCTGATTGGGGCCACGAAGAAATGAGCGGATATTTTTCACACATGGCCAGACAAAGCGGCCTCCGATTTGTGGAACCGAGACCGTCATCAGCTGGAACCGTGACCCATGGAGCTCACCCTCGCTCGTCACAAGTTTTGCCTAGCGACGTAGAAGAGGTTGTAGAGGTCCCATCAAATCTGGAGACGAACAATGCCATGTCGTCGAAAACCGATCATGCTCCAAAAGCATTATCCAAAATCGAAAGTACAGCGGTGAGGAAGCGAGCAGAGGGCTTGGCCTTGTCTGATAGATCCCAAGCTATGGTTGACCCTTCGGAGATTCATGATCTTATCCGCGAAGAGGTTCCGACAGTTCGATTCGGCGGAGACACCACGTCAAAAGCGGAGGTTCAGACGGATGATTCCAGGCCAAGTCGGCATGTTGAAGAACGGGCTATTGCCGGTGAACATTCCGAGACCGTCCATGAATTAAGGACAAATGAATCTGTCACTGCAGTCTCGCCTGAACAACCGCAGGGGATCAAACATTTCCGAAGGATAGCCGAGATCATCGATGGAAGTGCGATGGAACCTGCCGAAGTGCAAGCGGTTCTTTTGCAAGAAATTCAAGAATGGATTGCGGCGGGACCGGTGACACCTGAAAAGTCCGGGGTTATGAAAGAGGCGAATCAAGCATCGTCGCCGGGAAAACAACGTGAAGTTGCGCAACCGTGGGAGTCCGAGCCCGGTGTGGTTCGTATCGGGAGAACAGAGAGGCCGGAATTGAGATCTCACGATCAGCCCACGAAAGCGATACCCGACATTCAGGAACAGGTGCTTGATCTTTCAATTGGAACGATCAGCGTGGTGATAGAGGACGACAAGAAACCGATTCAGCTTGTTCCTACGCGGCGGAGTGAATCCGGTCAAGGCAAGAGAGCATCAAGACCTTCTCTATCACGGCTAAGCCGGCATTACATCTAGCAGTATGTTGAAAAAGTTCGCCAGCTTTGTGCTCGCGTCGCTTAGAGGCTCAACGTACGGCCCAGAGTACGCTTCGCCGCTTCGCTCGCTGCGGCCGCGCTGGACGACCTTTTTGAACATCCTGCGGGGTATTCCGAACCCATTGGCGAGCAGGGAGCCCCTGCGCTTTTCGAAACGTTTAAAAGATTGTTCAACAGCCCGCTAGAGAATAATGGCGCTCGCAGATACCACCAATGCCATCGGCGCGGTCACTGAAATGCTGCAGCTGCGGCTTCAGGCCCTGAGTGGCTCGACCCTCGTCACCATCGGCAAACCTGAAGAGTCAGATGACGCCACGCCCCATCTGAACCTCTTTCTGTATCAGATCGAGTTTGACCCCTTCCTAAAGAACATTCCGCTCAACGAAGGTGAAAAACCGCCGTTGTGGATGGTGCTGAAGTATTTGCTGACGGCCTATTCAGCCCAGGATGTGAGCGACACGATTATTGCGCATCAGAGACTCGGTGGAGCGATTAAGGCGCTGAACCGGAACGACTTGATCGATATCGGAGTGAACACCACGATCAGCAAAGCGCTCAGTCCGAATCCTCAAGAATTGCACGTCACGTTTGACGAGAGTAATTCGGATCTGTTGGCAAAGCTCATGCAGGGAACCGATGAAAAATACAGGCTCTCGATTTGTTTTCAAGTGCGCCCGGTGATGATCGCAGCAGCGGAACCTGGCGATTACTCGCTGTTGGTCGGTATCGATTACACGCAGCCACCCGCGACGCTGGCCGATCCGTATGTCGGCATCGATACCATTCCATCCATGGGAGCGCACATTGATCAAATTGTCCCTGTTGGTTTTGAAGTGGGTGAAGAGGTCACGATACAAGGCACAGACCTGCACTTGGCGAATCTGTCGGTCATGCTCGGAACGGTCGAATTGGCCGTTACGATGCAACGACCGGATCAGCTCAAGTTCAAGGTGGATGCCGCGATCATCGGTACGAGTGGGATTTCTGCCGGAAGTCATCCCGTCACTGTCGTCCAAACCCTCCCGGGGACGGGAAAAAAGAGAAAGAGCAACGCCGTAATCGGCAATCTCGTGCCCACCCTGCAATCTGTGGTCACGGTACCCCCCGGTACGGTGACGGTCAACGGCGGACCACCTCGGACAGCCTTTGCCACGATCGATCTGACGGGCCTGCTCTTGGGTACGGATGGTGATGATGTAATTGCCGCATTCTACCGAAATGGCAGCGTCGCTCGGATGTTTGATGTGTTTACGATTCCACCGGGTCCGCCGCCACCACAGACCAAGCGTCGCCTCACAATGGCCAACAGCGATGCCATTCCCGTAGGCGATTACAACCTGGTGGTGATCGTCAACGGACAGCAAGCTCCCCAGAGCCCATTGATTCACATGGATAGTCCATGAACGTGGAATCGGCAAGAACAGAGCCCATTGTGTTCACGCCAAATTTGCGGGCTCGTGATGAGTTGGCGAATTATTGGATGCGCCAAGCCACACTCCGTCTGCGGCGCGAAATAGCCTGGCTGTGGCACGAACGGGGCGCCGGCGCATCTCCACAATTGGGTGAATTGCCGCCGATGATCGACCGCGCATCGGTTTCACTCGATCTGTCGCGTCACTGGGACGAAAAGCGGAGATTTTATGCAAGCCACGTCGCGGCAAAATATTTGACCGAACAACTGAGTATTCCGCCCCCGAGAATTGATCAATCGGTTCGCGGGTCTTTCGGATGGGTTCTTCATGAACTCTCGCTTGACGATGTCTCGGCATTGACGCTTGCCATGGGGCTCGCCTCGGCCTTCGACGCGAGTTTCGGAGCCGTTATCGCATCCTGCCTGAACGACCCGTCTCGCATTTATCCAAACCTCATGCTGATACAGCGATTGTGGGATGACCCGGAAGAAGCGCAAACGCTTTCCGATCCCATGCACCCGCTGTTTGCGATGGGGTTGCTCCGTCGAGTCTCGTCCGTCCAGCGGCCATATGCGGACACCCTTTGGGAGCAGCCTCTCTCGGTGCCGTGGTTGGTGGCACGTTCGATGCTCGATGGAGCAGAAACCGGTTCGACGAGTTTAAAGCTGGTCGACCCGACGAAAGAGAGGCATGGTGAGCTCACGAAGGCTGAAACATTGATCGCCTATCGTGTGCGTGCGGACATGCCGCAGAGACTGCGCGTCATACCATTGCTTGGAAACCGTCGTTCGGCTTACCGCCAGACCGCGATCGATATCGCTCTGCTGGCAGAGCAGAAACTGTGGGAATACAAGGGCGATCCAACCTTGCTCGGTAATGAAGACTATTTCGCGATGCTGATGTGTTTCGCATGGCTGACCGGGCACAGTCTGTTGGTCCAGCATGAGTTGTTTGATGGAACGGAAGCTCGGCGCGCGCGTAACGAAGGACTGCCGCTCGTATCGGTTCCTATCGTACTGTTCCTGTCGATAGCCGATCGGAGGCAGATCGCGCATCTCGATCCCGCACTGTTGTTGCCTTTTGTGAAAGTTCCTGCGCTTGGCTATGAAGGCCGGCTTGCGGCCTGGATGGAAGGTTTTGGCCAAGATGCCAAACAGTATGAACCTATTCTGAAGGAGATGGCTCGCCGGTTTCGTTATGAGAAGGATACGATCCATGACATCTGTGCCGAGCTAAGGGCGCAACCAGAACCGCTGAAAGACGATGATTTTATCGAGGCCTGCCGTGCCGAACTGAGCGTGGACATGGGTGAACTGGCGGCCTATGTCGAACCGCGCTTTCCCGACGAGAAGCTCATCCTCCCGAATAAACAGGCGATTCAGTTTGAAGAGCAGTTGGCTGCGATGCAGGCCCTGACCAAGGTGCATTACGACTGGGGGACCGCCCGTGCTTGGAACGAAGGCGGTATTACCGTGCTGTTTTCCGGACCCCCGGGAACCGGAAAAACAATGGCAGCCGAGATCTTGGCCTATCGGCTCAAACTTCCGATGTACCGCATCGATCTTTCACAGGTGGTCAATAAGTACATAGGCGAGACGGAAAAAAACTTGAAACGCATCTTTGACGCCGCGGATGTCTCGGACATGCTGTTGTTCTTCGATGAGGCCGATGCGCTCTTTGGCAAACGCATAGAAGCCAATGATGCCCGGGATCGCTACGCCAATCTGGAAGTCAGTTATCTGTTGGAAAGAATGGAGCGCTTCAAAGGGCTGGCGGTTTTGGCGACGAACCGAAAGAGCGACTTGGATCAAGCTTTCTTGCGGCGTATCCGCCATATCATCGAGTTTCCGGTTCCGGACGAGATCCAACGAGCCGCCATTTGGCAACAGGTGATACCGGCCTCCGTCGCGGCAAATTCACGCATCGATATCGCCTTCCTGGCACGACAGTTTCCACTTTCCGGGGGGCACATCCGTTCCATCGTATTCAATGCCTGCCTGCAGTCGGCGTACGCCGGTAACGGACATAAAGAACTGTTTATGAAAGATGTCCTCGTTGCCGTCAAACGCGAATACGACAAGATGAACCGCGCCTTGAGCCTCGAACAACTGGGGCCATATGTACACGATATCGTCAAACTCGAGTAATCCATGACCAAGCGAAGAATTCATATATCCAACTTAACCGTGCGGCTTCCCCGAAGCGCAGGCCACCTGATGAGTGATCCGAGGAAGCTTGCCTCAGACGTTGGGCAGGAGATTGTGAAACATATCGCCGAAGCAACTCAGGGGCATTCGGGAACGCTCAGGATCGATCGTCTGTCTTCTGGAAAGATTAGGATCGGCAGGCATGCGGGCGCGATGCACACACAGATTGGAAAGCAAGTGGCCTCAACAGTCATGAAGATTCTCGATGGAGGCGAAAGGTAATTCTATGGGTTTCCTGATGCGCGGAGCGCTGATTGAATATGGGTCTGATTTTATGGGCCCGATCCCGAATGTCGTCATATTCCAGTTCAATCCGGAAACCCTGACCAGAACGGTGCAGATTCCTTCGCGTCCTGCATCGGCAACTGCGCGTGAGACCACGCAAGCGGGAGAACCGTCGATCGAAAAGATCACCCTAAAGGCAAGCTTCAGCGCGGCGGATGAGTTCGGCGAGAACAAGGCCTTGGCGCGCCTGTTCGGAGTGGGCACGCGTCTGGCTGCCTTGGAAAAGATGGTCCATCCGTCCAACGATTTGCTTGCGGCGATTGGCGCGGCGCTTGGCGGAGCAGCGGGGGCGCTCGGCGGTGGAGGCGCCCTGCGTCAGCCGATTCCACGCGAAAAATACCCACGAATCCTTTTTATCTGGGGCGTGTATAGGGTACTGCCCGTGATCATCGAATCCATGAGCATTACCGAGCAGCAGTACGATTTCCTGCTCAATCCTGTTCAGGCTGAGGTGTCCATCACGTTGGCGGTCAATGCAACTGATCTCTGTTCCGACGACGAAGTCGCGAAGGGCGCCATGCTCTATACCAACATGGCGAAGGATGCGCAGGCGATGGCGAACTTGGCGAATACCGCGCAGCAAGTAGTGGAATTGATCCCGTTCTAGCTGAGGTGGGCACATGTTTGATGAAAATTCTCGCTACGTCAAATGCTCGACTGTCCAAGTGGAAATGGTAAATGGGGCTAGAGTCCTTGCCGTAAAATTACGCCGGCTGCCATATGTGCCGGGCAAGCTTACCGAGACAAAGGGCACCGACCGGCTCGATATCATGGCTCACCGTCGATACAAAGACGGAACGAAGTTTTGGCACGTCGCGGATGCCAATACCGAACTCGAGGCTAACCGGTTGGTTGAACGCGAACGCAATGAAAATCCGCTCGTGCAGGAAGAAACGCGCTTCATCGTCGTTCCGGAAAGTTAATCCATGGTCAAGGAATTCAAGGTTTACTATGGCAACGTTCCAGCCAGCCAGGAACAGCTCAATGCGATCGACGAGATCGTCGTTGAACAGGAAATCGGCCGTGCATGGCAGGCCAAGATAACCATACCGATTTGCATCGCTGAGGACGGCTCCTGGGACGGCGAGAATAATCCGGAATACGCTGAATTTTCACGCGTACGTGTCGAGGCGCGAGTCGGAGATGGCGATTTTGTGCCGCTCATCGACGGACGCATTGTCGACCAGGATCCCGGGATGAGTGCCGAGCCCGGAGCCAGCACGTTAACGCTGACCGTCCAAGATGATACGACCTTGCTCCATCGCGAAGCCGGTTCAGAGGGTTTTCCACCAGGACAATCGGACAGCGACATCGCGCGGTCGCTCTTTGCGGATGCCGCGCTCGGCGGAACGATTGAAGTGGATGAGACCGGCGCGGCGACGGATCCCAATGCCGTCGTTCAGCGACATGGCACACCGATGCAGCTCCTCCGATCACTGATGAGACGACATCCCGATTTTTATGCGTATGTGTTGCCGGGAAGCGCGCCAGGTACGAGCAATTGCTATTTTAAAAAATTACCGGAGACCGTGGATCCGATGTTGCCTGCTCTGGTGCTGACGGGACCTGACCGGAACATGAGCGGCTTCCACGTTCAGCGGGTATCGAACAGCGCCGCTCAATATGAAGGGGCCTGGTTGAGCATGGACGACAAAAATGTCTCAACCGGGAGCTCACGCTCTTCGGAAGCCGCTCCGTCTGAAGGTGAAGCGGCAACGGTTGCCGGAAGTTCCGAGATACGAACCAGGCGACTTCCACCGGGAATCGGAGATCATGTGGATCCTTCCGAAGCGGCGGAGAGTACGGCACGACGATCAAGCTATACCGTCCGCGCGGAAGGGGCGGTCATACCTCAGTGCTTCAGTGGGATACTCTCGCCGTACCGGATGATCCGCGCCCGTGTTTCTAACAGCCGCTACAGCTCTCAGTATGTGATCTTCAAGGTTACGCACACGCTTGGGATATCCGAATATACGCAAAGCTTTTCAGTGCGCGGAAACGCAGTGACGCCGGAAGCTTCGGTGAGTGCCTTTTCACCGGCTGCCGCCGTGGCAGCCGGTGCGGCGGCCGTAAGTTTTAACATTCAAGTGGATATCTTTTGATGGACCCGCTCGAGTTTGAAGATCAGATAGTCGATCTTTCCGAATGGCGTAACGAGCATGTGTTCGGGAAGTACAGAGGAATCGTGGAATCAGTTGAAGAAGGTGACAACCTTGGGATGATCTCAGTCAAAGTGCCTGATGTGTTCGGTTCTGACCACGTGGTCGAACACGTCAGGCCCTGTAGCCCATTCGCCGGGAGTAAGCATGGATTTGTAGCGGTCCCTGAAGAAGGCGACGGTGTATGGGTGGAATTCGAAGCAGGTCGCACATCGCTTCCGATCTGGACGGGATTTTGGTGGGCGTCCGGTGAGATGCCTGAGCCAAAAGGCAAGCTGATCCGAAGTTTCATCACGACCAAAGGACATAAGCTGTTGCTCGACGACGATGCGAATGAGGTGAAGCTGCTTCATGCGGATGGGGCGGAACTCACCATGAGCGACAATGACGTCATTCTCAAGATCGGCGATTCCAGCGTCAAACTGACCTCCAATGAAATCACACTTCAAGTAGGGGCTTCGTCGATGTCGCCGCAGATAAAGATCGAATCGACGCAGATCACCATACAGGCGAGTTCCATGGGTTCGGTAAAGCTGACGTCGGGCGGGGTCGATATCGGAAACGGGGCCATGAAGATAGGCGCGTAGCGTATGCCCGGGTACATTCTCACGACCATGAGCCAGGTCATGTGTACGCATGGGGGGACGGCAGTACTCACCACGGCCAATACGATGATTACGGTCGATAATGCACCGGCACTGCTGGAATCAGATATTCATTCGGTCGTCGGTTGTCCGTTCACGGTGCCGCCGGGTAAGCCGCAACCATGTATTCGAATCGAATGGACGATGGCCGCGACCATGTGCAAGGGCAATGGAACCGGAGTGCTGACTCAGTCGAGCATCGGCAAGTGTATCAGCGCCGAGGGGGCCGTTCAGGGTCTGGCAATAATTCTCCAGACACAGGTCAAGGCGAAGGCTACATAAAGAATGAAGCCGGTCAACGGAGAGCATCTATCATTTCCCTTTCGCGTCGGGACCGATGGACGGATGGCGACCGTTCAATCGCTCGAAGAACATGTCCGTGACGAGATCGTCCAACTCGTTTTGACGAATCAAGGAGAAAGACCGTTTGTAGTCGATTTCGGCGGCGGCGTCAGGCGGCTGGTGTTCGAAGCGGCAGACGATGCGACGGCGGCCATGGCCAAGGCTCAGATCACACAGGCGATCAATCGGTGGCTGGGACATCGCGTGACCCTGGAGTACATTCAGGTCGAGGTACAGAACTCGACAATTTCGGTGGACATCCGCTACCGCTTAGCGGGGACGGATGATACGCGCGTGCTGCGTTTCAAGCGCGAGGGAAGCTGAGTCGCGTATGTATGACGAACCAGCTATACCTCTAAGGGAATTGGCCAGAAGCGAGCCGCTGCGTGAACGCGCGCGATTGATGACCGATTCGCCGGGACCAACTACTCCGAATGGGATCAAGCTGTTGCGTGTCGTCGAAGTGGACAATGCGTTGGATTCTGCCGTTCTTGAACTGCACTTCTACAATCTGAACATCTTGCCCGCCATTGTCCTTGAATACACCGGCAACAACCATTTCGCCAAGACGATCTTCCCAATCTCGGGCGGTATCCGAGTTCGCGCCGGACGTGCGCTTGGACAGGTGCAGGTTGATTCAACCGGAAGTCCTCCAAACGCAGCGATTACACAACCTGATCCCACGAAACCTCTGTTGCGCCTCGTCGTCAAACCGGTTGGAGATTATTCCACCTATACACTTGGGGTCAGCACCACCGGAATTGCCAATGCAGTGATCGATCCGCTCTTTGCCGAGATACGGTTCAAGTTCCGTCCTGGATGCTTCAATAACAACTGCGCCCCTGAATGGGAATCGGCACTTGCGCCTCTGGAGGAACCGGTCATCGACTATCTCGCTAAGGACTACGGGTCATTCCGCCGGACGATGATCACCGCCATGTCGCGTCGGGTGCCCGGATGGGAGCCGACCAGCGAGGCCGATCTCGACATGGTGCTGGCGGAGCTCTTTTCAGTCGCAGCGGATGAACTCAGCGACCATCAGGATCGCGTGATGAATGAAGCGTATCTGGCCTCTGCCCGAAAGCGAGTCTCGGTTGCGCGCCATGCCAGACTGATGGATTACCACATTCATCAAGGCAGCCAAGCTTCGACCTGGCTTGCGCTGGAAATCGGACATGATACGGGACAGAAAGCGTTCCAGCTTGCGCAAGGACTCAAGGCATGGGCCGGTGAAAGTACGATCGATGAAACGACTCATAAAAAAAAGGAAACAGCAGCATCAGCGGTATTCCTCTCTCGTCACGAGGGCACGCAAACCGTCCATCAATATCTCAATCATGTCGGCCTCTATACCTGGAGCGACACCATCACAACATTGAAGGCGGGCAGCACAAGGGCAGATCTTAAGCTGTACAGCAAATTGTATCTTGGCGATCCCGCTCCACCGGTCGAGATCGCGACGCAAGCGGCTGCCGACGAGATCCGCGACTTGATCCGCAACTCGCGCATCCGCCATCTGCTCATTCAGGAACATCTCAATCCACAAACCGGGAAGGCACCGGGAAGAAACCCGGCCAAACGTCAGATTCTTTCATTGATATCTGGAGCGGCGGAGTCGGTAAAAGACCCCATTACGAACGAGTGGATGGTTCGTGTCCATTGGGAAAAGAAGGACGCGCTTCGGTTTGACTATTGTTTTACCGTGGACTGTCCTGCCGACAATCCCGGAACCGCGATCGGTGCGGTAAAAAACGTCTCGCTCTTTCACGGCAATCTGGTCGAGGTGTTTCATGGACGAGAGGAGCAGACGATTTTTATAGATGAAGGAGAGTTGCTGGATGTAAGCGACCCGAATAAACCGCTCCAATTTCATTATGAGCGCACTCGCTGGGGCACGCTCTGCCGTCTCCCGGGCGTTCCGCTTGCCTATAAACAGACAACACCCGGCGGTGATGTTCCTCCGGAATCGACTTTGACCGTCGAGGTGACGCCTCCTGGTGACCCATGGGACGAAGTCCCGAACTTAATCCATAGCGATGATTCTGCCGAGAACGGTGACCACTTCGTGGTCGAAACCGATGAGAATCGTCAAAGCGTGATCCGTTTTGGAAACGGCACGAACGGCAGGGAGTTGCCCGATGGGGCCGTGGTGACCTGTACCTATCAGTACGGAATGCCGCTCGATGGCAACGTCGGCGCCGATATGATCGTGAGTGTTTCGGAAGACAGTCTCAAGGTCGTTCCGCCGTTTCCGTTCGTGCTCCGCTTATGCTGGAATCCGTTCGACGTGACAAATGGCCGTGATCAAGAGCCCGTTGCCGAAATCATCCGCCGTGTCCCCGAAGCCTATCGCCAGTATCAACTCCGTGCCGTCACCCTGGCGGATTATGTCTCGCGGGCGGAAGAAATCGAAGGGGTGTCCCGTGCCGCGGCCCGGTACGCTTGGACGGGGAGCTGGCGTACCGTGCGTGTCACGATCGATCCTGTCGGGACAACCGAGCTTTCGTATGCGCTCCGAACAACCGTGGCGGACTATCTGAACGCAGTCAGGCTGATCGGTGAAGATATCGAGATACGACCGCCCGAGTTCGTTCCGCTGGAGATCAACGTCGTACTTTGCGCAAGGCCGGATGTTTGGCCGGAAGATCTCAAGTTTGTGCTTGAACAGGAATTCTCTGCCGGATGGACTCCCGATGGACGCAAGGGATTTTTCCATCCGGATGAATGGACATTCGGGCAGCCGCTCTATGCCAGTCAGATCATCGGGCGTGCCATGAAAGTTCAAGGGGTAGAGCATGTTGTTGGGCAAAAAACGGGCACGCCACCCGCGGATAAAACCATCAGTGTTTCGATCAAGCGATGGAATTCTCCCTTTGCTGCAACAGATGCGCTGACCCAGGTCAACTACAACGAGATCATCCAGGTGATGGGAAATCCCGATCACCTGGAGCAAGGGTTTATCCAGTTCGAGGTCAAGGGAGGAAGGCAGTGAGCGACCGCGATTGCGCGAATGATTGCACGATGCCGCTGCGGTTTCCGCGCCGGCCCGGAACGGAGCTGCCGTTCGGCCATGGAGAGGGTTGCCCTTGCTGTAGCGCTCCACTGGACCACACCAGTCAGGACAATCGTCCGTCGCTTTCCCGGTTCAATTACCGGATCGGGACCTATGGGACGATTCGCGAATTCCTGTTTCACCAGATCGACCAAACTCCGAATCTCCAAACATGGACCCATCGCGCGCCGGACGATCCCGCCGTGGCGCTTCTCGAAGGCGCATCGATCCTTGGCGATGTTCTTACCTTTTATCAGGAAACATATGCCAACGAGGCATTTCTCGGGACGGCGCAATGGCGTGAAAGTATCGCCGATCTCGTGCGGCTGCTGGGCTATCGCCTTTCGCCTGCCGTTGGTGGGCAAGCGGTGTTTGCCTTTGAGCTGAAGAAAAACGAGCCTATTGTCATTCCCGCCGGATTCCCTCTTAAAGCCACACTGGAAGTACCGCCAAAACCTGCCGAATTTGAGACGATCGCAGAAGCGACTGTCTATCCGTGGCTCGGGAGATTTCATTTATACAAGCCGCTGGAAGATGGCGACATCACGCCGACGACAACCGAATTCTACATCGCGTATCCGGAGCAGCTTCTGGAGCCGATCGATCTAAAAATAGGCGATCGGCTGATCGTAGGGGAAGCGCCGGCGGTCTATTCCCCAGGGTCTTTCAGCCTGACCAATGCCGAAGTGATTTTCATCGATTCGATTCGAGAAGAGCACGGACGCACATACTACACGATCAAGGGCAAGCTGAGTCGCACGTCAAATATCGGCAGCCTATCGGCCTATCGTGTCCGACGGACGTTTCACCATTTCGGATACAACAGCCCATCGCAGATCGTGAATAAGACGGCGGCGGTCACATCCACCGCCACTGTAAGCGGGGGGACCACATCCACTTCATCAACCATACCTTATCAAACAGTACCGCTTGCCCGACCTGTTGATACGCCGTTCAATGCCTTCCAAGGCGCAACGATGAGCGCAAGCCTCAGCGACAGAGATTTTCCGATCGATTCGGAGGTGAGCGATCTTCCGAACAATGTTCCGATCGTCATCCAGGCGGCGTTCACGTATCCGTTCATGGCGTACATTCTCGGTCAGCCGTTACCGATGAGCACTCTCATCAGGATGATCACCGACGTCCGTACCGTGACCATGACTTGGGGCGGAATCAGCGGGACCGTGAGCCAACTGAGACTGAACGATGAACTCGGCAGCTCAGTTGGGGCGAATGCGTCGATGCAGATTGCCGATGCGCTCTTCCATGAAGTCACGAGTCCGCTATTCAGTCTCGTGCGGGCCAAGAAAGAAACGACGCTCACGTCCGGCAACACACTCTATTTCTATGGCGCGGCAGAACAGACGAAAACGTTAAAAGATCGCCGGATCATGTTCGATAAACCAGGTGAGGAGCCGCAGATAGTCACAGTGACCGATATCGATTCGACTTCAATGATGGGCACTGAGGCCATTCCGCAGTTACATGCGGTGACACTCTCGGAATCCGTTTCTTATGCCGACTTTCCGAATGGCGAGCCGCTTGTCACGGTATTCGGTAACCTCGTCGATGCGGATGAAGGCAAAACCCTCCCGGAAACCGCCATCGGCAGTGGCGATGAAACGACGGCATTCCAGAACTTTAAACTTCCCAAAGCTCCGCTGACCTATCACATCGTACCGGACAACACGCCTGCAGAAACGCCGGAACTTGCGATCTACGTGAATGGACGCGAATGGACGCGAGTGGATAGATTTTTTGGACATGACAAAGACGAGCAGATCTATATCGTCCGTGAAGACGCTGAAGGCAACAGTTGGGTGCAGTTTGGGGACGGCAAATCCGGGGCCAGACTGACCAGCGGCGTGAATAATGTCACGGCGGTGTTCCGCACCGGCAGCGGAGCATACGGCCCACTGAAGGCGGATACGAAAGTTCAGGCATCGGTAAAACTCAAAAATCTGGACAAGGTCGGGATGCCGATGGTTGCCACCGGTGGATCGACAGCGGAATCTGGAGAAAATGCTCGTCGAGCGGCACCCGGCAAGGTGCAGAGCCTGGGGCGTATCGTCAGTATCAAGGATTTTGAATTCGAAGCGGCAGCCATTCCAGGAGTCGCGTCCGCTTCCGCTGCGTGGCAGGTGGTCGATCACATACCGGCTGTGGCCGTCACCGTCTTGATGGAAACCGGACGCAGTGCCGAGATTGCCGCCGTACGCGCAACACTGAACGCCTACAACAATCAGCGCGGAGCCGCGCGCCATGCGATCGATGTCGTCTTGGGCAGGCGGATGTACGTGACGGTCGCCGTTCGTTATGCGCTCAAACCGACCTATCGCGCCGATCTGGTCGAACCATTTATCCGCCGTGCGCTGGGTGTCAATCGTGGTCAAGCCACTCCTGAGGAAGATCAGACCGGACTGTTCAGTCTCAGGCGCAGACGTTTCGGCGCACGGGAATATGCATCGTCAATCGATGGGACAGTGCAGAATGTCGAGGGTGTGCTCTGGGCTCGGGCAGTCGGTTTCACGGCCCTTGTGGATACGGATGATCCGACGACCATCGAACTGCCGTCGCTGACGATTCTCGATCCGATTGTGGTCTGTGACAGCGGCCATATCCTGAGCCTGTTCGATAAGCATTTGACGGTGACTTCTGTTGCCGAGGGAGGAAGTTGAGGTGGCCACGAAGAAACGCGTCGCGCTCTATCGGCGACTTCCTGAAATCTATCGTATCAAGGATGGCGATCTTTCGAAGCTCTATTTGGCTAACGGCCAACCGATGCCTGCCTATCAGCTCCGCGACTATCTCACACCGGTCGAGGACATGTTTTCTGCGATCCACGAAAACATCGAATCGCTCTATCATGACTTCTTCATTGAAACCTGCGATCCCTGGGTCATTCCGTACATCGGTGACCTGTTGGGAACCACCCATCTGTCCGGCGATCCGTGGACGCTCCGTGCCGATGTCGCCGATACGATCGCACTCCGGAGACGCAAGGGAACGTTGGGCGCCATCGAGCTGCTCACCTATATCCTCACCAAATGGGGAGTCCATTCGGTGGAATTGCTCGAAAAGATGGTGTGGAATCAGCATCTCAATCATCAGCGACCCGATGAAGGTGGAATTCCTCCCTATTCGCTCCCGACCGTTCGTCCTTCGACACCCATTCGAGGAGGGACCGTCTCCTTACGAGACCCTTCGTTACTCGCGCAGCTGAATACACCATTCGATCCCTTTGCCCATGTGGGGGAGGTCAAGCCACCGGAGATCGGGCACGTGAGCTGCAACCTGCCCAACCTGGCGATTTACCTGTGGCGACTCAAAGATTACCGCCTTGGCGTGACGAAGCCGTTGGCAGAAAAAGTGACCCCGTCGCTGGGTGCCCCTCGGGTCGTCCGTGTGAATGTGTGTGATATTCCGGTCAATACGCTCTCGATGCCCTACGTCAAACCGATCAATACGCCCGCCGGCAGGCCTGTGACACTCTTCAATACGAACAGGATCGGCCTCTTTGCCGAAGGTAGAACCGGCATGGCTGCACTCAACCTTTCTGCGATCGCCCCGCGTATATCCAGTGCCGATCAGGTACCAGGGCCTATTCCCAGGGCGCGCATTTCCGATTATGACATCGCCAAACAGTATGACGATTCGCTTGCCTCTCCAAGTCCGGCGCCGCTCCAATTGTTTGCCGACGCTTCATTCACTGCTCCACAGGAATATGTCTCTGTCGAGTCCTATGATCCGGCCTTCAATGTGGCTGTTCCTCAAGACGATTTGAAGTCGTACCAGCTTTCCGATGTCGGCTTACAACTGCATCTGCCCGACCCAACGTTTCCTGGTGAAATGTGGCCCCATACGGTCCTGCCAAGATTTTGGACCATACGAGGTGAGAATCTCTGCGCCTGGGAGCGTGGGCTGAATCCTCCGCTGGCCGATCGTGAGATTGCCGTTGATCCCGTCCATGGCCGACTCTGTATCGGTGTGTCAGACGATACGAGGGCGGATGCGCTCGTGCAGGATTTGCTGCTGACCTATACCTATGGTGCCGTCGGACCGGTGGGCGCGCACCCGGTCTCATACCCCCCGCTCCCGAAGGAGTTCGATCCGGCACAACCGTTGATTGATTACAAAGACGTGGTGCTGCGCAATCCGGCAAAGCAGCTCCAAGCGGTACTAAAAACAGCCCTCGAAGACGCGCGCACTGCCGCGGCAGGCGGAACTCCCAAGGCCGCGATCGTCATCGAGATCAAAGACAGCCGTACGCACTCGCTCGACATCGACCTGCTTAACGCGGCGGATCTCAATAGCGAAATGGGACGGAGTATTCTGCTGACATGCCCGTTGATCATACGGGCCGCCGATGGAGAACGTCCCGTGATCGAACTGGCGCGACCGCTCGCGTTCCGGCCGGCCAAAGTCGTCGGTGCCGATGCCGCAGAACAAGCGACGCTTGATGCACAAATGGGGGCGTTGTTTGTCAGGCTGGAAGGACTCTATCTTGCGCGCGGGCTGAATTTTGCGGCCGGGCAGCCGTTGATTGCGCGCGCCGCTCTGAACAAGCTCGAGGTTATGAGTTGCACGCTCGATCCGGGTGGATTTCGCTATTTTAATGGAAATCGCGCGCCGCTGTTTCCAGGAATGAATCTCAAAGAACCCTATGGATTTTCCACAGCCGCGGAAGAGCTCGCGTTCAAACAGACCCCGGAAATCATTCTCCAGCGATCGATCTCCGGAGCAGTCTTTACTGATGAAGGATACAGCCTCTGCCTTGCCGACTCGATCATCGAATCCATCCCTGTGACGATCGGTTTGAACGTGTTTCCCTTTGCGATCACGAGTGCCACCAGTCCGGCTACGGGTTATGCCGGGGCCACGACCATCCGAAATCTGACGATCCTTGGCCGAGTCCGAGCCCTCACTGCGGAAGGTGCCGGAGGTATTTTTACAGGCGTCGTCGAAGTGTTCGACCACCAGCGCGGGTGCTTGAAGTATTGCTATTTTTCGGATGATACGGGGAGTCCACCGCCGCCCAACGAGGTCAAAAACCGCTTGCCCCCACACTTTGCCTGTGTCTCCGGCTCGGACGCGCGGCTCATTTTTACCAGTGAATACTTTGGTGATCCTGCCTATTGCCAGCTTTCACTCGAATGTGACCCTCGTATTCTCGAAGAGGGTGTCGACAACGATCAAATGGGAGCATTCAATTTTCTGTTTGAGGCGCACAAGTGGCGCAACTTGAAGATACGATTTCGTGAGTTTATGCCGGTCGGGATCAGACCGATTTTGATCCCAGTCAGTTAAAGGAGGCATGAATGAGAGGCGACTTTTCCGCATGGAATAAAGACACATCTCACAATTTTCGTGGCACGCTCCACCAACAAGGCCGTGTCTTGCTCGATCGGGATTGGAACGCGCAAACCGAGATCATGGGCGAATGGCAGCAGCTTGCCGCGCGTGATGCGTTCGGGGCCGGAGTTGCGGCGGTTCCGGCGGATGAACCGCTCAGTTTTAAGATTACAAAAGCCGAGATAACGGGCGGTCAGGTCAAAGTCTCTCTGAACAAGGGACGGGTGTGGGCGGATGGACTGCTAGCCGAACTAAAAAGGGACGAAGAGCCTCCCGTGCTCCCGGCCGGAGTCGACGCGATCAGGACTGCGAGCTATCTTGGCCCGCCGATCCAACCTGCTCCACTACCGGGCGATGTGCCTGCAATTGGTGATCGCGACGCGGTAATTCTGGAAACGTGGCTCGAGGAACTGAGCCCCTTTCAGAATCCTGGTCTGCTGATCGAACCGGCTCTTGGAGGAGTGGATACGACTGAGCGTGTCCAGACTTCGTTTCGTTTTCGGCTCTACCGTATGGCCGTCGATGATACGTGCGATTCTATTATTGGCGCGCTGAAAGACGATTTCGGAAACAAGGGCAAGCTCATCGTCGAGCTGAAACCTACGATGGCGATTGATGGCGATTGCCCGGTGGTCGAGGAAGGCGGCTATACGGGGTTTGAGCATCGTCTCTATCGCATTGAAATTGCCGACACGGATAAACCCGCACCCCAGGCCTACTTTAAGTGGTCGCAGGTGAATGGAGGGCTTGTCGGGACAGGAGATTTTGACGCGGTTAACAAAACCGTCACGCTCTTCGGGAATAAAAATGCGATCGTGTATTCCGGATCGAACAATTTCTATCTTGAAGCGCTCGATTATGACCCGCTGCTCGGTTGTTGGAAAGTCGTATATGGCGCCAAAGCTGCGCTTGCCAACGATAATACCCTGACCCTGCCTGACCCTGTAGTAACACCGGGCGATATCTATAAGGGCGTGATTCCGTCCGCCCCGGCGAAGGGCAAGCGATTTTTCCGCCTCTGGAATGGGATCGAGCGTGTCGATGATTTTAAGACGAAGAAGGATCTCCCGGACAACCTTGGCATTCAAGTCACATTTGAACCTGAAGCCGTTGGCAAATATACCCCATCTGATTTCTGGACATTCGAGGCACGGGCGGCTGGAATCGGTAATCCGCTGGTTCTGGTTGGGATTCCCGGTCCAATGCCTGCCGATCCGATCACGCCGGTTCCGCCGCAGGGCATCTTCTACCACCGGGTTCCCCTCGCAGAAATACACTGGACCGGCAATATTGTTACCGGCGACGATATCGAAGACTGCCGCCGCCCTTTTCAACCCCTGACCAAACTTCGTGGCTGCTGCACATACCGTGTCGGCGACGGGATTCATTCACATGGCGATTTTGTCAAAGTCCAAGCGGCCATCGATGCGCTACCCGCAAAAGGCGGCATTGTCTGTGTTCTCAACGGTATCTATGACGAAAGTATTCTCATCGATGAACGGGTCGGAATTCGTATCCATGGTTGTGGTCCAGGCACACGCATTCGTGCCATCTCCGATAATGCCGCTCCACAGCCGGCATTCATGATTAAAAACTCGGACACCGTCGCGATTGAAGACCTCGCAATCGAATCCGGCCCGCGCAGTGCCGTACAAATCGATAACGCCCGTCGCGTGGCCGTTTGTCGTTGCTTGGTGCAGATGCGGGACTTGCCGACGATTTGGCAGGCGATCTATTCGCGAGGAGACGATATCCTGATCGACTCCAATATCATCGAAGTCCTGCCGCGCGAAGGAGTCGTGCCCGCACCAACCATTCCGCCGAAATTGGGCAACCCAGGGTCGCCGGCGAGCGTCAACACCCCGCCGAGCCCGATCGCAGTGGGGGCTGCCACGCGCGGTGGCATCCAACTCGCCGGCGGTTCGGATCGTGTTCGCATCATCGATAACCTGATTCAAGGCGGCATCTGGAACGGCATTACCTTAGGCAGCTTGGCCAAAGTGGGTGGTGATGGCGACGACGTCCCGGATGATCCGGAACAACCCGACCCCTGTGATCCTTGCAAACCTGTCGATACGACCGATGATGACAATCCGGACGGTGGTCCGCCAAAATTTGTCTCAGCAGGGGATTTGTATGATATCGAAATTGCACGAAATCGCATCACCGATATGGGAACCAATGGTATCGGCGTCGTCCGGTTTTTTGACATTATGAATCGCGGTGATTTGATCGGTGTGCATAACCTGCATATCTACGATAATTTCATCACCCGCTGCATGCGACGCGATATCGCGCCGGTTCGCAAATCGATGGAATGGCTTGTCGCCTATGGCGGCATCGTGCTCGCAAAAGTCAGTGACCTGCGCATCCTTCGCAATGAAATCATCAACAATGGCCGCCATCATCTATTCCCTATTTGCGGGGTCTACGCCATATTCGTGCAAGGTCTGCAACTTGATGACAACCGCATCCTCAATAATGGCAGCCGTAGTACGGAGCCGGTCAATAACGCACAAGTCGGCATACGTGGCGGCGTACATGTTTGGCTGATTCTCCCTTTACTGGACACAACAACCGAAACGTATTCATTCTCGTCATTCAAGCGCACTTCCTCGTTTATCGACGGTCCGATCACGGCCATGCTGCGCGATAATCTGATTGTGGCTCCGCTTGGGCGCGCGGTCACGTTTTTCGCACTGGGCTCCGTCGTGGTCGGCCGCAATCGCTTGGTCACCGAGGGAACGACCGGGAAAGGTCTTGATCTACTCGCAACGACCGTTCTCATTGGAAATCTGGGCATCAGCAATGAATGGACTCTCGGTCTGCTCTTAGTGCTGATCCTGATACGGGCGGGAAAACTACCTGATGCTTTGAAGGGTAGGGAATGCGAGTTGGCGAGGAACTTGGGACTGATTAACCTCTCGACACAACCACCCTCGCTTTGGCCGCCGCTGATGCGTAAATGGAACAGCGGGAAAACACTGTTTGCGGAGAATCAGGTCACGTTCGATGTGGCGGAAGACCCGTTTGCCTTCGCCCTCAGTTCGATAGCCGTATTTTCTCTTGATGATCTGGGGTTCGCCGATAATCAGTGTGAGATCAACTCGACGAATGTCTTCGTCTTGACGGACGTCATGCTTGGTGCCGGGAGCGTGCGGGTCGCCGACAATCGTCTTTCTGAAACATGGCTCCGCGCATTGTTGTCCGGCTGGTCGATCGGCGGCATGAACACAACGACGGACAATCAGGCTACCCACTGCCTGCGGGCTCAGGCGTTCTTGCCGAATATGCTCGTATTCAAGGACAATCTGTCTCTCGTCGAAGCCTTCTGCCCAGGCGTATGTGGCCGCGATCAAGGTTAGACATAGGCCTATCGGCTCCGTCGGACTTGCAACAGGAGATCTACGATGAACGATCAAGCGCAAAAGAATCAACGTCCTGAATTTCTTGCTGGAGAACCGACGGCCGACGCGATACGAAAACAATTTCTCGATGCTCCCCTGGCTGCGGCGCGACAGCCCGCCATCAACCTCGGACTCGAGGTGCTTGCCTTTATGGCCGCGCTCCCGGATGCCTTTATCGCGTCTGAAGAGCGGGAGCTCAATCGATTGTCGCGAACCGTTGAGGCAGGCAATGATCCGCGCGTGGAACGTCTGAAGGTTTCGATTGCACGAGCCACGGAATTACGTACGACCACTCAACAAGGAAAAGCGCGCATTGACCGTGCATTGGTTGCACTATCCGGAGAGAGCAACGTATTCCATGGATTTGTCTCGGATAATACGTTTGCGCCCCAAAAAGGACTGACGGTACGCCTGACGGCCGCTCGCGCTGGCGCCACAGACGAGACGTTTGCATCAACCACCACCAATGCTGATGGCTATTTCAGTATTCCTTTTGACCGGGAGTCCGGCAAGAAGCGAAAAGGGCAAACGCCGGAACCGAATGTGAAAAGTTCCGAACGAATGGCTGAAAGGCTGTCCCGCAAGACGGCGGCCGCAGCTGCAACTGCGGGCGATGGCAACGAAGTGCTTGCACGGGTTGAAATTCTCGATGCCAAGGCCGTCATCATTCATGAAGATCCAGTACCCATTGTCGTCAATGCAGGCACGGTCTATCGAGAGTACGTCATCGAGCCCAAGGAGGGCAGGAATGACCGGGCACGTTATGCCGGTAACCCAGCGACACGTGAATTCCACGACACGCAGAATCTCACCAAACGTTGTCAGTTCGACGCGGTCAAGTCCAGTGGGCCGATCTATTTCGGTAGTCCAGCGGATGCAGAAAAGGCAGGTTACGATCATTGTGCCTACTGTTTCGGCAAGTCGAAGTCGAAGTCGAAGCGGTAACGGGTCAGAAGCGATCTAAGCCAGCGAAGGTGGAGCCGAAGGCATGAGAGCGGCAGCTGCGATACATGCCACCGATAGCCGTGCGATGCATCATGCTGTTCGGAGCCGCATTGGAGACCTATCCCACCATATTCGATTGTCCCAACCTGTTGGGGAAGTTCCCATCCATCGAAAAGCTTCCTGCCCCTGCGGCGGAGGTTGTCCTACATGTCAGGCGAAATCCGCCGATCTGAAGGTCTCCCAGCCTCACGATGCCGCCGAGATCGAAGCCGATACGATCGCCGATAAAGTGATGCAGGAGAAAGTCGGGGGTGTTTCCGCTGACCCGTTGGCACACATTCGATCCAAGGGCAACGGCGATTCGGGCGGCATGCCTGCCGGTGGCGATATCGGCAGCTGTATGAATTCATCAAAGAGCGGCGGAAGCCCTCTTGATCAAGGCACACGCACCTTTTTCGAACCGCGTTTCGGCGCGGATCTTGGCGCTGTAAATATCCATACTGCCAATGAAGCCGTGCAGATGAACCGCCAATTGAATGCGAGAGCATTTACGATCGGCAATGATATTTATTTCAACCAGGGCCAATATCGACCTGATTCTGCCGAAGGCAAACACCTGCTGGCGCATGAATTGACGCACACCATCCAGCAGCGAGGAATGACCGGATTATCTCTGCAGCGAAAAAAATATGACGGAAAGGATGATGCCGGCTTTTATGAAATAGACGACGATGCATGCACGTTTAACTACCGTCAAGATTGGTACTTCGATTTCGGAAGTGCTATCGCACTAGCTGATCAGCCCGCTTTCATGCAGTCTGGCAAAAATCAGGTGGAAAGCGGATGGAGCAACAAATACAAGCTGGTATCGGGGAACAAGACCTGCGCCTGTGGAGAGAACGGATTCACCGTGAATGTGGAGCTAAATACTCATAACAAAAAGCGGGAAGGCAAGCACGGCTACACGATTGATGTGGAAAAAGATAGAGACCGTTCTGTCACGAACCCGCTCACTGGCACCATCAAAATGGAGTCCGATGCGGATGTCCCCGAGAACATGGGGCATACGGTTCCCATGGATATCATGTCGCACGAGTTTGGTCATACGCTCGGTCTACAGGATGAATACAACTGGTGGGCGGCTTTGTTCGGCGTTCCCGGCAGCGGCGACAAATCGTCATTAATGCACAGGGGCAATGATGTAAAGCCGTGGCACTACCAGCATTTCGCCGATATGTTGAACCTGGAGATGGCGCGATGCACTTTTTATCCTGAAGGTGGCGCAAAACGTTCTTCGCTGGCAGAGCCCGTTTCCCAGCTCGGCTTTACGACCGGTGCACTTTTCAATGAAGCCAGTCTCAACCCCTCAAAAGCTGAATTTGTCATTGGTCTTAATATCGACGCGCGAGTAAGTAGCGACGCCGTACTGGGATTGTTTTATCCGACGCTCGGTTTTGATGCTTATTTGAACGTAAAAAACGGAAAAATGGCTATGGGGCCGACAGCGGGATTACGACTTAACAGGTTAGCGCATCCTTTATATCTTGACATAAGTACGGGTGTGCTCTTTGCTCCCGGAGATGATCAGCAAGACGTCAAACTAAACGTGCCGCTGTCCACCACTTTGGGAATAAGAGGACGGGGATTTAATGTGGGCGTAAATTACACACCCATGTTCGACCTGTTGAATGGAGGCAAGTACAGCCACATCGTCGGATTAAACTTGCAGTTCGACGTTAAATGATTTCATTCTGATGAGCCGATTCGCGATAGAGGTTCGGACAGACGGAGCGCGGCGGTTTCCGGCACGACCGGCCCGCTGCGAAGCTCCCAACACGGTGTCCCCATTGTCAATTTCTGACTCGGGTATTCAACGCAAGGCCGCCTGTCCTTGTGGTGGCGGATGTCCGTCCTGCCAAGCGAAATCGAATGATCTGAAAATTTCCCAGCCCAACGATCCGGCCGAGATTCAAGCAGATCGGATTGCGGATCAGGTGATGTCGGCATCAGGGCATTCTCAAGCTCATGCCGCATTGCCGCACAACCACCGTTTCTCGGATCAATCGGAAGGGCAGATGGATGTGACTCCTGCCAACGTAGGTCAGGTCCTTGCCGGCGGGGGCAGGCCGCTCGATCAATCGCTGCAGCGGGACATGGAACAGCGCTTTGGTCATGATTTTTCTCGGGTGCAAGTACATACCGATGCTGCTGCCGAACAATCTGCGCGGGACTTGAATGCCCATGCCTATACGGCAGGGCACAATATTGTTTTTGGAGCAGGGCAATATATGCCGAGTATGGATGCAGGTCGGCGATTACTCGCACACGAGCTGACGCATGTTGTGCAACAGTCGAACGCTTCGCCGTTTGCCCAACACCGTCTTGACTCCGGAGTTGAACATGGTCGTGAGCTTGCCGCACGTAACGCCGAATCGCCGACGATCGGCAACCTACAGATCTCGAGGCTTAATGCCGCGGATACATCATCTGGTCTTGTTCAGCGGAGCGTTGTGCGTGAACATGTATCGTGTCAGCAGAATGGGTTGACGAATCCAAATCTCACAGGGGATGAAGTTGTTGCTGCTTTGGAGGCGGCGGATGCGGAAGCTATTAGGTTGGCGTTACGGGCGGAACTGTTGCTTGAAGCACATCTGCTGTTTGCTCGTGCGGGCGAACCTGTTGATCCAGATTTTGATGTGATCTTGCAGGAAGAGTTGGGCTTAACACTTACCAATCGGGCACATTTCTCACTTGTCGAACAACAAAGGGATCGCTTCCGACGGGTGCGTGAAACCCTGGAGAGCGGCTATCTTCGTTACATATGTCGTGGCGGCACTGTGAGTCTCGTGGGATGCGCAACAGGAACATGTGGAGCTGATTTTGCTTTTTCATGCCCCGGTAATCGTTTAGTCGTTCTATGCCAGGCATTTTGGGACGATCCGACGGAGCAAGCTGGGACAATTTTACATGAACCATTCCATATCTGGTTTCATATGGCACGCCATGCCCCAAATGCGCTGAGACGTGCGGACGCAACATGCTTCGAAGCCTTTGCAAGACGCCTGGCTGGAGAAGACGTCGCCCATATCTCATGCGCGGGTCATACGGCTGGATGAGGACGCCGTTTCATAATGGGAGTGGTCAATAGATGACGGTATGCCCCGTTGGGAAGTTTAAGAGTCGCTTGGAGCTGTCATCGCGCCGACCAGGTTCGTGTCAGCCTGAGCTAGTATCGTCCCTGTCAGTGCACGATCAGCTCCAAATTCAGAGAAAGTCTTCTTGTCCCTGTGGTGGCGGGTGTCCGGCCTGCCAAGCGAAATCGAATGATCTGAAAATCTCCCAGCCCGGCGACCCAGCCGAAATCGAAGCGGATCGGATCGCCGATCAGGCGATATCGGCATCAGGGCACTCTCCAGTTAATGCCGCATTGCCGCACATCCAACGTGTCTCAGGTCGGTCGGATGGGCAGATGGATGTGGCGCCTGTGAACATGGATCACGTCCTTGCCGGCGGTGGCAGACCACTCGATCAAGAACTGCAACGAGACATGGAACAGCGCTTCGGCCACGATTTTTCCCGAGTGCGAGTACACACCGGCGCTGTCGCCGAACAATCGGCACGAGACGTCAGCGCGTATGCCTATACGGTCGGCAACAATATCGTCTTTGGGCAAGGCCAGTTCGCACCGGGGGCGCAGGCAGGACAGCAACTGCTCGCGCACGAACTCGCACACGTGATTCAGCAGTCGGTCGGCGCGCCAGTGGTGCAACGGCAGATCAAAATCCCGATCTTCGATGAATTTGACCCTTGTGTGATCGATCCGGTGTTTGGCAAGAAGGTATGTGGCTCCTATGCCAAGGCAGCGTGTGAAAAATTCCCTTCCTTGCCGGGATGCAGTTTTGTATGCAGAAAATTGGGATGCAAGAAACCGGAAAAACCCTCCGTCACTTGTCCTTCCGGCTTCCGTCCCGGCAGATCGGCAGAGTTCAAAGACCAATGTTGCATTGAAAAAAAGACAACCAATCCAGATCCGACGACAGAAGACAATACAGTCGAGAGTGCCAGCAACTGTTGTCCGCCAGCCCGCGCTGCTTCCACACCGTTGGGCCTGCGTTGTTGTCCGGCGGGCGAGGTAGCATTTAACGGGCAATGTACCAGCGGCTCTGAACCTCAACCTCCCGGACCAATTCCGGCTTCTAGTCCTTTCGCGCCTTGCTTGCCGGGGGAATTACCGAACCTCTTCGGCGGGTGTTGTGGGCCGGGAGACCATACCGATAAGCAAGGTCATCCCTGTCTATCCTTGCCAACTCCGACGCCGATACCGGACCAGCCTTCTATTTCAGCGCCCGGGAATGTTGTGCTCCATTTCGACCAGGACCGACCGATGAGTGGATGGGCGAAAACAGAGGCTACCTTGCTGCGAAGCCTCACGACCGAAGGTAAGTCCGTGTGGCCTATTCTGCTCGAACAGTTGCAGGGTAACCCGTCTTTAGCACTCCAACTGGTTGGAAAGGCTTCGCCGGAGGGTCCGGAAACTTATAACCTGGACCTGGCTCAGCGTCGCGCTCAACTCGTTATGGAAGTGCTCGTCGATAAAGGGGTCGGACGCGGACGCATTGTCGATGTCGCGCCCGAATGTACAATTGTCGAAACGGGGGTGTATGCCTGCGGCGAGGTGGGTGCTCTCGGCCCAGAGGATCGTCAGGTGAAAGTCGTGTTTGCTGTAAGCCCATAGTCGGTGGAGCTGGAAAGCTCCATACTGATCATAGGAGTTTTATAAGAGGATTTATCAATAGATGACGGTATGTCCCGTTGGGAAGGTTAAGAGTCGCTTGGAGCTGTCATCGCATCGACCAGGTGCGCGTCAGCCTGAGCTAGTATCGTCCCTGCCAGTGCATGATCAGCTCCAAATTCAGAGAAAGTCTTCTTGCCCCTGTGGTGGAGGATGTCCGTCCTGCCAAGCGAAATCGAATGATCTGAAAATCTCCCAGCCCAACGATGCAGCCGAGATTGAGGCGAATGCCATTGCCGACCGTGTGATGAGGATGCCGGCCGGGGCCGAAGCACTGAACCCGACGAATCATGTCGATCCGACAACCGGGATCCATCGTAAATGCGGTGTGTGTGAGGAAGAGGAGGAAACGATAGAGCGAAAGCCTTTGCCGGCCGCAGGCGGAACGTCATCGCAAAACCCGGAGCATGTGAACGACGTGATCAGCTCGGGCGGGCGACCGCTCGATCGTACGATGCTGCAATTTTTTGAACCGCGCCTGGGCCGCGATCTTTCAGGGGTTCGGATCCACACCGACTCGGCAGCTTCGCAGTCGGCGAACGCAGTCGACGCACGGGCCTACACGCTGGGCAACAACATCGTCTTCGGCAACGGCGAGTACGTGCCGCATTCGGAAAGTGGCCGGCACCTGATCGCCCATGAGCTTGCGCATGTCGCTCAGCAGAGCGGTCAAGCGGCCTCTGGAAAGCCGCCGGTGATCGCGCGCGTCGCACTCACACCCGCCGATGTGGACACACTCGCCGACTCGCTTCACGATGCCATCGCCAGTGCTCCAACGGACGAGGAACTCATCTACGTTGCCCTGCAAAAACTCGAACGGGACGCGACGGCGATCACGTCGCTCAAGACTGCGTATAAGACGAAGCATACGACAGACCTCGTCGCCGATCTTGGCTCGCAACTAAAGGGGCAGAGCCTCGCCCTCGCCAAGACACTGCTTGGGGTGAAAGGCGGTCTCGCAGTTTCTACGAAAGCGCCGGCTACAGCCACGGAGTTCGAGGCAGTTGCGAAGACGATCAATACGGCGCTCGCCGGCAAGACAATCGACGCCGAGGCCATATATGCCGCCCTGCTTCCGCTCGCGTACGACTCGACAAAAGCCAGCACACTGAAGACGACGTATGCCTCGCTGTTCACCAATATGCTCGAGGCTGACCTCAACGCGAAGCTGACAGGCGCGGACCTCGCATACTCGCTCTACCTCCTCAATGCACCAGGCCCTGCTGCCGTCCACGCGCCGACCACATTCAAAGCCCAGCCCGGCCCGGGCAAAGCGCCGGCGACGGCTCCGCCGCCCGTCGCAGGGGGGGCGATCAAGGCAGAGACCGAAGTGCCGTGGCAAACCACGTCCGGAACGACGGGGCAATATGGGTTTGGTGTCGGCTACAGTGGAGCTCTCTCAGCACATAGCCGGTGGGTGCAGTTCATCGAACGTGAGATCAGCTACGATCCGAAAGGCGGCGGAAAGCGAACGTCGCTCGATAAGGAGATCACCGCCGGCGGCGGCAAGAACAAGTACCGGTTAACGACGTCGACAGCTTCGCCCAACTGGGCTGTGGACAGCTACAGCGCGTCAAGTCCATTTTTCGACGAGAAGAGCGACGCATGGCGCGACGCGACCTCAGTGTCGATCTACGACGCGCCAGTCCCACGCGAGGGCGACATAAAGGAACTATTCGACGCAGGGCACACTAATGTCACGTCCCGAGCGCATTTCGACATCTATTTGATTCGTGACTACTCGGCGATCTACCACGTCGAGATCGAAATCGTCTGGACCTATTCGGATCCAAAAGACTTGAATAAGCGCAAGACGGCGCGAACTATCACGTCAACGGGCAAGGTGAACGTTCTACCCGGAGCGCTGAAGAGTACGCTCGTCGCGCGCTATCCGGCGTATGCATATATCCGTTAGCCCGTTTAGCCTGACGTGATCTTCTGACGCCGCAAGCTGGAACGAGATGCATCCGAGGTCGTGATGGAACGCCGAATTCCGCACCAGGAAAGGTGAAGCGGACTAACCGAAATGAACGCGAGCGCAACAATCTCGATACCTGACGTGTCGACTCGCCGTCGGACTGAGGTGACGTCATTTATTGGAAAACGACTGAAAGCGATGTCGGGGTAGAAATAGTCGGAGTGTCCTGGAACGAGAAAGGTAATCCCGCAGCTTTCTGTGGAACGATTTGACCTCCGTAACCGGAGTGCACGACGAAAGAGAAGACCTGTGACAAGTTTTTCCGCTAAAACCAGCCGTGCCGAAACCCACCGCTCGAAATCGGCCGAAACGAAGCAGACAGCCGATGGCAGGTCGCAAGAATCGGTGATGAGTTCTCTGCCGTTCTTTGGGGCTCTGGTACAGCGTAAAGCGTCCTGCCCCTGCGGCGGCAGGTGCCCGGCCTGCCAGGCAAAAACGAGTGACCTCAACGTTTCCCAACCCAACGATCCCGCAGAGATCGAAGCCGATGCCGTTGCGGATCGAGTCATGAGGATGCCGGTTGGGAATGCACAGCCTGTGGCAAGGGGTGAGCATTCCGATCATGCCAATCATCGAAAATGCGACGCGTGTGAAACAGAGGAACAGGAAGGGATTGCTGGACCGGTCATGCGCAAAGAAACGTGTGCCTCCGCTATGCCCGATCCGCCGCCGGGCGATATTCCACCATCGATCGAGGGCGTCGTGAATTCCGGTGGGCAGCCATTGGATTTCGGGACACGCCGTTTTTTTGAGCCGCGCATTGGCTACGATCTCAGTTCAGTCCGCGTCTTTACTGATCCTGCCGCCGGACAATCGGCTCAGTCGATACAGGCCCGTGCCTACACACTCGGGAACAACATTGTCTTCGGCAACGGGGAATACAGCCCAGATAGTGGAAGCGGAAAACATCTGCTGGCGCACGAACTCGCCCACGTTGCACAGCAGGGTAAGGGAACCGGAACCCTTGAATTACAACGACAGTCGGCTCCAGGCGGCGGTTCGACGACTGCGCCGGCTACCGCTACAACGTTTGGAGCCAGCTGTTCAGGTGGGGCGACCGATCCTTGTCAGCAAAGCCGATGCACGACTCCGATCGCCGATATCAATGCCGATCTCTCGCGAGCAATCGCCTATGTGGATAGTGCGATTGCTGCCTTGGGTACCACTCCACTCACTGCTGGGACCCGAAGATCCCTGGACTGGTATTTCAACAGCCAGACGGACGAAACAGCTGCCACTGTTCTTGCGCGGCTCACCTGCACCAGAAATGAACTTCAGGATACCCTGACGAATAGTCGGTTCGGTTGCCATCCGGATGACCCCTTTATGGCGTACGTTTGCACTTCTCAGATAAGTCCCTGTCAATCGATTCGTACGAACGTATGTCTCACCAATAAGTATTTTGGTAAGTCCGATCGAGTCCGCGCTGAAGCGTTGATACATGAATGCGCCCATCGAGCAGGATTATCGACCGGTAGCGATCCGCATCTGTATGATGTTAATTGGGCATTCATGTTCATGGATACGGCGGATTCTCTCAGGAACGCCGATTCATATGCCTTGTTCGCCACCTCTGTAACGGAAGGGGTCAGGACGACGATCTATGGGTTCCCTTATCTGGTCGGTTTGTCTGGAGGCGCTAAGGCTCCCGGTGTTGATGCGTCCACCTGGCAAGCCAGACTATATTTGGGAACAGAGTTCCAGAATCCGGTTCTCGGACTATTTAATCCGACTATTGGAATTGGGCTGTCGATGATCGGCGAAACGACGACCGGAGGTACGTCACCTGTCACATCGTCGGAATCATTTCTCGGATCGCTCGTAGTGGGATTTCGACTGATGGATGCACGTCCTGGTTCGGCTGGTGGTGGATATGTTTCATTCTTTGGAGGTCCGGCCCTTGCCATTGGTGGCGGCAGCACGGGAGGAGGCCCAAACCTGAAACTGGGCGCAGAAGCAGGCGTCGGAATAGGGTATCGTTGGCGCTGGCTCGATGTGTCAGCCGGTGTCAATTATGCCTACGATCCAACGCGTGAGGCAGGGATGGAGCATTTGTTTATTCCGAATGTGTCGATCACCTTTGCACCATTTGGATTTACTCAATCGCCCTCAAGTCATTGAGGATGGGCCATAAAAGGTAAGGATCACCCTATGTTCGCTCAGGCGGGAAGAACAACTCAAACCAATGATCTAGGCAGAAGGCCTCGACTGATGCCGAGCAACTGGGATGTTTCATTTGGGGAGACCACACATTCTCAGCCCATCATTCAACGCACAGCCTCCTGTGCTTGCGGCGGTGGGTGTCCGGCGTGCCAGGCGAAGTCTAGCAGTCTCACAGTGTCTCAGCCCAACGACCCAGCCGAGATCGAAGCTGATCAGGTTGCGGATCGAATCATGCGAATGCCGGATGACATTTCGGTAGCTCCGACAGGGCCGACTAGGGTATCCACGGCTATGCCGGTTCTTCAGCGGACGGAGGCCGACGGCGAGCAGCCCAAAGAGGAAGGGAGCCGTTGTCCAAGTTGGCGTGCCGATCCAGAGAGCATCAGCAAGCGAGCCGGGGAGTTTTATGCGCGGAATCATTTGACGCCTCCGTCACAAGCGGCCGTGGAGCGGATCCAGTGCGAGCCGCCGATTGCCAACGGCAACTATGGCTGTTATGTGTATTTCAGCGATGGACTGGTGCTCCGCGTGATCGTGCGCGAGACGGATATCGTGGTTGGGACAGGTCCCGGACCGTTCACGACAGAACATCCCCCGCCGGCCACCCCGTTGTGTTTCTACGAATACTCCTGCCCAGAGGGTGAGTTGGTGTTAACGGTCAAAAAATGCCAGAGCGCAAAACCGAGCGGTTCGTCTGGACCGCCACTTGTTGCGCAACGAGCGGCCTCGTCTGGTGCAACGGCGCCTCGGACCGCGCCGTCGATCGCGTACGACGTGTTGAACTCGTCGGGGCAACAGCTGGACTCCGCCACACGCGCCTTCTTCGAACCGCGTTTTGGCTACGATCTTTCGCACGTGCGCGTCCATTCTGACCCGCTGGCAGACCAATCGGCGCGAGATGTGAACGCTCAGGCCTATACGGTCGGATCGCACATTGTTTTTGAGGCTGGTCGGCTCTCACCTGGGACAATGGAAGGCAGACGGTTGCTGGCGCATGAGCTCACGCATGTCATGCAGCAAGGGCATACCGGACCGGGACAATTGCAACGACAGGTTGGTGCGCGACCAACAAGCGAAAATGTATGGGGATTTTGGGTAACGAGATCGATGTGTGGATGTCGTCAACAGGTGCGGGATGGGATTACCTCGGCGAATATGGTCGGCACGGCGTATGCTGCCTGTGATGTACCTGCCAATCGAACGAATGTTGCTGTGGAAGCATGTGTTCGTACTGCGCTGCCTGGGACAACGGTAGCAGGATCTACCAGCTCAAGCGGTGCGATGACGTTGCCTCCTCCTTCCAGTGATCCTTGTCAGCAGATAGATGATCGAACCACCTTTGTCCATGAGACTATGCATGCCAGACATACGGATGTCATTGCACAGGCGCAAGGCCCGGCCTTTTTTCGTGAATGGAGGCGGCTGGCGGGTGATCCAAATCGATTGAACACCTTGCGTGCCACATTTCCGGCAGAAGTGGCGGCTTTTGAGGCAGCGTGGAACGACGGGCATGATTGGGCTCTGGATGAAGTCAACTCTTATCGCTGGGAGAGACGGTTCTTAGAGGACGTGCGTGCGGCATTAGGTCGGATATGTTGAAATAGAGCGTCTCGCTATTATGCAGTATGCTTTGCTCGTCTCGTACAGGTGTATGCCGGTGTTTCAGCAGCTGAACAGAGGGTAGATCTATGCCCAGAGCCCATAGAGGTCCCGTTACTGTACCTTTGTCATAGCGATAGAGGGGGTAAGACTAATGCTTGAAGGGTTGGTCGTCAGGTATCGTGTCATTTGTTATGATAATCAGACGGTGGCCGACGGCAAGTGAGGACCATCGGTAGTCGGTTTTCGGTGGTCAAAAATAGTCTGTGAAATGCGTCTTGCAATATTCTTTTGGAATGGGTATATATGGTCGGCTCAAGTTCAGGTCAACTTGCCGTTTTGGCAGCGTATTAACTTCATGATGTAGCTTCTGACGATCCTACCAATGGTTGTGACATCCACAGGATTAAGTACCGAAGGAAGAGTCTCTTTCTCTGTGTAGATTTATGCGGGGATGTAGCGAGGACATATTTTTTTTCGAGGAGGGTGAACGTATGACTGCTTCAACGAAAAGGATGTGGCCGGGAATATGGGGGTTGGCAGCCAGCCTGGTATTGGCTGGGGTGCTACCGGCCAGTGCGATCATGTCGCACGATGCACACGTGGCTGCAGATCCCCAGACGGATGTGGCAACGCCGGTTAGTGCGCAAGCCGGTCCAGTGTTGATGGATAAGATGTCGAAAGCCGTTGAGCAAATCGAACGGCAGGTGCAGACGAAAGGCCCATTCCAGGGGGCCGGTTCCCACGCGATGCAGCAAGGCGTGCTGCTGGTTGCGGAGGATCCTGACAAGGTAAAGGTGACGCAGGGCATGCGATGCCCGGCGCACGCGCCTGTTCGGAAATATGACGTCACGGCGATGAACATCGAGATCACGGTCAACCGGTTCGGCGATTTTTATCCGGGCTACATGTATGCCCTGACCGAAAATGTCGCCGGAGTGCGTGAAGAAGAGACCAAGAACCGCGCGGCGCGTGAGAGCGAAGATGAAACTTTTTCGGAAGGCGCAGTTTCGAACGGTTTGCAGGGCGATTTAATTCAGCCGCTGGTCATCCGAGCCAACCAGGGCGATTGTCTGCGGATCACTCTTCGGAATCAGATCGAGGGTGAGCCGACGAACATGATCATTAACGGGTCGCAAATGCTGGTCGCCAGCACGGGCAGACCGGCGACGGCCAATAACCCGGATGCGTTGGTGGCCACGGGCAAGACCGGCGAGTTCGAATGGTACGTTCCGACCGACCTTCAAGAGGGCGGACGTGCGTTTCACAGCCATGCATCCAGGGAACAGTATTCTCTGGGATTGCTGGGTTCGCTCGTGATCGAGCAACGCGGGGCTCGTTATCTGAGTCCGTTTACGGGCGAAGAAATGACCAGCGGTTGGGAAGCCATGATCGATCTCGAGAAGGGATCGGACTTCCGGGAGTTCGTGATTTTCTATCATGAGGCCGGTGATGAGACGTTCCGGTTGTTGAACCGCAAGGGAGACATGCTGCCTCAGCGGGATGCGCATACCGATACGTATCGTCCGGCGGCGCGCTTGCTCAACTATCGGAGCGAACCGCACGGCACACGGCTGGAGCTTCAGGCGCATTTAGTCGGCTTTGCCGATGAGTCGCAGGGCTATGGATCGTATTCCTTCGGGGATCCGGCCACAACCATTCCGCGTTCATACTTGGGTGATCCGGCAAAGTATCGCATGGTCGGTGGATCGGAGATCGTGCATTCCCACCATTTACATGGCGGATCGATCCGTTGGGCCAGACAGCCGGGAACCAGCAAGCTGGATCCGACCTTGTCAAAGAATGGTCCGGTGAAGTTCCCAATGATCAATGACACCTCCGATCGTCTGGATGTGCAGTCGATCGGGCCGTCTGAAATTTATGACGAAGTGATCGAGGGCGGATCAGGCGGGTTGCAGGCGTTGGCGGGTGAATTCGTGTTCCACTGCCATATCCCGCAGCACTATGTCACAGGCATGTGGGGATTCTGGCGGGTATACAACACCTTGCAGACGCCGGGGTTCCAGACTGACGTGATGAAGCCGCTGGTCGAGCTGCCGGATCGAAAAGGGAAAATCAAGCCCGCCGTCAGTTCCGATAAGTTGGTCGGCACGACCGTAGATTGGTATGGCGGGAAGAAGTATGAGATCACCAAAGACAAGACCGATTGGAAGTCCAATCCGGTGAAGGTTTCCATCAAGGATTGGGTGGAGTACATGTTGCCGCCGCAAGGCCTTCCCGGCAAGACGGAAGACCAAACCAAGCAGGCCAAGGCACATGATGCGACGGTCATCAACTGGAAGTGGGAAGGGAATCTGGCCCTCAATGAGCCGGAAACTCCCCACCGGTGGGCAGACTATGCGTCACCGACACCGCTGAAACGGCCGCCGGTCACCTTCGATCCGCAAACAGGAAAGCTGGCATTCCCATGGCTACGGCCACATCTTGGGAAGCGGCCGCCGTTTGCCCCCAATCATGGCGGCGCTCCTTGGTTAGAGCCGTTCCATGTGAGGGAGGACGGAACGAAGAGCACCGAGCCGGCCAGGCCCGGAGAGCAGGGTCCGTGGAGTCTCTGTCCTGAAAATTCTCCGCGGAAGTTCTATACCACTCACTCTATTATCCTGCCGATTACCCTCAAGCCGGCCACGCCTAAATCACCGGCGATCGTTGATCCGATCGGCATGATTTATGTGTTGCATGAGGAAGAAGCGGAAGTTCGGAAGAACCCCGCGAAGCAGGTTCCGCTGGTGATCCGTGGAAACGTCTACGATTGCGTGGACGTCATCTTCAAAAATGAAATTCCGGATGATGCGCGGACGGGATGGGCGAATAAGATCAACCTCCACCCGCACTTCTTCCAGTTCGATACGAGTGCCTCCGATGGACCGACCATCGGATTCTCGTACGACATGTCGTTGCGGGCATTCACGATGCTGAAGGATCCGGAGCCGGAAAAGGGGATGCCGTTGCCGGCAAATACCGTGTTGACGGCGGACAGCAAGGCCGGCGCGCGCAGCATCACGGTCGCCGATCCATCGAAGTTTCATCTCAATACAGAGCTTGGCGTGGGGATGGACGATCCGAAGTACTTTGAAGTGGTCAGGATCAAGGCCATCAACGGCAAGACGATCACGTTCGATGCCCCATTGAAGTATGGGCATAAGAAGAACGATATCGCCAGTGTGGAGTTCATTCGTGAGCGCTGGTACGTCGATGCTGATTTAGGCACCGTGTACTGGCATGACCACGTATTCGGCACTGATACATGGGGACATGGGTTATTCTCGGCGTTCATTACCGAGCCACCTCGGTCTACGTATCATGACCCGGTGACCGGCAAGGAAATCCGCAGCGGCCCCGTTGCTGATATCCATACTCTCGAGCCGGTTTCTGCCCATATCCGTGGCAGTTTCCGCGAAGTCATGATGCACATTATGGATAGTAATGCGAGGTCGGCTGAATTGATCTTGACCGACAATCCACAGGCAAAAATGAATGTGGTGACGGTCGATGGGCCGCCTTCGCATCAGTTCCCTGAGAGAATCAATAAATCATCGATGTGGTTCCTGAACGGTGGAGAGGCGACCACGGGCAGCGGCTACAGTATGCGTGTCGAGCCGTTGAGCGTGCGCCTTGCCAACAATCCGGATCCGTCAAAACTGTTCGTGTCCGGAATTCACGGGGACCCGGGCACTCCATTGTTGCGTGCCTACCTCGGCGATCCGATTCTCGTTCGTGCGCTGGTCGGTTCGGCCAATGAGGTGCATACGTGGCACGTGACCGGTCACTGGTTCCCGATGGAGCGGTATGGTACGACCGCTATGCCGCGCAGCACCATCCATCTGGCGATCGGTGAGCGCTATGATCCGGCAATTCCAGCCGCCGGCGGGCCTCAGAAGCAGGCGGGTGACTATCTCTACTACAGTGGACGCGCATCGCACTTTGCAGAAGGCAGTTGGGGGATCTTCCGTGTCTTCGATGAAATGCAAGGTGACCTGAAGCCGTTGCCAGGCCGTGAGCAAATTCAGAAGTCTGCTCCATCGGTTTGTCCGGCGGATGCGCCGGTGAAGACCTTCAACGTGTCCGCGATCGATCAACAGCTCCGGTACCACGATGGGGCACCGGGAGTTATGGAAGTCGATCTCGAGCGTAAGATGGTCTTCGGCAATGAGCAAGGTAAGATGTATGTACTCGACGGCGATCGTGGACGGGTCAAGGCCGGAGAATTGAAGCCGAGCCCGCTGACTCTGCACGTGAATGTCGGCGATTGCATGAAAATCAATCTGAAGAATGAAATGGCGAAAGAGCGAGCCGGGTTCCACGTCGATATGATGGCGTTCAACCCGAAGGACTCGTTCGGTGCCAATGTCGGGAACAACCCCGGTGATCAAACCGTCGGTCCAGGCGAGAGCAAGACGTACACCTATTATGCTCATCCGGAGTATGGTGAACTCGCTGCCCTCATTCAGGACTGGGGGAACGTGGTTGAGAACCCACGGAACGGGTTGTTCGGCTCTATCATCGTCGGTCCAAAGGGTTCACGGTATCGGGATCCGGTGACCGGTGATGACGTGACGATGAAAAGCAGTTGGCGCACCGATGTTCTGGTGGATCGGACGCTTCCGGGAAATGAAAATCGGAAGAACTACCGGGACTTCTCCTTGATGTTCCAGGATGAGGATAATATCGTGGGCGTCAGCTTCATGCCCTACATTCAACAGGTAGCCGGAATCACAGCGGTCAATTACCGGTCTGAACCGACTGCCTGGCGGATCGAAAAGGGGTGTGAGGTAGCCGAGGTCTTCAGTTGCGTCAAAGCGGGTGATACACCTTCAACCCCGTTGTTGCAGGCACACGTCGGAGACCCGGTGGCCATTCACGTGTTAGGTGCATTCAGCGAGCAGGTGCAGTTGTTTACAGTTGATGGCCATGAGTGGCCGCACGAGCCCTACATGCAGGGTGCCGACCAAGTGAGCACCATGGAGTTCGGCGGGTCCGAGGTTATCAACGCCTACCTCACGGGTGGAGCCGGCGGTCCGAACAAGATCGTGGGCGACTATCTGTGGAAAAATCAACGGCCGGCACATGCCAATGCGGGACAGTGGGGTATGTTTAAGGTCCTGCCAGTCGATGATCAACGGATCAAGCCGTTGATGCCGCAGATTCCGCCGGCCAAGACGGCGGAGCAATTGCTCGGTGAAGGGAAAGCTTCACCGACGTCGCTGAATGGACAGTAAGTGAGATCGGGCGGCGTACGTGCTGATCAGCACGTACGCCGCTTTTCTGACAAACCTATCTGACTTCATACATCTGGGGAGCTATAGCTCCCCAGTGTTTTTTTGACAGGAGCATACCTATGAGATGCTTCACTCGTGGCTTGGTGTCCTGCTTTCTTGGCATGTTGCTGATGACGCTCGCGGTCGGCGTCGGTGCATCTGAACAGGCGTCCGCCTATGAATCCATGGCTGTGGTTGATGGAGGGGCGGTCAAAGGGATGGTCCACTTCAGCGGTGATTTGCCTGATCCATTTGCGTTCAAACTTCATCGCTACCCTGACCAAGCCTATTGTGGCGCCCTATCGGATGGATCAGGCGATCGTCTGCTTCGCGAAGTGATCGTGGGCTCACAAGGTGGACTCAAGGATGTGATCGTGACGATCCATGGAGTTAACAAGGGAAAGCCGTTTGATTTTGAGGAAACGAAGCTGGAGGCGAATATCTGTCAATTCGTGCCCTTCGTGTCCGTCATGCGAGATCAGCATCCTCTGACGGTACAAAACCTTGATTCCGTTGCCCATGACTTACAGATCTATGAACGTGACCGTGAGCATGTCTTTATCATGTTTCACCGTCCGGCTCTGACCAAGGCCGGAACTCAGGACGTCATCCGTTTCACCGGGGATCGTCGTGGTGTCATCATGCAATGCGGGATGCATCCTTACATGCAGGGGCATGGGCTCGGGGTCGATAATCCCTACTATGCCGTGACAGGCGGAGAGGGCACGTTTGATATTCGTGATCTCCCGGCCGGGACCTACAGGATCAAAGCCTGGCACCCGACTCTTGGGGAACAAGAGCAGGATTTCACCGTGACCGCCGGGGGTAGTGCTTCGGTTGAATTTACCTTTGCCGCAAAATAATACTCCATGCGTCTGCGCCGATATCTGATCAGTTTGATGCTCATGGTCATGGCAGGCTTTCCTGCCATGATACCGGCCTTCGGTGAAACTCCACCGGCGCCGGCGGTGAGCCGTATCGAGGTGGTGCTGGCGTACCAGTATCGCACTCGGGAAGCAGAGCTCAAACAGGAGTTTGCGCAAGCAGGGCTTTTGAATGTTCACTTTCAGTTTGCCCGGATGGGTCAGCCACCCCAGAACATCGGGCTTGGTCGGGACGTACCGGCCGATAAGGCGCGAGAAGCGATACGGCTGGCCCTCAAGTACAATTTGGGTGTCGGCATCTTGCTGCCGGAGAGACTGTTTCCGCCCCGGTTTATCACGATCGCTTCGTCGAACTATGATGACACCGTCGAGTATCCCATCACTGAAGATGCCCTTGCCAAGCTGCGGGACCCCGAATTGAGCACGGAGGGATTTCATCGCCTCTATCGGGACCTCACCTCCGTCACACTTGAGCCGAAGGGGCGCTATTAGGCAATTATGAGGCTATTTTCAAGATGCAGGTCAGGCAGACTGTCGGTCATCGCGCTCTGTGGCCTCATCGTCGGCTGTGTTCTGACGAACGATGGGATGGCTGTCTGGGCTGCTCAGCCAGATCAAAGCTTGCAAGAAGCGGGGGATAGTCTGAAGGTGAATGTGGAAGATATGGTGGCGCATGGCGGAATGGGCGATGCGAAAGCGATTCTCCATCATTGCGGCGAAGCCTCCCGTTATGCCGAGTCTATTCTCAAGCAGCTATCAAACTCGCATCCGGGCCGAGACGAGAGTGTCACGTCGCTCAATGAGGTGATTCGGCACTGTAAGCGGGTATCGGAAATCGGTGCCCAGGCCGACCCAGGAGTGCTTCTTAACCCTGCCATCAAAGCCCGCACGGCTGCCCGATCAGCGCTCAAGTCACTCGGACTTGCCAAGTAGATCCGCATATCAATATTGGTGGGTGGCACAGCGTCAACGCGCGGCGCAGCGGCGCAGTCGATCCATGATTGCGAGCCCCAGCCCTTCTTCTTTGCAAGGCTCTGCATAGATCCGGGCGAGGCCCAAGGCATCCAGACGCCGGAGCGCGGCGAAGAGATTGCGCGCAGCTTCACGGAGATCACCGGTCGGAGAGAGAACTTCTACAGCGGCAAAGCGGGTGTCGCTCTCACTCGCTTGCGAGAAAATCAGCAAACCTGCGCGTTCATCCCGTCCACGGTCTGGTCTGGCTCCGGCGGAAGGTAAGATTGTTACGGGAGTCTGTGTTGCGTAATGACGTGTCAGTTGCCCGGGCGCAATGGGCATTGCTTGTTCGGATGACGCTCGCCGCAGAGGACCGATGACGGCGGTGAGTTGTTCGAGGGTAATAGTGCCGGGCCGCAACAGTTCGGGCTGCGGACCGACCAGGGAGACGATCGTCGATTCCACACCGACTGTGCAAGGTCCTCCGTCTAAAATCACATCTACCTTCTTTCCTAAACCTTCGACGACGTGCTGCGCTGTCGTGGGACTGACGTAGCTAAACGGATTGGCGCTGGGAGCGGCGATGGGGGTACCTGCCTCTCGAATAAGCGCTTGTGCCACAGGATGGTTCGGCATTCTAACTGCGACGGTGGTCAAGCCGGCGGTTACGAGATCCGGGACAGCCAACTGTTTCGGCAAGACCAAGGATAACGGGCCTGGCCAGAAGGCATCTATGAGTTGTTGAGCGGCCGTGGGGAGAGACGTGACCACCATGTGTAACTGTTCTCGATCGGCGATATGCACGATGAGGGGATCAAACTGCGGGCGTTGTTTGGCCTCGAAGACTTTCGCTGCTGCGTCGGGGTTCATGGCGTCGCAGCCGAGTCCATAGACCGTTTCAGTTGGAAACGCGACGAGCCCGCCCGCCTTGATCGTCTCCGCTGCCAGCTGTATGGCCTTAGGAATGGTGGCTGAAAGGATTGTTCCATTCATCGGATTGGCCTTTACGGACAGAGGGCTTGTACGATCCGATCAGGGTTTCACTGGGCGATAAGGAGGACGATGGGATCGATGCACCCGTGAAGCGCGTGTCGCCGGCACAGGTGAGGCGAATATCGGGACAGATAGCCGTGCATCTCGCACGTTATTCTTTCACGGTCATCACGATCCTGATCGGCTCCAGTGGATTGTCTTGCTCGTCGCGAGGGACCTCGACAATTTTATCGACTACCTCGATCCCGCGAAAGACCTCTCCGAATACCGTATAGCGCCGATCCAAACCACTATTGTCTCCCACGCAGATGAAGAACTGTGAGCCATTATCATTGAAGTCGCGCGTGCTGTTACTCTCACGCGGCATTTTCGCCATGGACAGAGCTCCGCGTTTGTGCGGACGATCGTTCGGCTCAGGTGAAAGGAAGTAGCCCGGTCCTCCGGTGCCATGGAGCGTACGGTCGGAATGTTTGCTCAGAGGATCGCCGCCTTGAATGATGAACCCAGGCACAACCCGGTGGAAGGTCGTGCTGTTATAGAATCCCATCTTCACCAGATTGATCAGGTTCTCCACGTGGCGAGGGGCCGCGTCTGGGTAGAGGCGAATCTTGATCTCCCCGAACCTCGTCGTGATCGTCACACGGGGGTCCTTTTTTTGAAACTGCAGTGTCATGGTTACGAATGTAGCAAGGCGACCTTCCTGGTGACAAGGACCGCGTTTAGTTCTGATTGATGGATGGTACGTGCTCAGCGCTCAAGCCTCCGCGCCCAGTGTCATCTTTTGCGAGCCCATCTCCAGGCTTGATGCGTATCCACATGATTCCGCCGATGAAGGCGATGAAGGCTGCGAAACCGAGTGAGGCGGACCAACCCCACTGTTGAGCGAGCCACGGCGTGAGCGTTGGAGAAATGGCCCCGCCGAGATTGGCTCCCATGTTCATGAGGCCTGAAAGACTGCCGGTATGGGTCGGTGAAAGATCGCTCGTCGAAGACCAATAGGCGCCGATTGTGAAGTAGAGCCATCCGGCACCCAATGATAGACTGGCGATGGCGAGATAGGGGGATTCCAGCGCCGAGCCCAACGCGATGGAGCCTGCCGCCAGCCCCATCCCCACCATGCCTACGATTTGACGGCCCTTCGTTACGCCTTGCCTGATCGTCAATCGATCGGTTACCCACCCGCCGAGAGGACAGGACACAAGAATTGTGAGGAAGGGGGCGGCCGCAAACAATCCTCCGCGCAAGACAGTGAAGCCGCGCTCATTGACGAGGTAGAGATAGAACCAGGACATATAGACGTACGCGACATAGCCCAGACATCCGTAACTCAGCATGAGCCACCAGACGCTCGGTGTGTTTCGCAACGTGGTCCAAGGAATCGACGGTCGTGTTGTGGAAGCAGGCGTTGTGCAAGGGGTCGCCACACGATGTGTTGTCCACGGATGAGTTGCTGGACGGTCGGCAGCCAAGAACCACCAAATAGCGGCAAGGCCGATGCCGATCCCGCTCGAAAGATAAAATGCAGTTTGCCAGCCATAGTTGACCATGACCCAAGCGGTGAGAGGCGGCGTGATGGCTGCGCCGATCCCAATTCCACCTATTGCGGTGCCGATGCCCAGACCTCGCTCATGGGGCGGAAGCCAGTCTGTGACGGCTCGATTAAAGGTCGGCAATGCGGCCGCTTCTCCGACGCCGAGAAGAAATCGGACAAGAGCAAGCGCACCGACGATTCCCAATGACCCGGCCAGGAATGATGTTGCCGCCATGGCTGTCCAAGCGGTAAAGCAAGACCACCAGATGAGCGCGATCGTCAAGACGATACGAATACCCCATCGGTCGCTGAGCCATCCACCGGGAACTTGGAACAGCGCATATCCGACGACGAATGCGGAGAAGACGTACCCCATCTGTTGATCGGTGAGCCCCAATGCCGGCATCATTTCGCGGGCGGTGACGGATATATTGACTCGGTCGATGTATGTGACCACGCTGATGGCGAAAAGTAATCCGAGGATCATCCAACGCAGGGGAGAAGGAGGGGAAGGCTCTCTGCGATCAGGATGAATGGTCTCGCTCACGATGATTCAAACATCAGACGTATGGAGAGGCATGTGCTCTGATGGTGGAAGGATTCGAATGCATGAACGGATTGCCGCCTCTTTGTCAGAGGCGGCAACGTCGTCTTTACTTGCTGAGGATTTCGAGTAATTCCACCTCGAATACCAAGGTCGCTCCGGGCTTGATAGTCGGCGGTGATCCGCTGTCTCCATAGGCCAGATTGGACGGGCAAATCAGCCTGCTTTTTCCACCGATCTTGATCTGCTGGACACCTTCCGTCCAACACTTGATGACCTTGTCGAGAGGAAATGTCGCCGGTTCCCCGCGCTTGACGGAGCTATCGAATACCGTCCCATCGGTCAGGGTGCCATGATAATGGACCTTGACGGTATCCGTTGCCTTTGGTGCTGCGCCGGTTCCAGGCTTGATGGCGGTAATGACGATGCCCGACTCGGTCTTGGTCGAGCCTTTCTCCGAAGCGGCTTTTGCCGTAAATGCAGCGCCGGTCTTCTTTTCACCCTCCGCGACAAGAGCCAGTCGAGACTGTTGAAGGATTTGAATTTTGGGTCCGAATGTTTGGAGATCGGCCTTCGGAGGACGCTTGAGCACGCCGTCGGTCATGCCCGTCTTGACCATCTCGAGTTCGGTCTCACTCAAGGAAAAGGTCCCCAGCGATTGACTGATGGCCAGCCCTAGGGCATACAAAGTTTTCTGGTCATCGTTGACAGGATCTTGCGATGCCGCCAGTAGTGGCGCGCTGAGGACAAGAAGCCCGGTGGCAAGGCACAATGTACGAATTCGCATGGATTGAGGGTCCTTTCTTGTGATGGGCTAAGGTAGCACGTAAGAATACGATAGCTTTCCTGATCTCACAATAGAAATTTTCTCCAAAGCCTCATGAACTCATCGTGGAGATTCAATGGGATGACATGCTGCCCATTGCGTCGCTCGCTCGTCGGTCATGGATGACCATGGAAGGGGGTGTCCTTGGGAGGAAGAGGACACCCCCATGCCGGTAGGTGTTCCATAGTACTCAGAATTACTTTTCAGTGGCGCTCAGAATTTGACTTCCCGGCAGGAAACCCGTATTCGTAGAGGCCTTCGTTTTTTCTTATCCACCGGGCGCATTGAATGAGGAAGGTCGGTCATGGGGATGAATGAGTCATATCTCGTCACGGCCTTATTGGATGTCAACGATGTACAAGACGTAGACGATCGAGCAGAAGCACGTACCTACCTCATCTCCGACCGTATGTCCGGCATGGCTGCCATTATTGACTCCGTCCTAGAAAACATCGAACGTGATTGCAAGGTCATTCGAGATCTTGGTCTTACCTTACTATTCGCCCTCGAAACGCATATTCATGCGGATCACATTACGGGCGCATCGCTGCTCAAAGCTCGGACCGGTGCACAGATTGTCTATGGAGGCGGTGCAAAGGGTGTGGTGATGGGTGCGGATCGATTTCTTTTCGATGGCGAAACATTGTCTCTCGGCGATACGCGCATCCAAGGGCTCGCCACACCGGGGCACACCGATAGCTGCATCAGTTATGTGTTACCCGGCGCAGTATTCACAGGTGATTCCTTGTTTATCGGGAGCAACGGCCGCACGGACCTGCAAGGTGGCTCGGCGGAGAAGCTGTTCGATTCCATACGCCACAATCTCTTTGCTCTTCCGGACGACACCATCGTCTATCCCGGGCATGACTACAATGGTCGGGTGTCCTCAACCATCGGCGAAGAAAAGCGATGCAACCAACGACTGAACCTGTCCATTTTGAAGGCCGCATTTATCGAAACGATGAATGCCAGGAAAGTGCCACCCCCCGCGAAAATGAGCATTGCCATTCCGGCGAACATGCGGGCCGGCAATATCTGATCTGTAGCCGTCTATAGCCTCTTCACCACCACAGTTGTGTAGGGTGTCGTTCTATCGAGCTTGTATCGTGGCCTAGAACCCTGCCGTCATCGAAGCGAACACCAAAATCGCTATCATGACAATGGTGACTGTGATGAGCAGGAACGGAGGATGAGTAGCAAACCCTCTAGTCATGGCTTACTCCTCCCGTTATATGGTGATAACTTAATCCTACCGCTGATGGGCAGAGTGTGTCTAGCCGGGTTGCTGTGGCTTCTATAGCCCCCTGATATGTTCTCCTTGAATTGGGAATCTATCTCGTGTACAAAGCCGCCTCCGTTAAGACACGGTCATCGGGCGAGCACACTACAACAAAGGAGTCGTGATGGGAGATCAGTGGTCCTTGAGTCAAGAAGAAGAAGACCTGAATCGCCGGAGTCTGTTTCGCAAGGCGAGAAAGGGCGACGAAAAGGCCAGGCTGGAGTTACAGGAAGTGTACGGCGTGCGATTGTGGTCAGAGCATGAACGTGCAGAGTTGGTGTATGAAAATCCCCGACACGCTGCCAAGCGCGGTGCCAAGAAGGCTTGAACTCAACAAGGCATGGATCGGGCATCGACAGGGTCTCAAGTCTAGCAATCAAGAAGGCTTTGAAGGGCGACAATGTTGCTCCTCGAAAATGAACCAGGATTATCGAGGCAGTCGCAAAAGACGCCGAGGCTCTAAAGAAACTATGGGGGCGGGGATATGGGGTCTGGCGACGGGGTCCTATGCGGGATTATTCGAGATGCCAGTTGTGGTAAGCGATGGTGGCGGAGAGGGAGGGATTTGAACCCTCGGTAGAGATTTTGTCCCTACGACGGTTTAGCAAACCGTTGCCTTCGGCCACTCGGCCACCTCTCCGCGCCGTACTGGATATGATTAGTCAATCACTTAGGAGATTTGCATTCTCTCGTGTTCAGTCGAGTCGACATTTGTCCCATTTTATAGGCCATCCGGTCAACTAGTTTCCGCTCGGAGGGGAGTGACGCTCTCCTCAACACTCAGATTCACCCTCCAGAACTACGCCAGCGCGTACACGCCCAGGCAGAGATTCCCAGTTGCTCTCAACTGGTGTGAGGCCATCCAGCAATTCCACTGCCGCCCGTAAAATGTACGTTAGACGATTGAACTACCCTATTGGATCAGTCTGCCTTCAAAAGTCAGTTTTGAGATCCCTCCCTGATGTGGCCAAACTGTGGCAGAACGATCCTGTCCGACGTGGTTTCATCTGTTCCTTCCATACCCTTTATCCGTCTGAAGGAGCACACTGCATATCCCACTTGACGACACGGCCTCTCGGCGCCTAACATCGACGCACGACGTTCCAGCCGCGCTGACTGGCGTGACCTGGAGCTTACCTACCCCTCCAGTCTCCGCCGCTCTAACGCCAGAATTCATCTACACCTCTCATCAGGAGGCACACTTTGTGTGGCCAATCGTAAATCCGATGGTCTCTTCCCTCTGCTGGAGCGAAGAGATGAAAGGAGGGGCATTATGCATCCCATTCTTGTCAGCATCGTTGTGGCGGCGGGTCTTGTGTGGTGTGGGAGCCAAACATTTGCCCATGAAGGCGACCTCGCTAAGCATTCTGTGCACCAATACCGAACGGTCACGGTCGAGAAGGTCGAATCGGGTTTAGTGTTTTTGGGCCAGCCGACTGGCGTGGGGCAGCGTACGGTCAGCGTCCACAAAGCTGAGCGCATGGGGCTATTAAACCCAAAGAAAGGCGATGAAGTCATCTTGATAATCGATGAGCACGACATGCTGATTGATCTGCATGCGAAAGGAGTTCAGCCCGCAGGACATCGCCTGATCACTGGCAGGCTGACTTATGCGGACCCCACGTGGGAGGTAATTGAGATTTCCAATGCCGAAGGGAAGCACATGTTGGCGATGGATGAGGATGCGAGCAGCAAGGTGTTCACTATGATGGGCTACGAACTCGTAGTGGCGGAGTTGAACGAAGACAACTTGGTAATCGATATCCACCATCTCCGCTAAATGTATGGATGTTGTGTTCACGGTATTTTTGCATGAGAGGGAGGCATTGTTGCGGATCTGCCTTGGATCGACTCAACGCTAGGGTAGTGTCTGAGGCAGATCCTTCTGCGACGTTGGCGGATTTCTTAGGCGTCGCGAACGCGGGGGGACGCGCGCCCAGAAAATGACGGAAAACGACGGTACAGGACGGTAACGCCAGTTGCAACGTTACAGCTAGTGTTTATGCTGTGTTTCGAGTCTTTTGGCGAAGTTCGAGATGGACCATTTCGGGATTTAGCAAACCGTTGCCTTCGGCCACTCGGCCACCTCTCCCTGAGCACCGCACGACTTATTCAGCTTGTCGCTGACTTGTAGCCAAACTGTGGCAGAACGATGCCAGCCATAGATTCCTCGTCCCCACCGACATTGACATGCCGTGCTTGAGTCGGTAGCATCACTTGCCCCACGTTGAACACACTGCCGACGGCCGAATGGAAGGCCAGTCCGCCGACTCTGTGAGAAAGGCGAACTGGTATGCTCCCTCTACGTACAGAACTCAGCGACTATTCCCGCGCGTGCGAACGCCTCATTGCTGCCGCGGCATCCGCCGATGACACTGCGTTCACCCAAGACGAGACTGATTGGATCGCGTATTACGTGGCTGAGATGACCAATCTGGTCGACCAGCTCGTGCGTAAATTAAAAGCTCAGGTCCTCCGCGACCGGGAAACGCTCCAAGCATTCGCCGTCGCCTCCGAGGCGTTGTTCCTCACGGATACTCTTTCGAAAGGGGAGCGAGACAGCATCCGCCACTCGGTCTCCTATGTAACAAGGAAGATTCTCGTTGAAAAGGATGGTCCAGCGGGAGACCCGTCCATCGAGGGGTGATGTAGGCCCCTTGACATCACTTTTTCATCGGTTCAACCTACAACTCTACCCTAGCCACATCTGCCGACGGCCTCATGGAAGGCCCGACCGCCGACTTGTGTGAGAAAAGGCGGTCGCGTGACGATACCTCTCCGAAAAGAAATCAGGGACTATTCCTCCTTTTGCGAACATCTCATTGCTGCAGCGGTTTCGCCAGATTCCATTCCCTTTACTCAGGACGAGATTGACTGGATATCGTATTACACCGCTGAGATGACCAACGTTGTCGACCAGCTCGTCCGTAAATCCAAAACTCAGGGGCTACACCACCGGCAAACGATACGAGACTTCGCCATCGCCTCCGAGGCCTTGTTCCTCACGGATGGCCTCTCGGAAGGGGAGAAAGACAGCATCCGCCAATCGCTCTCCGATGTCACAAAGAAGATTCTCGATGAACAGGAAGATCCTGTATTGGAGCGGTCGTGAGCGACTTGACGCAGTCCTCCAATCTCGTCAGACTGCTTTTTCATCCTCACACACAACTGCCGGCGACATCCTAAAAGGCTCGACCGCCGACTCGTGGGAAAGGCGGTCAACGTCATTAGCCTTTTTATCCTTCGAACAGACAAGAACGGCAACCGCTGGGAGATTAGACTTCGAGCAGATGGGACGACTGAACACCGCCGAGAGGGCCGAACGGACTGGCTGGAAGGATGGGCTCCTACGCTGCCACTGCCAAAACAGACAGAGATACCGGATCAATGATCGTGACCGGATCGCCATTATAAGACGAGAGGGGGGCAAAAGGGGGTAATTCTCCGTTTCTAGCGAGACTCACAATTTTCCATATAGGGATTCTTAAGCCTTCTGCTTTCCGCGTTTGGTGTTGTCATAGACCAACTTTGCACGTTCCTTCTCTGACCAGAGTCGCACGCCATAGTCTTCTTGTAATTCCAACCTGGCTTTGTCGTCTCCCTTTCTCGCCTTGCGAAACAGACTCTGGCGATGCTCGTCTTCTTCCTCTTGATTTCCAGACCACGGGTGAGCCATCTCGATTCCTTTGTTGATGGTTACTCTTTCCGTGAGACTACCGTGATGGAGACGGGGTTGATAACGAGTGTGATCCCCAGCTCAAGGGGAGAAAAAGCGGAGTGAAAAGCGTAGTGAATGAAACCGGGAAATGGCGGTAAATCGCGGTAATTAACGGTAGACGGCGGTACTCACGAGAGCAGGGGAATCGCCAGTGTTTGAGCGGTGTTGCGAAGTTTCTCAGGGAGTTACGGCGCGGTGCTCAGGGCGAGTTAGCAAACCGTTGCCTTCGGCCACTCGGCCACCTCTCCCTGAGCGCCGCACGACTTATTCACCTTGTTGCTGACTTGTGGCCAAACCGTGGCAGAACTATCCTGGCCATAGGTTCTTCGTCCCCACCGCCATTGACACGCCCTGCTCAGCGGGGTAGCATTTTATACTTAGATCAGATACACATAGCCGTCCGCCGACTCTGTAACAAAGACCAACTGGCATGCTTCCTCTTCGTAAACAGATCAATGACTACTCCCGCTCGTGCGAGCATCTCATCGCTGCGGCCGCAGAGATCGATGCCATTCCGTTTACTCAAGACGAGATTGATTGGATCGTCTATTACACGACGGAGATGACCAGCCTGGTCGACCAGCTCGTGCGTAAATCTAAAACTCAGGTCCTACACGACCGGCAAACGATCCAAGAGTTCGCCGTTGCCTCCGAGGCGCTGTTCCTCACGAAAGGCCTTTCGGAAGGGGAGAGAGACAGCATCCGCCACTCGGTCTCCGATGTGACCACGAACATTCTGGATGAACAGGAGCGGTAAAAAGCGAAGCGATATTCGGGGAGACATCGTTAGGTATAGGGTGGGTAACCGGCAGGGTTCACAATTTTCCGTATCGGGATTCTCAAGCCTTCTTCTTACCGCGTTTGGGATTTTCATAAACCAACTTTGCACGTTCATGCTCTGACCAGAGTCGCACGCCATAGACGTCTTGTAATTCCAACCTGGCTTTCTCGTCGCCCTTTCTCGCCTTTCGAAACAGACCCTGGCGATGCACGTCTTCTTCTTCTTGACTCAGAGACCACCGTTGGGCCATTTCGACTCCTTGGTTGAGGGTTGCTCTTTCCGTGAGGGCGTCTTAAACGGAGGCGGGAGTAGACAGTCAGTCTGACCCTATTAAGGGGCTGCGTCAAGGAAAAGTGGAGTGAAAAGCGTAGTGAATTAATCCGGGAAATGGCGGTAAAGCGCGGTAATTAACGGTACACCGGGGTACTCACCAACGCAATAGAATCCACAATGTTTAAGCGGTCTTGCAAAGTTTATCAGGGAGTTATGTCGCGGTGCTCACGGCGAGTTAGCAAACTGTTGCCACTCGGCCACCTCTCCGCGCCGTACTGGATATGATTAGTCAATTGTGTGGGAGATATGCATTTTCGAACATCCGGCAACTTGTTCACGCCCAGGTCAGCGCGCACGTTGTAAACTCCCAACCCCTGTGTTACGGTTCCTTCGCCGTCGTACGGGCCTTGCGACGAAGCCGGTTTGAGAAAGGCTCGGATCATCGATGTTGCCTTGTCCGGGAATTCTGTCGGAAGTCAGACCTGAGTCGCCGTATTGCCCGCGTCTTCGGCCCGCTGCTTCCCTCCGTTCCTCCAGTTCAAGACAATGTCTTCATTCAAGGAGGAACTCCACATGGGTTCGAAGCTTTATGTCGGTGGGTTGCCGTATTCGGTGACCGAGCAGCAGTTGACCGAAACATTCGGAGCACATGGCACGGTGGCTTCGGCGAGGATCATCTCAGACAAGTTCACGGGACAGTCGCGTGGATTTGGTTTCGTGGAGATGTCCTCGGATGCTGAGGCGCAAGCCGCGATCACGGCACTTCATGGGACGGAGATGGGAGGCCGCACGTTAACGGTCAATGAAGCGAAACCCATGGAGCAGCGTTCTGGAGGTGGTGGTGGATTCGGTAGCGGCGGAGGCCGTCCAGGTGGCCGTAGTGGCGGTGGAAAGCGTGACCGCTGGTAGCGGGTGCTGCTAATAGGAACGGGGCTCTCCGGCCCATGCCTTCCTCAACCGCACCTCAATGGTATTACGCGGCGCGGGCCGGAATCTCCGCTGAAAACGGAAGGACGAGGTATTCAAACGGCGTGGGTAAGTACACTCTTTCCCGTTGGAGAAACTCAGCCGAGTATACCCTCCAAAATCCTTGATACTCCGTGATGCATCTAGAAGGCAAGCTTAGCATGCTGTGAGAGTTTCAAGCCTTTCGGTTACCGCGTTCGGCAGCATGTCGGGGATTTTCATAGACCAACTTTGCGCGTTCATGCTCTGACTATAGTCGCACGCCATAGACGTCTTGTAATTCCAACTTGGCTTTCTCGTCGCCCTTTCTCGCCTTTCGAAACAGACCCTGGCGATGCAGGTCTTCTTCTTGACTCAGAGACCACCGTTGGGCCATTTCGACTCCTTGGTTGAGGGTTGCTCTTTCCGTGAGGGCGTCTTACGGAGGCGGGAGTAGACGGTCGGTCTGACCCTATTAAGGGGCTGCGTCAAGGAAAGCGGAGTGAAAAGCGTAGTGAATTAATCTGGGAAATGGCGGTAAATCGAGGCAATTAACGGTAGACGGCGGTACGCACCACAGCAGGGAAATCGCCAGTGTTTAATAGGTCTTGCGAGGGTTTTCAGCAGGCTAGGTCAAGGCGGCCAACGCCATTGAGTAGTATGAGGAAGGATCAAGGCTTCGTTTTAAGATTCACTGTCAGGATGCATCCTGGCATCAGGGCTTCAACAATGTCTTGCTCTTCAGTTGGGAGCGCGACGGTTTCTACCTCAAGAGGCAACACGATATCTGGAAACGGCAGCGCACAGCGAGAAAAGTTCAAGAATAATATTTGTAACACTTCAGGTACGACGGGATTACTCGCCAACTCTTCGATGATCGTCAGCAGCATGCGACTTGGGAAGACGATTTGGTCGCTCGCAGTCCGACCGAATTGAATCGGTGATGGTTTCCGTCGAAGCTCATCATCATAGGGATCTGCCGGTAAGGGTGAAACGAGTAACAACGAGACCACCGGGCCCTGCGACGGAAGCACGATGAATCGACCCAATGCCACATCGCCATAGGCATTCAGATGGCCTTGGGACTGCAGAAGATTCATCACGTCAACGGCAAAGGCTTCCGCATTGTCCTGAGGTTCCACTAGGCCGTGTTCCACCAGGATCTCAGCCATGTGTGCAAACTCGCTCCCATAGCCGCGTTACTGTAAGGAACCATTTTCCGACCTTTGCGTGCCATTCTCGGCTCCTTCAACGCCGATCTATCAAGGAGAAGTCACGGGCATTCGCTCGCACTGGTGCGATAGTCGACAATGCCGCCGTCGGTGGAGAGTACGGATACGGAGCGAGGTTAGGCAGTCGGACTTTTCGAGAACACACTGATTTCGCCATGAGGTCCGACTTCCAGTCGCCGGTCTGGATTGGCGAGCAGCGAGGGAATCACCGTGGTGTCTATATACGGCTGTAGGTCTTCTACGGGTTGGACATTCTCCAGGAAGTCGCGATTGAATCGCAGTTGCCAGCTATGTCCGTCCTGATGCACGACAAACAACGTCAGGCGCTCGCCGACACTGATGTCGTCGGAGATTTGTTCCAGACAATCGAGGATGATTTGAATTCGAACGGGATCGACATCCTCCTCATGAGTGGTCATCGTTCCCTCCGCAGTCTGAACGTGAGGAACCCACGTGGTCGCGGTGATCTCCTTGCCGCATGCCCGCATACAATAGCATTCGAAGCGGCCTGATTGTTATCTAGGGAAAATACTAAATTCGGTGAAGAGGGTGGGCAGGAGATCAGGCTGGCACGGTGTCCCTCACGCTGAGGCCATCAGTCCCATAAAACGTTTGCATGCCTGGGTTCTGAACGATCAGTGAAATAGCCTCGGTTTCCATGAACGTTCGGAGTCGATCCAAGGGGAGAGCTTCCATGGCGGGACGGGAGAATCCAAACTGGAACGAGTGCGCGCCATCGTTAAAGACAAACCGATCTTGTTGAGGACTATGGGGAAGCACATCATGGAACCGCTGGGCAAGGCACTCTCGAATAAGGTGAATCTTCAGCTGAAGATCGTCTCGAGTAGGGCTCATGGTGCCCTCCATTGGGGCATTCAAGATTGGTTGCTGGATGAATGAGGAACGTGTGAATCAATTTCACCTTGCGCGACTTCCATTGCGGCAGCCTCTGCCTCGTCCCGAGTTGAGAAACTCCCGGTGGTACGGCCGGTGGCCCTCGATATTTGTGTCAGCCCGTGTTGGAGAATGGTGTACTCACAGATCCATGTTCCATCCTCTTGCTGGCCGGCTCTCAGCTTGATGGCGCGTCCGTTGTAGCTCGATTCCGTCACGGGGTTCTCCCGCGCTTGGTGCGCCTGTGAAACGGGGGCAGCTCCCGTTCCTGAACGTGAATCGATGATCGTTTTTGCCATCAACAGGGCGGCGGCTCTAGCCTCGCTCGAAGAAGGAAAACTGCTGTCTGTATAGCCCCTCGTGGACGGTGATTCGGAGATGACAAACTCAATGATGACATATTCACAGACCCATGTCCCATCATCCTGTCTATGAGGAGTCAACACAATCTGCAGGCTTTTATAGGTGTCCCTTGTTGGGCGAGAGTTGAGATCCTCCTCCATAGCACCTCCCAATTATGCGGATCTTCATAGTGGTCCACGGCTAAAAGCGACCAAGGCATCTAGTTGCCTTGGGTAGATGTGATAATTGATCGTTTACTCCCATTCTTGAGCTGGCGATTTCCCTAGTACGTTCGCGGTGGCAGGCGTAGGGCATTGGCAGATTTCATCGGTGTAAGCGCGCGTGCTCACGCAGGTGGGCATGACACAATGGAAAGAAAAGCGGGGAGTCGTGTGAAACTAAGGCTTAGTCGGTATCGATGAGAAGGTAGGTCCGTGTATATCGATCAGCGCTTTGCCTTCCGGCAGGGGATTTCAAATGGTCAAGTCGTCACGGTCTTTAACATCCGCCCGCTTTCAAAACTTCCAGATACTCAATCAGCAGTTGAATTTCATTTTCATAGAGCATGCCTCGGAACGGCGGCATGCCGGTTCCTGGAATGCCGTCTCGTATGGCGTTGTAGCGTGCCATGTCAGTGTGTAATCGTAAGACGGCGGGATTTCTCAAGTCTGTCGGCTTGGGATTGAGCTGCTCAACATCCGGAGTCACGTTGGTCTTTCCATCGGCGTCGGTGCCGTGGCATTCCCAGCAGACCGCACTTCCATTGAAAAGTTGTTTCCCCTTCTGGACCAACTCCATGTCATCGCTCTGGCATGCGTTGGCCTGTCCCGTGATGAACAGCAACACGACTACTATGGCAACGGTATGCATCAGCGAAGGACACTGACAGGTTTTGCCACGATATTCAAAACCCCACATCCGTAGTTGTCTTTACCAGTCGATGATGACTGACCGCTGCCCATGTTTTGCAAATGTGTTTTAGTCGGTCTTTTTTGGTCGTGGATGAATTTTACGAGCGGTAGCCTCTCCCAAGCCTGAGCCGAGTCACTCCAAGTCGCTCCAACATCATAACCTCATTTTGAGTGGGTTAGAAGATGCTGGACAGAAAATGCCGCAGTGAAGGCCTTCTCCGTCCGTCTGGTCATTCAAAATCGGAAAACGTGGGCACAGGCAAGGCACCTGACTCGGGTGGACTTTGAGACGTGGGGATTCCGCCACAACGCAGGCCGCGCAGGAGAAGCGTCATGCGCAGTTCACGGTGGCAACAAAATGGCTATTCCTCGCCATTCCCTCGTCACCGTTTTCCGCGCCCGGATCAGCAATACAACGTGCGGCCGCGTTGCGCGCTGAGTCGAAGTGCCTCAAGCTCCAAGTGAGGAGCGTCTTAGCGTGCGGCAACAGTTTGCGATTCTCGCGCAGACAGACTCTTGCGGCGATTATTGGAGATGGTGCGGTCGATAAGGGCGCCGCAATTGATGCATTTCCATGCATAGAAGACGAGAAAGAAATCCGAGAAGCGCTCCAACATCATCATCCCCTTGCACTTCGGACATTCCATCGATCCCTCCCAGGTGGTTACGTTCACAGCTGATGGAAATGGGAAGCAAGAGTTGCACCAAAATGTGCAATTGCAGAATGCCAATGATTTGGATGCTACGTAATTGCGCTTGCGTATAATGTCCAAAACATTGACGGTGTAAGAAAGGTTAATCCGTCAATGTTTTGTCGGCTTGCGCGGGGAAACAATCGTAGGAGTTCTCTCTTTGGCCATCCTTAGGGAGAATGAACAATGTCTGTAGGCGCAGCTTTGCGGAGCTTGGGCATGCAATTGAGTACGCGCAGTCTGAGTGATCGGTTGTCTTTCAGGAGCCGGATCATGAATCCGAAGCACTTTCGGAAAACGCTCAAGCGTGCAACAGAGGCAGCATGGTTATTGTGGGAATTGTCGGTTGAATCTTCAACGATCGAGAGCGGGAGCGTATAGCGAAGCTCAACGTGGCCTGGTCGTACGACGCCGCTGAGCGCCAGCATGTGCAAAGCTTTCCGTTTCTGTCTGGTTCGTTCTATGTGAGTTTGCAGGTGACGAAACGACATATGATGACCCTCGTTAGGATTGTTGGGTTACTCGCGCACCAACTGCCGCAACTCAGATCCACAGGATACTCTTGAAGTCCGAATCCAAACTTTTCGGATGGCCGCATTGACGGCAACGAACGAACAAGGTTGACTTGTTGGATGGGCCCGACGCTCGAAGAACAAGTTGATAGGTCTTCCCTCCACAGAAGAGGCACGCCTTTCCATGAACTTCCTGTCGGATAGGTCTTGTCGTGCCAGGTTGTTTTTCCATTGTCATCCCTCCTGGTCATCCGTTGCGTTGCAATCGATCTGGCGTCAGGATATGCCTCGTAAGATGTGCCGAAAATACCGTGGAGGTAGGATGATACGAACCAAAGAGGGATACTCGATTCCACGTACTTGTCATGGTGCAGGCATAGGGGCTCAGCATAGTCGATAAGCAAAATGGATGGAGACTGAGGAAGATGGGATTATGGGTGAAGGTAGGCTTCCTCTGGAGGGAGAGAAAGCCTTTTGCCGCCCATGGGTGGGCACTCCACAAGCAGCGACCTTCACCCAAGTAATACTTCATCAAACGTTTGCGTCGACAACAAGGTAGTAATTTCCCTAGGTGACCGGGATCTGAGTTGGGCATCGACTTTCATGCGCGAATCAAGATTTGCTCGATCATCTTGAGTGAAGAAGATGCGGAGTGCCCTTCAGAAGCTACGAACTGCTTGAGCCTCGCCTTGTCCTTGGGTGAGACTGCGAGAATGTCGACTTTGATCCAGTGATTCTTGACCCATTGAATTTCCGCCAGCTCGATATAGATGTGTGAGCTTTCATCGGGGAACCACAGGCGAAGCTTGACATAGTCACCCGGACGAATTTTTTCAGGGTTTGAGATAGTTGGGGGAGAAGACGATAGTTCATAGATGCATCCGTCCCCCCTCAAATCCTCCGATCCCTTTGAAAGAATGCAGTCGATCTCGATTCTGGAGAGTAGTCCTGGAGACATGTTGCTTCCTCTTTAAGGGAATGCTGACTGTCATCGCACGGTAATATGGGAGTGGGAGTTCGAGCTACTACCCTGGTAGGTGGCAAGACCCAACTAATGAGGGCGACACCATTTTGGATCGATCGACACTCAAGCGCGGAGTTAAGCAAGATAGCTATTTAGATGCTGCCTCCAGATTTATAAATTAAACTAAGACATTATGTATATCTCTTAAATATCTTATATATAAATGTTTAATACATATTATAAATTAGATATAAAACCGAGACGGTTTAAGCCAGCAATAGGTTAATCGGAGATGAATGCCGTGAGCTTTCTCGGGGTATACCTGATGACTGTCACCGAATATCTATATCAAGATGGTTTGTCGGAGACTGGAGGGAGAATCAAACACGAAAGAAGTGGCTGTACGCGGTGGGGTGCCCCCACGTGACTGTCGTCATGCGGCTTTGACCCTTGGACGTGCCTCCTCTGTCCGCATCGATATACCTTGAGGTTCTTCCTGCCGCCCAAAAAGCAACTTTGCTCCTGGTTTGAAGGTGAGATAGTACCATGTCCATTCAGACATCACTCGTACTCTGTTTCTGAATCCAATAAGGAAGAAAATGTGGACCACGCACCAGAGTGTCCAGGCTAGGAGTCCTGATGCACGGACCGGCCCGATCTGGGCGACGGCTTGGGCTCGGCCGATCGTGGCCAACATACCGCGGTCTACATAAGCAAAAGGCGAACGTTGGTCGGGCTGAACCTCCTCATTGATTAATCTAGAGACATACTGCCCCTCACTCATGGCGACTGGAGCGATTCCCGGTAAAGGTTTGCCGTCGCGGCCAGCGCAATGGGCAGCGTCACCGATGACGAAGATCCAGGGATCATCCGGAATCGTCAAATCCGCTCGGACCTTGACTCGACCGCATGAATCCTGAGGGACTGCCAAGGTGTTCAGAAGAGGTGATGCTTTATTCCCGGCTGCCCAGATGACATTGGCGGAGGGGACCCATTCAGTGCCGACCATCACCCCGTCGGAGCGGACCGCGCTCACCGGGTTGTTCAGCATGACTGTCACACCCATACGTTCGAGCACACCAAGGGCTTTTGCCGACAGCTTGGCATCGAATCCCGGCAGAATACGCGGGCCGGCTTCCACGAGGATGATCGAGAGATCCTCAAGGCGTAAGTGAGGATAATCCGGCCCCATCGCTTTTCTCCCGATCTCGATGAGCGAGCCGGCCAACTCGACTCCTGTCGGACCTCCTCCAACGATGACGAACGTGAGGCGATTCTGTGCCCCGGTCTCGGCTCGTTGCCGTTCCGCCTCTTCAAATGCAAGTAACATCCGCTCGCGCAAATGGACGGCATCAGCCATGGTCTTGAGTCCAGGAGCCAACGCTTCCCACTCATCGTGTCCGAAATACGCGTGACGCGATCCGGGAGCGACAATCAACGCGTCAAAGGCAATCGGCGCGCTTTCCCGGAGACGGACCGTTCGAGCCGCCCGATCGATTGCCAGCACGTTGTCCATGACCACGCGGACGTTGGGCTGTGAACGAAAGAGTGTGCGCAACGGCCAGGCGATGTCGCTTGGAGACAGGGCGGCGGTGGCGACTTGATAGAGCAGCGGTTGAAAGACGTGGTGATTCGTTCGGTCGATCAGGACCACGTCGACGTCACGCAGGAAACGTGCGGCCGTCATGCCGCCAAACCCGCCCCCGATAATGACGACACGCTTTCGAGTCATTGGATGAAATAAAACGGCAGGCTCAATCAAGGATCAACCATCCCGGATTAGGCTGTAAATCACGCCACGTGCCAAACAGAACTGTGTCAAATGCTTCCTTGACATCTGCTGATTCACCTTCTCTCTAAGAATCGGTCGGTCTTGTGTTTTCTTGAGTCCATCAAGCGCCGCACAGCAGATGTCCTAGCGGTAAGGATCGGCGCTGCTACACTTACTTCATCAGCTTGGGGCTCTCACCGGAGTGGCCTCATGCGAATGAGGATGAAGGAGCCAGAATTCATGGATGCCAAGGACAGTCATGCGATTGGGATGATCGTTGCCAGTAGTCTTGTAGCGGCATATTTCATGATGGTGGCCTGTTCAGGCAGCTACTACACGGCAAACCTGAACGGCGGGAAGAAGGTCTATCGCGTCGACGATCATGGCGCCAAGACGCTCGTGTATGAGATCGACCAGAATGGGAAAACCACTATTCACGACGCGGACGATCCGGTGGCAAAACGGCAGGCAGCAGCCCAAGAAATGGAAGAACAATTCAGCGTGAGAAGGACTGAACAACTGGCGCAACTGAATCGTGCTCCGAGACGGCAACCGAACGATCCCATTTATGTGAACCTCGTTCCGGCGGTGTTGGATGGACAGATGCAGAAGGCCGAGCGAACAAAAGGCGCGGTGGAGCAGCAGATTCGAAGCGAACTTGCCGCCGATCCCATCATCAAGCTCCTCGAAGATAATCGGAATCGATCAGGTCTGTTGAAACCGCATGTGTTGTCCGGCGCCGACGTCGAGGTGTCTCCAAAAGTATCGCTAAGGGAGGCCCACGGGATCGATCGGAAGACGGGAAAGCCGGGCAAGACGTTGGCCGTGGTGTTTGAGGCGACGATCACCTCGGAAGCCTTTCCGGCCACATACAAGGTATCCGAGTCCGGTCACGTCCTGCGGAACCTGGAAATTTCCAAGCGCTTCGCGAAACAGGTCAAGCAAGTCATCCTCGAAAAGATCGGTCCTAACATCCCGGCCCATTGAACAGACGGTTCCCTTACGCATCGTGAAACAGGAGTCCGGGCGTCTCAATCGGGTTAGCGATTGGAATGATCTTTCGGCGATGGGGTACGGGAAACCTTAGGCCGGTCAAACAGCAACCTCGCCCCTGGTTTGAAGGTCAGGTAGTACCAGACCCATTCCAACATCACCCGTATTCGATTCCGAAAGCCAATCAGGAAGAAGATGTGGACGATGCACCACAGTATCCAGGCAAGGAGCCCTGAGGCACGGATAGGACCGATTTGCGCCACGGCTTGTGCGCGCCCGATTGTGGCCAGCATGCCACGGTCTGCATAGACAAAGGGCGGGCGCTGTTCCAGATCGACGTCACGATCGATGAGATCGGCAACATATCGCCCCTGTTGCATGGCGACGGGTGCCAGACCCGGCAATGGTTTCCCATCAGCACCCACACAATGTGCGGCATCACCGATGATGAAGATCCAGGGATCCTCGGAGATCGTCAGATCCGGCCGAACCTTGACCCGACCGGGAGCGTCCTGAGGGACTGAAAGCGTCTGTAGAAGAGGCGAAGCCCGATTGCCTGCCGCCCAGATGATGTTTGTCGAAGGCACCCATTCGTTGTTGATTGTCACGCCGTCGGCACGAATCGCGCTCACAGGGCTGTTCAGCTTAATCGTCACTCCCATACGTTCGAGCGCCTTTGCGGCTTTTGCCGAGAGTGCGGTGTCGAAGCCGGGAAGAATGCGGGAGCCGCCTTCCACGAGCATGACGGAAAGGTCATCGAGCCGCAAGGTCGGAAAGTCGGGCCCCATGGCTTTTCGCCCAATCTCGGCCAGGGCCCCAGCCAACTCCACTCCTGTCGGACCTCCTCCGATGATCACGAAGGTAATTCGATCTTGCTTGTCCGTGGCCACTCTTCGTCGTTCAGCCTCCTCAAACGCAAGCAACATCTTCTCACGCAGCTGAACCGCGTCGGTCATTGTTTTGAGCCCCGGCGCAAACTCCTCCCACTCATTGTGTCCAAAGTAGGCGTGTCGCGATCCAGGAGCGACCACGAGGACGTCAAACGCGATCGGCGGGCTCTCCCGGAGGTGAACCAGGCGAGCCACTCGATCGATCGACAGTACCTCGTCCAGCACCACTCGGACATTCGGTTGGGAACGAAAGACCGTCCGCAACGGCCATGCGATATCGCCAGGAGATAATGCGGCGGTGGCGACTTGGTAGAGCAGCGGTTGGAATAGGTGGTGATTCGTGCGGTCAATCAGTATGACGTCGGCACGATGAATGGCGCGGGCCGCCGTCAGACCTCCAAACCCGCCCCCAATGATGACGACTTGCTTGCGATTCATAAGATGGGATGAAAAGTCAGGCTACGTGTCTCAGAGGACCGTGTCAACGGTGAAGAACAACTCCCACTCGAACGGAGATTCCGTTACAGCCCGCTGCACGGTCCGTGGCGCACGGCCGGCTGCTCCTCCGCCGAGTGCACTTGACCTGGGACGCAGTCGCTCACGTTGCCACCTTTTCCCTCCCGGTGATACACTTTGAACCCGTGATTCTTCTACTCGCCATCCTGCCGCCGGATGAGTACGATGTCGCCCTCCGAACCTGAACCTGTTCCGCTCCACCCCGTCGACGAGACGGCGGGAACCGGGGCGCTCATCCGTAGAATCCTCGAAGGGGTCGGAGCGAGTGTCGGCGAGCACTTCTTTCCATCGCTCGTGGAGCAACTGGCGATCGCGCTGGAGGCCGACTATGTCTACATTTCGGAACTGACAGAGGACGGTACCACCTTTAGATCCAAGGCAGGGTGGGGGAAAGGCCGGGTATTGCCGACTTTCGAAGTTCCCTCCAATGGTCCCTGCGAAACCGTGCTCACAAAAAAATGTGTTCATCATCCCGATGCCCTCCGCAGCCTCTATCCTCATGTGCGGTTAATCCAGGATATCGGTGTCGACAGTTATTGCGGTGTCCCGGTTGTCGATTCATTGAACCGCGTCGTGGGCCATCTGGCCATCATGAACTCGAAGCCGATGCCGGACCACGTGGGCCCCACTTCGGTTCTGGGCATCTTCGCTGTTCGCGCTGCGGCGGAATTCGAACGGTTGCGTTACGAACAGACCTTGAGGAAGAGCGATCTGACGCTCCGTAAGATTGACGAAGGAACCGCGGCAGCCACCGGAGCCGCCTTTTTCCCGTCGTTGGTGAAAAATCTGGCCGAAGCACTGCAGGTGAAATACGCCTTCGTGTCCAAATTCGTTGAGGAGACTCGCACGCGCGTCAGAACCTTGGCCTTCTGGAAAGGGGACGGGTTTCTCGATAATTTCGAGTACGACCTGCTCCACACGCCTTGTGAGCGCGTGCTGGCCGGTGAGGTCTGTTTGTTCCCCGAAAAGGTTCAAGACCTGTTTCCGGAACACCGGGAAGACTTGGCGAAACTGGGCGTGGAGAGCTATCTGGCGATTCCTGTCGTAGATCGCGCAGGGGGAGTGATGGGACATCTGGCGGTGATGGACACCAACCCGATGCGTGACGATCCACGGGTTCTCTCGGTCTTCAAGATTTTCGGCGTTCGGGCCGGCGCCGAACTCGAGCGAGAACGAATGGCGGCCCAACTGAAAGACAATGAGGAGCGACTACGCGATCTCTTCGACGAGGCGCCCATTGCCTATGTCAACGAAGGCTTGGATTCTAAGTTCATTAGGGCGAACAAAACGGCCTTGAGAACGTTGGGGATCACACCGGATCAGGTTGAAGGCACCTACGGCGCGTCCTTCATTCCTGACACACCGGATGCGCAGCGCCGTTTGAAAGATGCCTTCGAGTCCATTGGCAAGGGCATCGACACGAGCGGGGTCGTGCTCGAATTGCGCCGGAAGGATAACGGTCAGCCTCTGTGGATCAGATGGTGGTCGAGGCCGGACCCTACCGGCACCTACACTCGCACCATGTTTATCGATATTACCGAACAAGTGCTGATGGAACAGGAGAAAGCGCGGCTCGAGGCCGCCAATGTGTACTTGCAAGAAGAAATCAAGGGGAGCCATAACTTTGAAGAGTTGATTGGCTCATCGACTTCACTGAAGAAAGTACTCAAAGGCGCCGAGCGGGTTGCGCCGACTGATTCCACCGTGCTGATCACCGGCGAAACCGGAACCGGCAAGGAGCTGATCGCCCGGGCCATCCATAACTTAAGCCCGCGGAAGGACCGGCCCCTAGTCAAGGTCAATTGTGCGGCTATCCCCGGCGGGTTGATTGAAAGCGAGCTGTTCGGTCATGAAAAAGGAGCCTTTACCGGAGCTTTGACCAGGAAGATGGGCCGTTTCGAGGTAGCCGATAGAGGAACGATCTTTCTCGACGAAATCGGTGAACTCCCGCTCGACCTGCAACCCAAACTGTTACGTGTCTTGCAGGAGGGTGAGTTTGAGCGAGTCGGGGGAACACAGACCTTTAGAGTGAACGTGCGTGTGATCGCCGCCACAAATCGGAACCTTGAGCAACTCTCGAAATCGGGCCATTACCGGCTCGACCTCTACTATCGCCTGAACGTGTTCCCGATTCATGTGCCCTCCTTGCACGAGCGAGAGGGAGACATTCCGTTGCTGGCCCAATATTTTGTCCGAAAACATGCGACCCGCCTCGGAAAGAACATTACCCATATCCCAGAGCGAATGATGACGGCATTGCAACGCTACCGGTGGCCGGGAAACATCCGCGAACTCGAGCATGTCATCGAGCGAGCGGTCATTTTGAGCGAAGGCTCGGAACTGGAACCGATCGACTGGCTTTCACCCGTGGGTGGGAAAGCATTCGGCAACGGGCAAGCACTCACGCTCGAAGAGATTGAACGGCAGCATATCGTCGAAATTCTGGAGCAAACCAGTTGGCGCGTGAGCGGCCCTAAGGGCGCGGCGGCAATTCTTGGATTGAAACCCACTACGCTCGAAGCCCGCATGAAGAAATTGGGGATCAACCGTCCTGCATAAGCCAGTGACGATTGCTTTTCGCTAATAAGATGAGAGTCCGTACGCCGATTCTGTTCGTAGCCCATGTCACATTTTATCTCAGTGTGCTTGCAGTGCTGTCGTCGTTCAGCATTCCGACGACCGCTGTCGCGCAGGTCCAGTGCTGGACCCCGCGTCAGGACGAAGGACCGGTCACCGACAAACGATGGGCGCGGTACTTCAAAGCCATGAGCGCCGCCGAAGCTATTGTGAAACAATCACGCGAACTCATGGATTCACCGGTCCCGGTTCGCATGCGGACCACGATGGCGGCCAGCCCGCATAGCCTATGGAACTCACGCTTGTTCATGCGTGCCTATCCGGAGCAGACGTCGGTGGGTATCAAAATCTGGGAGGGGGACTGCAGGGTCAACCCTCAGGCGGACCGAGTGGATGGATCGATCGGGAGAGTCAGTGTGTATTTCAACTATCTGTCCAAAGAGATGTTCATGGGTTCCGACGACATCCCGAAACGGACCGGTACCGTGGCCGGCTATCCCGACTATGGCGGATGGGTGCTAATTTCCAAGCAGGAGCGGCTCCCATGGATTCCTCAAACACTCGGGGATCGGCTTGATCGCCTTGGCGCCTCGCGCGAAAAGGCCATGGCCGATTGGCACAGGGGTAAGGCTGTGCGCAAAGCACCCGATCGGGCGATGGTTGAACGCACTGCGGCACTGCTGAGAAGGAACGATCCGGCCGGTGCCGATAACTACATGGAGAACATGAGGCGGCTTACCGCAGACGTCCAAGCCGCGCAGGCCAGGGATGCGGCGCGGGATGCATACCTCTCGAAATTGCTCAGTGAATACCGAACCTACCGGGCATCGTTCACCGCCGAGCAGCTTGCCAAGCCGGCGATGTGGGCCGATCCGGAGGACTCGGCCCGTAAGGCGCTTGAGGCCCGTATTGCCACGATACAAGAGCTGAGCACGGACGACCGACGAAGAGTGGACGAGGCACTGGCTCAAAGTTTTGCGCTGGACCGGGAAGCGGTGGCAGCAGGGAATGCCGGCAACCATGCGGAGGCACAACGACTGCGAGCTCAAGCCAACAGCTTGTCGATGGAAGCTGAACTGGTTCGCAAGGACCACATGGAACGTGCCGCCATGCAGGCTGAGGAATTACGAGACGCCTTTGAATTGAACAGCCTGAAACCTGGCACCATAGATCAGGCACTCGCCTTCAAGATGGATCCGGCCTTCCCGGATCGGAGCAAACCAGGAAAGATACAAGTCATCGCCGTCTTTGTCCCCACATTTACCGAAGACGATGTGTACAATCGGCCTGAATTGGCCCAGCGCAAGGCTTGGTTGGACCAGGTCAAATCCTCAATCGACTACGCGTCGCTCGCAGCGCTCTTGGACTGATGGACTTCGAGAAAAGCAAAGCGGCGAGCTCGGTATGGCGTGCTACTTCAACCCTGGCTGCAACCCTATAATCTAAGTCACGGTCTTCTCCCTCGACTCACCGTAGATTTTCCCATTATGCCGTGATGATCCCAATATTTTGGGAATACCCATTCCTGTGATTTTCGATCCTGCGCGAAGTTCCCACTAAAAATCATAATTCATTCCATCACTTAGCACGACCTCTGGCCGTATCCGCGGCATGGCATTGCGGTTGCTCAATAGCCGGCATCAGGCCACAGCTGAAGGAGACCGGAAGACGATGCTGAAGATCACAAAAATAGAGGAGAACAGGCGAGACGTGCTTTTCAAACTGGAAGGAAAAGTCACGGAGCAATGGGCGGCGCTGCTTGAGGGTGAATGTCGTTCGTATCTTCGAAAGAAGAAGGCGGTGCGTTTGGATTGTTCGAATGTCGACTACATCGATGCGAATGGAATCGAGGTCATCAACAACTTATTGAGGACAAACGTGACCCTCAGGGGCACCCCGTCATTCGTCACGGAGTTGCTTCAAATTGGAGACCGATCATGAATACAGCCACTGGAACTCTGAGCGCATCGATCGAACAGCAGATGATGCCTGACCGTGTCAGGTCGGGCGTCGCTGTACCCGAAGATGAAGATAGCCTGATCATCCGGTTACGAAGAGGTGATGAACGGGCGTTCGATGAATTGGTCGATAGGCATCATAGCGCACTCATTCGCATGGCCATGGGCTATGTGACGGATCGCGAAGTGGCGGAGGAAGTCGTTCAAGATACCTGGATAGCCGTCATCAAAGGGTTGAATCGATTTGAGGGTCGATCATCCCTACGGACCTGGATTTTCGGGATCGTCATTCATAAGGCCAAGGATCGAGGAGTGCGCGATAAGCGACAGGTCGCATTTTCCGCCTTTGAGTCGCCCGACGATGCAAGCGAGGAGGGCATCGACCCATCTCGATTCCAGCAATCCGGCGAACGGATCGGCCACTGGGCGTTTCCCCCTCAGCCTTGGGACGAGCAAACGCCTGAAAAGCTGTTGGCCGACCAACAGGCCGTGACCGCGATGAACAAGGCCATTGAAGCATTGCCCTCGACACTCAAAGCAGTCTTGATCCTGCGCGACGTTGAGGGAGTGGAGGCCAAGGAGGTCTGCAAAGTCCTCAATATCACGGAAACAAATCTCTATGTCCGGCTGCATCGCGCAAGGGAACGAGTCAGAGCGGCGGTCGAACAGGCATTCGCCGATGAAAGGTCGGTCGACGGATACGCCAAGGTCAGGTAGGAACCTCTTTTCTCCCTAGTGCCTGGCGTATGTGTAAGAAATTTGAGAGACGGAGGACTCACGAATGAATAGTCCACAACCAGAGGCTTTGCATGGAAGACCACCCTTCTCAATGGATCGACAGCGGAATGACATGTCGCGAACTGACAGATCGTGCTTCGGATTATCTGGAAGACCGTCTTTCGGACTGTATGAAGCTGGACATCGGTCTTCATCTTGCGTCATGCGTCGGCTGTCGGGCCTATGTCAGACAGATCTCACTTGTGCGGGCTGCGGTAGCACTCATTCCCAAAGAGTTCCCATCACCGGTCAACCGGCTTCGACTACGACAACGGTTTGCCGGATGCCGTTCAACCATCACTTACCAACGAGGAGGCGTTCAATGAAGAAGATCCTGTTATCGATTGCTGTAGCTGGGTGTCTTATGGGGGGTGGCACTATTTCCTATGCCGATGAAATGGGGAAGATGAAAGATGAGACGAAGAGTGAGATGAAGGCTGACATGAAAAGTGAAATGAAAGCGAAGCATGACGAGATGAAAGCCCAAAAAGGTGAGATGAAAACCGACATGCAGATGAAAAAGAATGAGATGAGCGGTGAAATGAAGGCGAAGAAAGACGAGATGAAGGGTGGCATGAAAGGCGCGATGGGTTATTAAGGGAAGCAGCCCAACCTATTCTCTCTCCAGCGGCCTGCGCTCGGGTCTCCCGGTTGCAGGCCGCTTCGTTTCTTCAGAGATACCTCATCCAGTATCTTGTAAGAAATAGACAACGTCTCCGACGAAGAGCTATGTGAATGCCTTCCAAGGAGAGGTAAAATGAAGCTGTTACTTATTCAGCCCGATTGGAGAGGGGAACACGTGCCGATTTCAGAACCTACGGTATCGGTACCGCCTCTGTTGAACGATCAAACCGCTTCAACCCAGCCTTCCGTTGAACAGGTGTACCGCCATCGACTGCCGGTGCGGATCAGCCATTGGCTGAATGTCCCTATTCTGATCATCCTGATCATGAGCGGCCTGCAGATCTTCAATGCCCATCCTGCACTGTATTGGGGTGATCGTTCGGATCGTGATCAACCGTTGCTGTCGATCCGGTCTATTGTAAACGAGCAGGGGAAAATGAAAGGGGTCACAACTATTGTCGGCCATCAGTTCGATACGACCGGTGTACTGGGCTATTCCGATGGAATGCGCCGCGCGTTTCCGGCCTGGGCGACCGTTCCGAGCGCCAGGTGGCTTGCCATGGGGCGGCAATGGCACCTGTTCTTGGCCTGGCTCTTTGTGATCAACGGCCTAATTTTTACGGCGTATGCATTGGCAAGCCGACACGTCACACGTGATCTGGCGCCAACTCGTCAAGATCTGCGCGGAATCGGGAAATCCATCAGAGATCACCTGATCTTGCAACATCCTGTAGGCGAAGCAGCCAAGCGGTATAACGTCCTTCAAAAGCTGACCTATGCGAGCATCTTGTTCATTGTGGCCCCACTGATCGTGCTGACCGGCTTGGCCATGTCGCCGATGATCGATGCGGCATTCCCCTGGATTTTGACTTTCCTAGGAGGTCGCCAAGGGGCGAGGACGCTTCACTTTCTTGCCTGTTTTTCATTCGTCGGATTCATCATGATTCACGTCCTGCAGGTGATCCTCACAGGATTCTTCAACAACATCCGCTCGATGGTCACCGGGTGGTTCATTGTCAAACATAGAGGAGTGGGCCATGAAGTATGAACGCGCGATGAGACGACGAAGCTTCCTTAAAGGGACCTTGGGTGCCGCGAGCCTGGTTGTAGTCTCCGGTTGCGACAATCTCACGCAAAGCAGTTGGTTCCCGTCCATCCTCGGTAAGACCGAACGGTTGACCGAAGCGGCGCAACGGGCGGTGACTTCCAAGAATGCGCTGGCCAAAGAATATGGTGAGGCCGATATCTCGGCGGTGTTTCCGGCGAATGGATCCATCGATCCGGGGACAGAACAGTATGCCGAACATGTCGCACGAAACTTTTCAGAGTGGATGTTGGAAGTGAGTGGTCTGGTCAAGACGCCCAGGAGTTGGTCGCTGGCCGCGCTGAAGGAACTCCCTTTTCGGACGCAAATCACTCGCCACGACTGTGTGGAGGGTTGGAGTGCCATAGGAAAATGGACCGGGGTTCCGGTCAGCGACTTACTGCGAGAAGTCGAACCATTGCCGAATGCCCGCTATGCGGTGTTTCATTGTGCTGATGTGGATGATGAAGGGATCGCTTACTACGAGAGCATGGCCGTGGCCGATTGCTACCACCCTCAGACGATTCTGGCCTATGAACTGAATGGTACCCCATTAGATATTCCGCACGGCGCCCCGCTCCGCCTTCGCTTCGAACGTCAGCTCGGGTACAAACATGCAAAATATGTCATGAAGATCGAATTGGTCGAATCCCTTGCCGGCATCGGCGGCGGGAAGGGGGGCTATTGGGAAGACCAGGGATATGAATGGTACGCCGGTATCTAGGCATAATGAAACTGTGCAAGCCTGCTATCGAGAAGGCTCACCGCCGTCCGTCATACCAGACGGAGAGCTGCTTTTTGTCGTGCAAGGTTCTCCTTGGAAGCAGAAGGACTCGGAAGATTTGTGCGGCGATCTCTCGGCCTGAATAGAGCGAGACCTTGCGCGTCGATGTCTCCAACGGATGTCCGGTTAAAATGGTGAATTGAAGGCCGCGTGTGCGCCCCCATCGCTTGAGCTGCTTGCTGAGAGAGATTTCGTCCAACGCATAGAGGGTCTGGTCGAACCCGCCGACTTCTTGAAAGGCATCGCGGCGGCACACGACCAAGGCCCCTGCCGCCCATCGACACAGAATCGATGCTCCGGTCCAAATGCGCAGTGTCAGGTGTGCCCACCAAGGCAGCCCGTCCATACGCAAGGTACTGCCGCAACCGACGTGTTTCCCTCCTTCGATCACTCGTAGAATATCGGCAAGCAGGCCCGGACTGAGCAGACTGTCGGCGTCCAAAAAAAGCAACCAGTCGCCGGTTGCGTGAGCGGCTCCCGCATTGCGCGCCCTACCGATCTGATTGATCGGTTCAAAGACAACCTGCGCCCCCGCCTGTCTTGCCAGCTCGGCGGTATTATCGGTGGAATTATTGTCGACAACGATGATGCTCGATGCGAAACGTGGCGCGCGGTTGGCGGCGACCGATTCGCTGACGGATTGGAGACATCGCTCGATCAGGCGTGCCTCATTGAAGGCTGGAATAACGATGGAGAGATGCATGGTCAGCTATGATGCCATAGCTGCTATGAGTTGCGAAACGGGAAATCGGTCCGGGGCATGACGGAGGATGGGTCCTGAGGAATCGGCAGCTGGACGTGGACAACACGATCGAGCGGGGAGTTCTCCTCATCGATATGGTGTGTCAGAGCCTTGGGATGCGCTCGAAACTCGCAAACGATGCGGAAATCATTCTCGTACGGATAACTTTCCGCCATTTCAAAACCGATGCGATTCCGTTCGGGTTGACAATCCTCATACGTGGCAAAGGTGTTCAGCACTGTGGCGGGACTTACACCGGCAGGGGGTGTCAACAAGACAATCAAGAGAAGCCACATGATCAGCCCTCGTTTGTCATCATACAGACACTCATATTCTCGTGTCAGAGTGTCACTCACAACCGTCTAGCTGTCCAGTACTTTCCTTAATGTGCTCACCCGCCATCCTATACACGAGAATGAATCATGAATAAGTTTAACCAAACGAGGGCACATCCACTATTGGAGTAAACCCTAGGGCAGTCGGTCACGCGTACATATCCGATGCATGGTAAGATGCGGCCGATGCCTCTCGCACAGTTTCATCCGATTATTGCCGAATGGTTTTCTTCGCGTGTCGGTCGGCCGACTGACGTCCAAATCCAAGCCTGGCCAGCGATTCACTCCGGAGCGGATGCGTTGATTGCCGCGCCGACCGGTTCAGGCAAAACCCTCGCAGCCTTTCTTGCCTGTATCGATAGCTTGTTCAAGCAGGCCCTTGCCCGCGAACTTGATGACCACACGCAGGTTCTCTACATATCGCCCCTCAAAGCTCTCAGTAACGACGTTCAGAAAAATCTGCAGAAACCGCTGGTCGAGATCGGGCACTTGGCACTGCAAGCCGGGCTCTTGATGCCGGAGCTGCGTGTCTTAGTACGGACCGGGGACACCCCGATGGCGGATCGCCAGCACATGCTCAAGCGGCCACCCCACATTCTCGTCACGACTCCGGAGTCATTGTTTATTCTATTGACTGCCGAAAAGAGTCGACGGCTTTTGCAGACGGTACGAACGGTCATCGTCGACGAAATTCATGCTCTCGCACCCAACAAGCGCGGTGCGCACCTTGCGCTGTCGTTGGAACGCTTGGAAGCCCTGACGATGAAGAACCCGCAGAGGATCGGACTCTCTGCAACGCAAAAACCGATCGAATTGGTGGCGGACTTTCTGGTAGGCGCTCGGTCTCGTCCGACGATCATCGACGTGGGGCATCGACGGGAGTTGGATCTTGCGGTCGAGGTGCCCAAGGACGAGTTGAGCGCGGTCGCGACGAACGCCATCTGGTCCGATGTCTATGACCGTGTTGCAGAACTCGTCCGACAACATCGCTCGACGCTGGTGTTCGTGAATACTCGGCGGCTGGCGGAGCGAGTGTCACACTATTTGGAGGATCGCCTGCGAGACCTTGGACCGGACGCGGTGGCAGCCCATCACGGCAGTCTCTCGAGGCAGATCCGGCTGTCGACCGAAGAGCGACTGAAAAGCGGTCAAACACGCGTGGTGATCGCAACCGCTTCGCTGGAACTGGGTATCGATGTCGGGACCGTTGATCTGGTTTGCCAGATCGGTTCGCCCCGAGCCATTGCGACAGGTTTGCAGCGGATCGGTCGTGCGGGGCATTGGGTCACCGCCATTCCCAAGGGCCGTCTCTTCGCGATGACCCGGGACGAATTGCTGGAGTGTGGAGCATTGGTACGAGCCATTCGCGACGGCGCGCTGGACCAGATCGAGATCCCGACTGCGCCGATGGATATTTTGGCGCAGCAGCTTGTGGCTGCGGCCGCTACCCAAATCTGGACGGAAGAAGATCTTTTCGCCCTGTGTCGGCGGGCCTATCCGTACCGAGATCTGTCCCATGAGGAATTTTCTCAGATCCTTCGCATGCTGGCGGATGGTATCGCGACACAACGGGGGCGAGGGCTCGCATACCTCTACCATGACCGGATCAATCATCGGCTCAAAGGAAGACGAGGGGCGCGATTGGCGGCGATCACGTCGGGTGGTGCTATTCCCGATACCGCCAATTATGCCGTTGTGGCTGAGCCGGAGGGAACCGTGGTGGGCTCCGTCGACGAAGACTTTGCGGTTGAAAGTCTTGCCGGTGACATCATGCTCCTCGGCAACACATCGTGGCGAATCAAAGGGGTTGAAGCGGGAAAGGTGCGAGTGGAGGATGCGCAAGGGGCTCCGCCCAACATTCCGTTTTGGCGAGGAGAGGCTCCGTCTCGGACAACCGAGCTGTCTGCTGCGGTGGCGTCTCTGCGGCAAGCGATTGCCGATAGGGTGACTTCACCTGTTCCCGATTCGAGCCGTCAGCGCTCAGCGATCAGCTTTCTGAGGACGGAGTGTGCATTGGATCAACGCGGGGCTGAGCAGGCGGCGGCATACGTCGCCTCAGGGATCGCAGTGTTAGGCGCCGTGCCAACCCAGGACCGCATCATCGCCGAGCGGTTTTTCGATGAGAGCGGGGGCATGCAGTTGGTGCTCCATGCTCCGTTCGGCGGACGGATCAACAAGGCCTGGGGACTCGCGCTGCGCAAGCGGTTCTGCGTCACCTTTGATTTCGAATTGCAGGCGGCTGCGACCGACAATGGAATCGTCATTTCCTTGGGTGAGCGCCACAGTTTTCCGCTCGAGTCAGTGTTCGGCTATCTCCATAGCCGCACGGTTCGGGACGTGTTGATTCAAGCGCTGTTGCAGGCGCCGATGTTTATGACGAGGTGGCGGTGGAACCTGAGTCGCGCGCTGATGCTCCTTCGTTTTTCCGGCGGCAAGAAAGTCCCGCCTCAGATTCAGCGGATGAAAGCGGAGGATTTGATGGCGGCTGTGTTTCCTGATGCTCTCGCATGCCAGGATAATATGGTCGGTGAACGTACGAGGCAGATTCCGGATCATCCATTGGTGGCCGAGACCGTACGCGATTGCTTGACGGAGGCCATGGACCTTGATGGGCTGACACGACTGCTTACGAGAATAGAGACCGGAACAATCGAATGCCTTGCCATGGATACGCCGACACCGTCACCGTTGTCCCATGAAATCTTGAATGCCAATCCCTATGCCTTTTTGGATGATGCGCCGCTGGAGGAGCGTCGGGCACGGGCGGTGGAAATGCGGCGAACGCTTCCCGCAGAAATGGCCGGCCAGGTCGGCGCGCTCGATCCGGCGGCAATAGAGGAAGTGCAGCGGGAGTCATGGCCCGTGGTTCGCGATCCGGATGAACTACACGATGCGCTGCTGACCCTGGTTTGGTTACCCGCTGAGGAAGCGAAGGAGTGGGCGGCGCACATATCGCGATTGGTCGATGAGGGGCGGGCAGTTCAGTCGTCAATACAGGCGGATGGGCATGAGGCGAAGGGATGGGTGGCAACAGAGAATCGGGACAGCGTAGAACGACTGTTCATCGCCGGCGACGATGCGACCCTTGATGCCATGGTTCTTGGCTGGATGGAGAGCATCGGTTCGACAACCACAAACAAGTTGGCTGAACGTCTGCATCTTCCGGTTGATGCGATCAACACCTCAATGGTTCGGCTCGAGAGTTCCGGCCAAGTCTTGCGCGGCCAGTTCCGATCTTATTCAGTGATCGACTCCCGGCATTCCTCGCAATCCGGGCTTGAAACGCCCGAGTGGTGTCACCGCCGTCTGCTGGCTCGTATCCATCGTCTGACCATCGGTATGTTGCGCAAAGAGGTGGAGCCGGTCACGGCATTGGAATTTATGCGGTTCTTAATGCAATGGCAGCATGTCCTACCCGGATCACGTCAGCATGGTGAAGCCGGTCTGCAGCAAGTGATCGGGCAACTCGCGGGATTCGAGGCGGCGGCCTCCGCGTGGGAACCACAGCTCTTGCGGTTGCGCATGGCCAAGTACGAGCCGGAACTCTTGGATCGACTCTGTCTGAGCGGAGCGGTGAGCTGGGGACGGCTCTCGCCTCATCCCAATTTGGTGCTTGATAATGACCGGAACCGACGCCGGATCATACCCACGAGCGTCGCTCCCATCAGTCTGTTTCCGCGTGAGGACAGTGAATGGCTGATGCAGGTCTTGCGTGGAGAGACAGCCGCAACCGGATCGGATTCTGCACTGCATTTGAGTTCGGTGGCGCAAAATCTGCGTCGTGCATTGCAGGAACACGGCGCAAGCTTCTTTGCCGATCTGGTCCGGATCACACACGATCTTCCGGCGGAAGTGGAACACGGACTGTGGGAACTTGTGGCAGCAGGGTTTGTGACGGCAGATGGGTTCGACAACCTTCGAGCCCTGATGGATCCGCATCGGCGTCGTGCCGAGGGTCGTGAACGAGCTCGTCGACCCCGGCATTCAACTGGACGGTGGTCGCTGCTCCGGTCAACGAAGCCCGCAGTGGTCAGCACGCAGTTTCCGGTTGCAGCGACTTCGGCGCCTCACACGGAGCAGGTGGCTCGCCAGCTCCTGCGCCGTTATGGCGTGGTGTTTCGAGATGTGCTGGCGCGGGAATCGTTGGTTCAGTCATGGCGAGATCTTCTTGTGCAGTATCGGCGCATGGAGATGGCCGGCGAGGCGCGAGGCGGGAGATTTGTGAGCGGATTTACCGGAGAACAGTTTGCGTTGCCGGAGGCGGTGGAGTCGCTGCGAGCGATGCGAAATAAAGGAATATCTCCCGGCACCGGCCACGAGGTCAAACTCTCAGCGACGGATCCCTTAAATCTTGCCGGTGTGATTCTCCCAGGACCGCGCATTCCATCGGTGCCGACGAATTTCTTGGTGTTCAGGGATGGCGCACTCGTGCGGACGGTGATCGGGCGTCAACACGAAACAACGCTTTCCGTCCTAGAGCAGGCCGTCACGTGATGTGATGCCTGAAGTCGGACTATCGGGCGAATGCCTTGGATATGTCCCTGAGCTGCGCCAGCAGCGATGTGGAATCCTTGCCTACTGTTTCGGCATAACCTGCCTGGGCAGCGGAGAAAAATGCCGATTGGTGATTCCCGGGAACTCCCAACAACCTGCCCACCGATGCCAGGTATTCTCCCCGCCCTGCCGCCAGATCTTGCTGTAGATTTTCTTGATTGAAGGACACAAAGGCCGCCGCCTTGAAGTCCGGCTTGATCTGGCCGTCTTCGCTCCACCAAGCCGCTCCGGATGTCGTGCCGGTGATATTGGAGGTCGTGTCGGTGGTCTGATTGAACGTAGCCTTGAGGGTGCAACCGGTGAGTCCGAGCATCATGCTTGCACCGGCGATCACGACACTTTTTATTAGGATTCGCATAGGCCCTCCTTGCTGTAGGTCGGTATCGATACGGAAGTGACCGACACTATAGCACAGCGTGCCTTAAGCTGGTCTGATTATTGACCGATAGGGGAGTGGCGGAAGACTGAGCCCATTCTCATGAGTGGGAGAGATCCATGCCGGTTGAAGCACTGACCAAATTTGATCCCCAACAGTTTTTTAACCTGCGTCCCATAGCCAATGCCGGCCTGCGTCGGTTGGATACTCAAGTCAGCCAAATGGCGATTTCCAATGATGTGTCCGGCCGCCTGAGCGTGACGACCACGGACGGGGACACTATTGTGCTGACAGCCGACGTCGGGTCCGACTATCGAACCGGCAATTTTCACTCTCATGTCGAGACTGCTCAAGGAGCCGTGAATGTTGGAGCGAGTTCTGCGCAATATGCCTTTCAACGGAACTTCGGCGTCGAGGTAAAGGGCGATCTGAACGAGCAGGAGCTGCATGATCTTGGGAATCTCTTCCAGAAGCTCTCCGGAATTTTTCACGGCTTCTTTCAGGGCCAGGATGAGGAGGCGAGGTCTCACACCGTCAACCTTGCTAAACAGTTCAGCGAGTCAGCAACCTTCTCCAGTCTCGATTTGAGTGTGGAGGTCGTGCGATCGGTCACGGTGGTTGCGGCCTCAGCAGTTACCGCGGGTGGGGCGCCAGCGACGGCGGCGGAGATCCCGCAACCGTCCAACGGTACCACGGCGCCCACCCCGCCATCGGATTCGTCCGAGAGGGGCTCTCTCACGACGCCGATGAAGAATGCCCCACTTGCGTCGCTCATCAAACAGGTAATCGATGCGCTGAAGGAAACCGAGGCTGAGGTGCACAAATTCCAGGCGTATCTTCCGGAGTTCTTCGACAAACTCCGCGAGAGCCTCATGAGAGATTTACCGGGTGAGCCAAAACCAACAGCCGATGAGCCGGATCGTGCCGTTGCGCAGAATCCGGATCAAGCGCCATCAACTCCAAGAAATGGCAGCGTGCATCTCGCCTACAGCTCGGTGAATCTGGCCACATTTTCGTTCTCACGCACAGCCGCCATTGAGTTGGTCTCCTGATCAGACGGGTTGAGCGAGCCCGACTCTGTCCGCCACAACCTCCGTCAACACACCCGTGTCTTATAGTCACGCTCCCTTGAAGGCATGTGTGCCGTGAGTGATCGCTCCGCCGGCACGAAGGGCGGCAGCGACAAGCACGGCTTCCGCAATCTCAGCATCCGAGGCACCCGCCTGGCGCGCGTTGTTCGCATGGATGTCGATGCAATAGGGACATTGCGTCGTGAATGCGACGCCGAGTGCAATCAGCTCCTTGTACTTGCTCGACAGCGTACCTTCCGCCAAGGCAGCCTTGTCGAACGCCACAAACGCTTTCATGGCCTCCGGCGCGTGCACTTCGAGCAGTTTCATCTTCCCTAGGTTCTTCAAGTCATACATGACGACCTCCTTCTGTTCGCGATGGTGATGATCGAACCTGCGTTGTGCTTCTGGAGCACACTATAAAAAGAAGGACGGGTGATTGCCTTACCCGAGAGACTGATTCTCTTATCAGGAGCATGCTACACTGCGTGTGATTTGACCGGGCGACCGGAAGACTTTGCCGAGACGCCGAATTGCCGCGAAGAATGATATGGACGTCTTGTCCGAAGTCCTCAAGACTGTCAAACTCGACGGCGCTGTGTTTTACAATGCGGAATTTTCAGCGCCCTGGTGCTTTTGTTCACCTCCTTCCTCGGAGTTGGCTCCGTATCTGTCTGCCGGTGGAAACCACGTCATTATCTTTCACCTCCTGACCGAAGGCCGAGGCTATGCGCACATCGAAGGAAATCCACGACCGCTTCAGCTTGCTGCCGGCGACCTGGTCATCCTTCCGCACGGCGACCCGCATGCATTGAGAAATGGGCCGTTCGTCAAACCGACAGACCACGCGGAACAAGTGAAGCGGGTGTTCGAACAAGGCCTCAACCTTGCCCGTATGGGAGGCGGAGGGGAAATCACCAAATTCATCTGCGGGTATATGGCCTGCGATCCACAACTCAGCCAACCGTTTTTGGGCGGGCTACCGCCCATTCTGAAAGTCAATGTGCGTACTGACACGGCAAGTCAATGGCTGGAACAAACCATCCGGTATTCAGTGGACCACGCGGATCGGGCCCAGCCCGGCAGTCAAGCAGTCCTTGCCAGACTGTCCGAAGTCTTATTCATTGAAGCGCTGCGGCGGTATATCGACGTCCTCACTCCTGATCAAAAAGGATGGCTGGCCGGTGTTCGCGACCCGGAAGTTGGAAAGGCGTTGGGCTTGCTGCACCGCCAGCCGGCTTGTCCGTGGACGATCGCGTCTCTCGCCGAGGAAGTGGGCATTTCGCGATCCGTACTGACGGAGCGGTTCCGGCGGTGTCTCTCGGAGGGTCCGATAGCCTATCTCGCGCGGTGGAGGCTTTCCCTCGGTGCGCAACTGCTCGTCTCCACCAGCAACAGCGTGGCGCAGATCGCCAGCGAAGTAGGCTATGAGTCGGAACCGTCATTCAATCGCGCGTTCAAGCGACAGTTCGGGTTCCCCCCTGCGCGGTTCCGTAGCCGATCGAGAGCGGCGCGTAAGCACGAGAGATCGGCGAGTCAATTAGAGGGCAGCGCGCAATAGGACCATCCAAGGAGAGACCATGCTAGAACTCAGGCCGGTCTGCGAGCAATGCTGCAAGGCCTTGCCGCCGAACTCCACCGAAGCGCGCATCTGCAGCTATGAATGTACGTACTGCTCCGACTGTGTTGAACACGTGCTGGCCAATGTCTGTCCCAATTGCGGCGGAGGGTTCGTGCCGCGCCCCATCAGACCCTCAAGGAACTGGAAAGGCGACAACTTCCTTGGTAAGGATCCGGCTAGCACAAAGGTCAAGCACCGGTCCGTGGATGTTGGCGCTCATCAACTGTTTTCGCAGAGGATTCGTGCCATTCCGCCGGAAGAGAGATAACGCATGATACGACGAACGAGCAGGGGAGTGATCTCCCATCTTCGTCGTACACACCAATGAAGACCGCCTTTATCATCTTTGACCGTATGACGATGCTGGATTTCATCGGCGTGTATGATCCACTGACGCGCTTGAAGTCGATGGGATTGATGCCCGAGTTTACCTGGGACATCTGCGCCATGAGCGAGGACGTTGTTGATGACAAAAACCTCCGCATCGAGCCGTCCGTCGTGGGCCGCCCGCTTTCGGGCTATGATCTGCTTGTAGTGCCTGGCGGGCTGGGAACGCGGGAACTACGGCATGATCGGGCATTTGTTGAATGGATACGAACTTCGGAGCCGGTCAAACTGAAAGCATCGGTCTGCACCGGCTCTCTCTTGCTGGGGGCGGCGGGCTTCTTGAAAGACAAACGCGCGACAACCCATCCGAAGGCCTTCAAAGAGTTACGGGAATATTGTGCGCAGGTCGTCAATGACCGTGTGGTGGATGAAGGAAATGTCGTTACGGCACGAGGCGTGACCTCCGGTATTGATCTTGGGCTTTACCTGGTCGAGCGTTTCGCTGGTGTGGAAGTACGGACTCGAATCACGACGCAAATGGATTATCCTGATGTTTCGCAAACAGCGACGTAAGCTGCATGATTTCTTTCAACATGCGGCCTTCGCGATTCGTGCGTAACAGTATGAACTCGTCGCGTTACCGGCCAAAGCATCAGTGACTCAGACTGATACCAAGTATGCGCGTGTTTTCTGTTACCGAGCTTTCTGCGGAAATTCTGGAGCAGGTGGGTGCGCAGGAGTGGGAGGTGCAGGAGCAGGCTGAAATGTCTGGTTGTTCAATTGAAGGGGAGGGCCGAGGTTCATCGATGGACTTGGCGGTGGCTGTATGATGGTATGACGGCTGCCGCCAGGCGGATCGATAGTCGTCTCTACATTTCCTTGGGGATCCTTGTATACTTGGACGCCGCCTTCGGAGCCCAGCACTTGGTTCAAGCGTTCCCTTGCGCTAGGCTGTTCAGACCCTCGATCGTCAGATGCGAGGAGCATGCTTGGCCATACAGTTCCCATTATGATGACGACAAAGACAGTGATCCAGAACATGGATTATTATACTGCCGACTGTGAAATCTGCGAAATTATCGAAGCGGAGCTACCGCGTGAGGCTCCAGCCGACCGGCTGGCATGGTGGAACGGAGGGTAGAGGATGATTCCAGAGAAGCGTTTGCAAGTGGCGATACTGTTGTACGATGGCATGACGGCGCTCGATGCGATCGGCCCATACGAGGTTCTGCAGGCGCCGACGCTCGGCACCGATGTGCGCTTCGTGGCGCGCGAGAAGGGCGTGAAGCGAACCGACTTCGGCAGGCTCCGGTTGACGGCCGACTATACGCTTGCCGAAACTCCCACCCCTGACATCCTCGTGGTGCCCGGAACTGCGTTTCCGCAGGCGGTAATGGGTGATCAGCTTGTTCTGGAATGGATTGCGCAGGCGCACCGGACCACCAAGTGGACCACGTCGGTGTGTACCGGCGCATTGGGCCTGGCAGCCGCCGGCGTGCTGAACGGGCTGAAGGCCACCACCCATTGGCTGGCGCTCGATGTGCTGAAACAATTCGGCGCGATCCCGACGAAGGAACGGGTTGTCTGTGAGGGCAAGATTCTCACTGCCGCCGGCGTGTCATCCGGCATCGACATGGCTCTCACATTAGTCGCTGAAGAGTTCGGAGCCGACGCCGCGCAACTCACCCAGCTTCTCATCGAATACGATCCCCATCCGCCGTTCGATGCCGGCAGCCCCGACAAGGCACCGCCTTCGATCGTGAATACGGCGCGCGAGGAGTTCAGCAAGTTGGTCGTCATGCCCTAAGCGCATCGAACATGCCAACGGGCTGATTCGCGCAACGTTTCTATTCCTACTCCCATGTCCATTAGTGACTGGTGAACGCGATTGCTGTACCCGCGTTGTCTGTCTCCGCGTTCAATTCTCCAAAACTTTGAAATGAGTTGCCAGAAACCCCCTCTCGCGATAGCTGTAGACGGCGCGCTGGGTTCCAGCGTGGGATAGTCTTTCACGTCATATTTGAGGGAGGGTACCCATGCATTTCGTCCTCGTGTCGGCAGTTGCAGCCGGGCTGGTGTTCTTGCTATGGCAGACGAGGTCCTAGTCTCGTCTCCGACCCAAGGCACTGAATGCGCCCCATGGCTGTGAAGTCTTGGCGTGAAGGCTAGGAAAGTGAGAAGAATTCTTCGGTAGATGTCGTATGGAGCTGAGCTCCAAGCGGCACGCCTCAGTGCGAAGCATCTTCTTGCACGGCCTCCAGCGGGTCATCCGCTGGAGGCCGTCTCGTTACTCGGACCCTCGTCTTATGGCACGGGGTATCTTCCAATGGATTACAACGATCTACAATGACTTGGATCGGCATGGTGAAGCCGAAGGAGTCGATCCGCATCTCTCTCATTTCTCCGTCAAAACCATGAAATAGGTTGCCAGGAATTCCATCTCGGAGTACCCCTAGACTGGGCGCCGGTTCCTGGCGCCATTGGTGATACAACCTATTTCAGGGGAGGATGTCCATGCGTTTTGTCATCCTATCAGCAGTTGCCGCCTCAGTCATGCTTGGCACCGGCGCACCGGTTCTGGCGGACGAAGCGACAAGTCTCGGCTCTGAGATGAAGAGCGAAATGGGCTCCATGGCCAGCGAGGCTAAGGGCGACATGAAGGCCGAGCATCAGCAGATGCGGGAGAATTTCAAGGCCAAGAAGGACCAGATGAAGTCCGACGTGAAGGTCAAGAAAGACCAGATGAAGTCGGAGATGAAGGCGAGGCGGGACGCGCTCAAGGCCGAGAAGCAGGAGATGAAAAAATCGGTCAAGGCCAGAAAGGCCAAATCTCAGAAGGATGCAAAAGAGGCGGCAGAATCCGCGATGCCGAGCTCGCACTAGCGCGCAGGTCTTCTCGGTGTTCGGCAGTCATGCAAACGGCCTCCATCGGGGAAACCCGTTGGAGGCCATTGCTTTTATGTCACGTTCTGTTAAGGGTTTCAGACTGTGCTTGACGCCGGAATCATGTCACGGCAATGGGCGTCCGTAGATTCGGTTACACCACCTGCTCGCATGGCAGTATAAAGACGTGGAGTGGGAATGCGTTATCGCCCTGCGCTGCCTCTTGAGCCAAACGGAACCGCGTGAATCCGTCAACAAGACGATAGGCCGATTGTTCCGATACTGCCGCCAGGATCATCCGGTTGGTCGTGGGGGCGAGGAAGAACTGGCTGGTCGATCCGGTCGCTCCCTTTCCGCCGACGTTGTGCAGCTCGCTGAATCCGGTCACCTCGTATTCATTCAGCAAGGCATGGACATGTTCCACGAGCGATTCACGAAAGACGATCACCAACATTTTCATACGCGTCACTCCTGAGCGTGAGAGATTGTCACGGAACTTGAAATTCTTTTTCGCGGTTTCATCTATTGTCGGGGTAGATACCGGCAAATACAAGATCAACGGGCTATTTCCATAGGATGAGGGATAGCTCGATAAATTGGTGCGAACGTGGGCGCCGTCTCGACAAGGACGGACGCGATAGGCTATAAATTAGCTGCTCACCGCCTACTGGAGAGCTGAAGGAGAGCGGTTCCATGCAAGAATATGCCTTATATTTCGGAATCTGCTCTATCATTCTCTCCGTCTATACACTCGTCAAAGGTTTTGTCGCGGCATCCAGGCAACGGAGCGAAGATCATTCGACCACACTGGTTCCGGCCTATATCTACGGAATCGTCGCGTCGATTCTGCTGACATTCGGGCTCGGATTTTTGAAATTAAAATTACCGTGGTGGGGATTTCGAATCGTGTTCCCCGGCACGACTCTGCTCTTTCCCGCGCTGATCTATCTCGTGGGTCGGCGCCCTCCGAAGCCTCGTCTCGATCGCGTCGACGCGTGATCCCGTCAGACGCGGTGCGAACAGTCAGAAATCCCGCTCTATTTTGCGATGGTAATGCTCGGCACGCCGGCACGCGGCACTTCGGTGACCGTCATCTGGAACAGCTGCGACAGCAGCTTGAACGCTTCGCGGTTCCAACGCGCCTGTGGTCCGATCGTATTCACGGCGTAATAGTGCCCATGGGATCGCATGACGAGATCCATCCCGGACGGAGATGATGGCGACATAATCAGATCCATGGTCTTGATCGGATTCTCAGCCACCTCGGGAGTGCGGCTGTCTTTGTCGACATGGTATTCCGGATCTTCGGCGATGGAAAGTCCGAGAAAATTCAACATGGCGTTGAAACTTCGCAGTCGAAAGTCGCCTTTGAGCGGCCAGTCACCGCCATAGTGCCCCGGGCGGATATCAAAGGTGACGTCGTGCGTGAGTCCCAGTTCGTTCTCACCCTGTAGGCGGGCGCGCTCCTCTGGTGACAGTAAATCTGGATCGTAATTGGTGATCAGCGTACCGCCTTCAACCTGTTTTCGTAACGTGTACGTCTTGTCCGGGCCGTTATACTCAACCCGATAGTCTTGTTCGAGCGCTTTGAATCCTTCCGCCGTGACCGAGTCGGCAGGGATTGTCCAACTTCGCTCGATGCTCAACGGTTCTACATAGAGGCTGTTGTGGTCTTGAATGGCTGAGAGATGCAACACGACCCGCCGGAACATCTCATAGCCGGCCTTATCGGATGGATTATTGCGATGGGCGACAGTCCCATCGTTGTGTTTGAGCCGGAGCTCTTTGGCCATCAGCCTGAGGAGCAGATCGATATCGATTCCCTGTCGCAGGAGCAGAGTCAACTTGGCTTCATGGAACGGTGTGAGCAACCGCTGGGTAAACTCCTCGCCTTCAATCGGTGCGATACTGATGGTCGGATTCTCGGCCACGCTTCCACCGATGACGGGTAGAATGGTCCGGCTGGCGTCCCCGGTGAGAGCCGGTGTCGCGCCGGCCGTAAATCGGAAGTCAAAGGTCGCCGCGACGTTGGAGACGCCGGTAAAGTGAATCGGCTGATGGTGTTGCGCTCTGGCGATATTGACCAATAGTTGTTTGGATTGCGCCTCGATGATGGCCTCATCATAGGCGATCACGGCCCGATTCAAGCTGATCGGCGAGAGGCACCCTGACAGAACGAGCAGGCAGGAAACGATCGATACGTTGAGCCATACAGAGGCAAACACATTCCTCCTCATCGATTCATCACCTTGCTCCGAACGTGGACGGGAATCGAATGCGATTTGTACCATATCAACACCACTATGCCTAGAAGGTAGAAAGAGAGAAGGAGGTCTTATGCGATGACGGGGTGCGGTTCCGCGATTCCGACTCGTTGAACCGTCATCTGCATCGGCATATTGGGGCGCAAGGTCATGAACGGTTCCGGTTGGATGACCTGCCCATCAACCAGACGCAACCGGATTTTCGACGCTACCGTCGCTAAGATCAACAGACCTTCCAATTCGGCGAAGGACTCACCGAGGCACCGATGGCCCCCGCCACCGAATGGAAAGTAGCTGAAGGCCGGACGGGTCCGTTTGTTCTCTTCAGAGAACCGTTCAGGATCGAATCGGTTAGGATCGGGGAACCAGCGTGGATTGCGATGCAGATTCCATGGACTGATAAAAACCCGAGCGCGAGCTGGAAGCACCGCGCCGGAGGGAAGTCGGTCCTCTGCCTGCCCGATGCGGGTATGGAGAATCCAAGCAGGAGGAAAGAGGCGCAATGACTCGTCCCAGACCATCCTGGTATACCGCAAGCGAGGAACATCCGCCGCGGTCGGGAGGCGGTTGCCGACGACAGTCTTGAGCTCCTGGGCCAGACGGTCGCGAACCGACCGAAATTGGGACAGGAGAAACCATGTCCAGGTCAGGGCATTGGCGGTGGTTTCGTGGCCGGCGAGCAAGAAGGTCATGAGTTCATCGCGGATTTCCTCATCGCGCAAAGGCTGACCTTCTGCGTCCTTCGCGGCCAGTAGCAACGACAACACGTCATCATGCCGATGAGAAGCCGTCCGCCGCTCGTGAATGAATCGGTGAACTATCGCTTCCATCGAACGGTGACCGAGCAGGAATCGGCGGTGGAGTGCCGTTGGAACCCAGAGAGGAGTCAATCGCTCCAGCGGCGAATCGTACTGGAGCTTGACGAGCTGTTGGCCGACGGTGATGGCGCTCTTGACGCCCTGAGCCTCTGATTCGATGTCCTGACCGAAGAGCAGGCGCCAGATAATCGAAAGGGTGAGGCCCGTCATTTCGCGGCCGATATCGACGGTCATCCCGTCATGCCAGTCTGCAACGAGGTCGTGAGCCTTCGTAGTAATCAGGTCGGCATAGGAGCTGACGTGGTCTCCGTGAAAAAATGGGAGGAAGAGCCGCCGTTGATGGTGGTGGATTTCGCCTTCCGTATGAAGCACGCCCTGGCCAAAAATTCGAGATTCCACCGGCGGGACTGGGGCCTTGCGATAATTGTCTTGATTGGTCACGAGCACATGTTTGACGTCGGCGGGATGATTGAGCACATAGAAGACCAGCCTCCGCTCCCGTAAAAGGAGTTCGGCGACCAATCCCATCGGGACCTTGGCCACGTCACCATAGGCCTGACATCGCAGGAGAAAGCCGAGGCTGTCCCGGCGAATTTCCGGGAAGAATCCCCACCACCGGGAGACCGGCGGGCCGGAAAGAGTTGGAGGTGAAATCGTCTGATCGGTCATGCGTCCAGCGCGTTGATTATGAAAGATATCGTATGTATAGCCGGCACTGTCAATGAGCGCGCGCTTCGTCCTCGGTCGTCGATTGAGTCTCCTCACGAATGGTGGACAGCACGATCAAAGACAGGATGGCGCACAGGCTCACGTACCAGCCGGGAGCCAGGACATTGCCGCTTCGTTCTATGAGGATGGTCGCCAGTAACGGCGCTGTCCCGCCGAATAACGCTGCGGCGATATTATACGAGAGGGAAAGTCCGGTGTATCGGCGCGAGACGGGAAAAAGGGTCGCGACGATGGCGAAGAAGGGACCCATGTACGCGGCCACAAACACCGTAATCAGGGTTTGAGCCGCGATAATCAGCGCGATCTGACCACTGCTCAGCCACAAGAAAAACGGGACCGTTCCAAGGGCGAGTCCTGCGGCGCCGCCGGCCAGTATCCATCGATGCCCAACTCGATCAGACACCTTTCCCATCACCGGAATGAGCACCGCCAACAGAGCCATGCATACGGTGTTGATGGTAAGCGTGGTGCTCATCGGCAGATCAGTCACTCTGGTCAAATAGGTGGGGAGAAAGACATAGAACATGTAAAACGCGACGCCGTGCAGCAACACGAGGCCAATTACTTGCAGGAGGGGAGCACGGTGCGAGAGGAGAAGTTCACGTGCCGGTGAAGATGAAACCGATCCTGTTTGCTGAAGTCGTTCGAAAGCCGGTGACTCAGGGATGCGCCGCCGCAGATACCACCCGACCAATGCGATGAGACTTCCGGAGAGAAACGGGATACGCCATCCCCATTCTTGAAGCGCCTCGTGTGTGAGGCTCGCGGCCGCCACGGTACCGATGCCGGATCCCAGCAATGCACCGATTTGCGCGCTGAAGCCTGCCCAACTGCCGATGTAACCTCGTTCGGCCGGTTCCGCATGTTCAACGAGAAAGGTAACCGAGCCGGTGAATTCCCCGCCGACAGACAAGCCCTGAAGAAATCGCAATGCCGTGAGCGCGAGCGGCGCGGCGAGACCGATCTGGGCATAGGTCGGTAACATGCCGACAAGACAGGTGGGCAGCGCCATGAGGAGAATGGACCAGGCAAGCGCCTCGCGCCGCCCTCGTGTATCACCCCAATATCCGAACAGCAACGCGCCGAGGGGCCTGGCGAGAAAGCCGACGGCAAAGACGCTAAACGTGGCGATTAACGACAACGATGGATCTGAAGAAGGAAAGAACAGGAGGGACAAGACAGGCGCGAAGTATCCGAACAGGGCGAAGTCATACCATTCCAGCACGTTTCCGACCGCGCCAGCCAGCACCGTTTTTCGCAACGGTCTCGATCCGTCTGAAATCATGAAATCGCACGCTCGCGGGTCAAGGTCAGATTGCCGTGGCCACCATACCATGAACGAAGGCGGGGTCTATACGACACTGGGAAGGATTTGAATGGACTCAGGATGCGAGACCCAGGACTCAAAATGCTTTGAGTGAAGTGAATTGCTGTGTGAGCGTCTGGATCTTTCTCAAATAAATCCGTACGTCATGGTCGCCGCATCGTTGGTGGGTGGTCAGGCGATACTTCCGTTTCACAAAGTCATGACCTGCGCCGGCGCCGCATAGATGGATCACTGCGGCAAGGTTCTGCTTCTGCTCAAGGGTCGCCTGCCGGTTCCCAATCGCTTGTGCCACCTGACGGTCGAGGAGCACAGCCGTCAACTCGATCGCGTGGCTCGGGAGCACCCTGGTATAGAGGCTGTTGAACCAGCAGGAATCAAAGTCATACCACGGTCCCTCAGCAACAACCTGGTGGTTGTGGATGCAGTAGTGTTTCCCTTCTTGAAATGTCTCGTCGGTGAGTTGAAACATGCCGACCGCAGTCGAAGCCGGCTGGTACCATTCCAACGGATTCCACGCAGACACTCGCCAGCGCCAGTAGGTTCGCGCGACAGGGTTGCCGGCTCCCTCAGCTTGAGCCAAGGCCGCGAGCAATTCGGGTGCGACGGTCGGCGTTGAATGTTCTTTGAACAGGGTTCCGTATTCTTGCCATGTTGCGCGCGGGCTCTTGTCCAGTGCATTCTCCACGGGGAAAAATAATTCCGTCGGCTTGTCGATCGTATGATACACCCAATTGACGGCGAGCAATCCCACCCAGAAGAGGACCAACCCGAGTCCTATCCTCGGCAGCGGCGGCGTTCTTGTGACAGCGCGCAGAAAGGCTTTCATCTCGACCCAACGCCGACCGGCAAAGCGCACCATCAGTTTGAACGGATGGTGGTGACGAGCGCGAGTGGAACGGGTGTTGTGACGAGACGGCATGAAGAAAGAGTAACAGAAAACTGAGACAGGTATCGGCGCTGATTGAATAGTCGATCTTGCTTTAACGGTTCCCGACAAGCTAAATATGGCCGACAAGTCAGGAGTTCACCTAATACAGAGCGTGTTTCGGTCCATCGGAGGTTTGTATGCGTCGATTCTTGGTTCTCAATGTCGTCCTCATCACGCTGCTGACGACGCCGTGCGCATTTCCCCAATCGTTTACCGACAAGGCCAAAAAAGACCATGCGGTTGAGATGAATGACGAAGAGCCTGCGATGCAGAAAGCCATGGAGCGCGCTCGCGCAGGTTTGGACGATTTTCTCAAGAAAGCGACGACGCCACCGCCCGATACCGACCAGTATTCGGTGAAGGTGAGAGTAAGCGAAGGAGAGAGTCAAGAGTATCTGTGGATTTCGAACCTCAAATCACAAGGGGACATGTGGTCGGGGAGGATCGACAACCTTCCAATGCTACGTTCCGTCAAGAAGGGGCAATCCTACTCTTTTGCAAAGAGTGAGATCGTCGATTGGACCTATATCGATAAAAGCAAGAAGAAGGTCCTTGGAAATTTCACCACCTGTGCGCTTCTCACGAAAGAACCACCGAGTGTGGCAGAAGGCATTCGCAAACAATATGGTCTCGAATGCGAGCGCTGATACCGGAATTTGAAGCGTTTCCAACTGCCGCTAATTAACCGCTCCCCTGCTCTACACGACCGGCTTGGCTGACCCTGCACAAGCCGTCAATAATTGCACTGCCGGCCAAGCGATCTCTACATCGTGGATGTACTGCGCATACAGGGGGTTCCTTTTAGTAATCGTTCATGAGGAGGGTGGAAGCGGCAATCAGCAATCCAACACAGACAACGAATACGACGACAACCAGCATACTAGCCTCCTTTGTAACCTTGCCAAGTATGGGTAGGGAGTGACTAGCCCCTACCGTTATCCTGTGTCGATCTAGTGTATCCGACCTCCGAAATCCATGCCTAAGTATTTGAAATCACGTGCTGCTTTCTCAGGCTGGTGGTACTGTGAATCGCGGGATTTCCTGCACGGAGGTCAATGGAACCGGCGCGACTTCATAGACTGTTCGACTCGGTGGAGCTGACTTCGGACGAGGCCCACAATCCATTTCAGACGAGGGGCAAGTCCCAGACGGATGCCAAGAAACAGGCGATCCGCGATCATTTTGACGCTTGCGCTGGGCTGCGTGAGTACTGGGAAAAGAAAGCCAGAGCGTATTACGAAGATCAGATCCGCTATTTCAGCTTTCTCGTGCCGGAAGGGCTGAGCGTCTTGGAAATTGGGTCAGGCTTGGGGAATCTGCTTGCCGCACTGAAGCCTCGTCGTGGAGTCGGCATCGACTTGAGTGCCGAGATGGTCAAGGAGGCGGCTCACCGGCATCCTACCCTGGAGTTCCGTGTCGGAGACGCGGAAACGATCGAGATTGAAGAAACCTTCGACGTCATCATTCTGGCCGACGTGGTCGGCCACTTGCTCGATGTCGAGGCTGCCTTGAGACGTCTCCGCCGAGCCTGTGCGGCTCACACGAGAATCGTCGTGTCTTACTATAGCCATTTGTGGGAGCCGATTCTCCGATTCTGTGAAAAAGTTGGCATGAAAATGCCGCAACGCGAGCAAAACTGGCTTTCTCCGGAGGACATCGCCAACCTCCTGCATCTGGCTGATTTCGATGTGGTGAAGGTGGAGCGGCGGCTCTTGTTGCCAAAGCGGGTTCCGCTTCTCTCTTCATTGTGCAACAAACTTTTGGCCTATCTGCCGGGTCTCCGGGCGTTGTGTCTCTGCCACTATGTGGTGGCACGGCCTCGACTGCGAAGGCCGGAGCGCCCGTATTCGACGACGATCGTCGTTCCTTGCCGGAATGAACGGGGAAATATCGATGCCGCGCTCAGGCGGATCCCGCGCTTCGGTGGCCGCCAAGAGATTATTTTTGTCGATGGGCATTCGACCGATGGAACGCCGGACGAGATTCGGCGTGTCATGGCCTTTTACCCGGGCAAGGACATCAAGCTGATCGTGCAGAATGGGAAGGGAAAGGGCGACGCGGTGCGCGAAGGGTTTGCGCACGCCAGGGGCGATGTGCTCATGATTCTGGATGCGGATCTGACGATGCCCCCCGAAGCGCTGCCGAAGTTTTATGAAGCGATCGCGAGCGGAAAGGGCGAGTTCATCAACGGCTGCCGCCTCGTCTATCCCATGGAGGCACAAGCCATGCGCCTGCTTAATTTAATCGGTAATAAGCTTTTCGGGCTCGCATTTTCTTGGCTCTTGAACCAGAAAATCAAAGATACGCTCTGTGGAACCAAAGTGTTGTTTCGGCGCGATTACGAACGGTTGGCCGCCAATCGGCATTATTTCGGTGAGTTTGACCCCTTTGGGGATTTCGATTTGTTGTTCGGCGCGTCGAAATTGAACCTGCATATTTTAGAGATTCCCATCCGCTATGAAGCGCGGACCTATGGGAGCACCAACATTCAACGGTTTAGGCACGGCTGGCTGTTGTTGAAGATGACGGTGTACGGTTTCTTTCGCCTGAAGGCGGTGTAATGTCCGGTGAGGTGTTGCATCGGCACCGAGACCTATGGCAGCGCAAGCCTGTGCTTCGGCGGCTGTATGCTGATTGGTATCGGGAGATCGTCGCCTGGCTCGTGCCTGGACGTACGGTCGAACTCGGCGGAGGAACCGGCAATCTGAAAGAGCATGTGCCCGGAGTCTGTTGTACCGACGTGGTCCTGGTGCCCTGGTTGAACGTGGTGGCAGATGCGCAGCGCCTGCCCTTTCAATCCGATTCGTTGGGGAATCTGGTTCTCTTCGACTCCTTGCACCACATCGAAAACGTGTCGCTCTTTTTTGATGAGGCACAGCGGACCCTCCGAATCGGCGGCCGGATCATCGTCGTGGATCCATATATCTCGTGGCTGTCGTGGCCGATCTATCGGTGGTTTCATCCAGAGCCGGTGGATTACACGCAAGACCCACTCATTCTCAAGCCTTCTCAGCCGGAACGCCGGCCGTTTGACGCCAATCAAGCCGTCGCAACGCTCCTGTTTGAGCGGAATCGGTCTGACTTCCATGCGCGGTATCCAAGGTTTTCTCTTCGACACGTCCGGCGAATGGCCTGTGTCGCGTACCCCTTGAGTGGTGGCTTCGACCATCCCTCGCTTTTGCCGGAGTGGCTGGTGACGCCCATCCTTGGACTGGAGAGCATGCTGGAACGATTGGGCCGGCTTCTGGCTTTTCGCATGCTCGTGGTCATCGAACGGCGATCGTAGAGCTAAGCGGAATCAGACGAAATGTCCTGCTGTCCAGCTATCGGATGCTTGCAAGGGAACTGGAGGCCCCCCTATAATGAGCCGCGTCATTCAATCAATGCTTTAGCTATCTGGAGGAACCGTAGAGATCATGAGTGAAAGAACGTTGGCAATCATCAAGCCGGATGCTGTCAAGAAGAACGCTATCGGAGATATTCTTCATCGCTATGAGCAGGCGGGCTTGAAGCCGGTCGCCATGAAAATGATGTGGATGTCCCAGTCAGTGGCGGAAGGCTTTTATGCGGTGCATAAAGCCCGACCATTCTTCGGGAGTCTCTGTGCTTTCATGTCATCCGGGCCTGCGGTGGTATTGGTGTTGCAGGGTGAGAATGCCATCAAGAAGAACCGCGAATTGATGGGAGCGACGGATCCGGCCAAAGCCGATGCCGGGACCATCCGTAAAGCGCACGGAACGAACATCGAGTTCAACGCCGTCCATGGTTCCGATTCGCCCGAAACCGCACAGTTCGAGATCGGATATTTCTTCTCCGGCATGGAGATCTTCAGCTGAACCTTCCTCGTTAGATCTCCTCATCTCCGTTCAGTACTCGTCCAATGTGGGTAGGAGGAGCAGCATCGGCGCTGTTCCTCCACTACCTGTCTACCTCTCTGCCGGGTCGTTCCTTGACAATCCCGGTCAGCCCAAATTACCATCCTCAAAACTTGGACACTGAGGCTGAAATAGAATAGGTAGCGAGAGCTTTGCCAGCCTGAGCGTATCCTAGAATTTCTTCATAGGGAGCCGACATGATTCCATCCGATTTGCGATTTCACAAAGAACATGAATGGGTTCGACTCGACGGGAAACGGGCCATCGTGGGTATCAGCGACTTTGCGCAGGATGCCTTAGGGGATATTGTTTTTTTGGATCTGCCCAAAGTCGGCGCGACGGTCAAGGTCGGTCAGCAGATCGGGGAAGTCGAGTCGACAAAAACGACCTCGACCATCTATACGCCGGTGAGTGGAACGGTGATACAGATCAATACCGAGCTGAAAGATCATCCCGAAGTGGTGAATTCCGACCCATATGGCAAAGGCTGGATCGCAATCATCGACCTTGCCGATCAGGGAGAAATCGATCAGCTGATGACGGCCACACAGTACGAAGCGTTTCTTGCCGGCCAAAAGAAGAGTTGATGCCAAGGTTGAGCCGCGGCGTTTCGTGTTTGCGCGTCTGACCGCAACCTTCACGTCAACCTTGTTATGGCTCTTCAAACCCACATCGCTATTCTTGGCGCCGGGCCCGGCGGATATGTCGCGGCGATCCGCGCGGCTCAACTCGGTAGCCGTGTCACGGTCGTCGAGCGGGAGAAATTGGGCGGCGTCTGCCTGAACTGGGGCTGCATCCCGAGCAAAGCGCTTCTGTCCGTCGTTGAACTCGGCGACAAGGTCAAGAAAGCCGGTGACTTTGGGCTGGTTCTCCAAGGGCCAGCTACCTATGACCTCGCGCGGATGGTCTCTCGAAAAGATAAGGTTGTGGCCACGCTGGTGAAAGGGATTGCCACGCTCTTCAAGGAATGGGGCATCGAACATGTCACCGGACAAGGGGTCGTCAGGAATGAGCGCACCATTGGGGTGACAAAGCCGGACGGCGGTATTCTGGAGATCCAAGCCGATGCACTCGTGATCGCGACGGGGTCCTCTTGGCCCAACCTCCCACAATTCCCAATCGATGGCCGCCAGATCCTGACCAGTCAGCAGATGCTCGACCTCACACAGATTCCGGCCAGTCTCCTCATAATCGGTGCCGGGGTCGAAGGATGCGAATTCGCGTCCTTGTACAGCGGTCTTGGTACACGCGTGACGGCGGTCGAACTGCAATCACGTGTTTTGCCGCTTGAGGACGAAGAAATTTCCTCGACGATGGAACGTGAACTGAAGAAGCGCGGTGTCAGGGTGCTGACGGGGACGACGGTCGAGAGTCTTGAACGGTTGCCGGAGACCGTCGTGGTCCATTTCAAAGACGGTAGCACAGAAACGGTGGAGAAGTTGTTGGTCTCGGTCGGGCGGGGACTGAATTCACGAGGGATTGGGCTGGAACAGGTCGGCGTTGAGGTCGGGCGGCGTGGAGAAATTCTTGTCGATGACAAGATGGAAACCAATAGGTCCGGCATCTATGCAATCGGCGATGTCACGGGCAAGGCCATGCTGGCCCATGTCGCATCGATGCAGGGGCAAGTGGCCGTGGAGAATATTCTGGGGCATCACCGGACCATCAATTACGACGTCATCCCTGCCGGGATCTTTACCTTGCCGGAGATCGGACGGGTGGGACTGACTGAGCAAGAGGCCAGAGAACGGGCTCAGAAGAGCGGCCAAGATCCCAGCCGGAGCGTGAAAGTCGGTCGTTTCCGCTACTCAGGATTAGGCAAGGCCCAAGCGACGGGCGACACCACGGGATTTTGTAAGGTGATTGTGGACGCGGCGACCGACAGGATTCTTGGAGTCCATATTCTCGGGGTTCATGCCGCCGACCTGGTTCATGAGGCAGCGCTGGCTATGCAAGTCGGAGCGACCGTGAATCAAGTTGCCGGGATGATCCACGCGCATCCGACGCTCGCTGAAGGTATGATGGAAGCGGCCGAGGATGTCGAGGGGGCTGCGATTCACCTTGTCCGAAGGAAGACAGGCCGATGATCAGATCGCTGCTTCTCAAGCTGGGAATGCTCATCGTTGCAATGGGAGGCAGTTTCTGGCTGATCTGGCATGCTCAGCCTCCGAGTCATACGTCCGGAGCGACCGATGAGAAACCGGCCGAGGTCGTTCCGATTTCTCCCGTTCCTCATGAGCGGACCCCGAAGGTGGAGACCATCGGAGAGAAGGCGCGGACGATACAGCCGGATCGACGCTTGCTCGACCTCAATCGCGCAAGCGCCGGCGAGCTTGAGTCGTTGCCCGGGATCGGTGCAGTCATGGCGCAGCGTGTGATCGCCTTTCGAGAATCGACCGGAGGCTTTCGTACGGTGGAGGAACTCCGTGAAGTCAAAGGGATCGGGCCCAAGAAATTCGATCGTCTCAAGTCTTTCGTGACGATCTCGTCCGCAAAATCCAAGCAGGTGATGGAACAACGAGGATGATGAACGAAATACATCGGCAACTGGATTTGATTCAGCGCGGCGCTGTAGAGGTCATTCAACGGGTCGAGCTGGAGGCGAAGCTCAAAAGGGCTCTTGCCGAAAATCGACCTTTGCGCGTCAAAGCGGGGTTCGACCCGACTGCGCCGGATCTTCATCTTGGACACACCGTGCTGATCCATAAATTGAAGCACTTTCAAGATCTTGGCCATCAAGTCATTTTCCTCATCGGCGATTTCACCGGGATGATCGGCGATCCCACCGGGGTATCCGAGACGCGGAAAGCATTGACGAAGGAACAGGTGCAGGAGAACGCCAAGACCTACCAGCGGCAGATCTTCAAAATTCTCGATCCCGCCAAGACTGTGATCGAGTTCAACAGCCGATGGATGAGTGAGCTGTCCGCGGACGGGTTGATTCAGCTGGCCGCCCACTATCGGGTGGCGCGCATGATGGAACGCGACGACTTCCATAAGCGTTACCAGGAACAGAAGCCGATCAGCGTCCATGAGTTCCTGTACCCATTGGTGCAAGGTTACGATTCCGTCGTCCTGAAAGCGGATGTGGAATTGGGGGGGACGGATCAGAAATTCAATCTGTTAGTGGGGCGTGAGTTGCAGCGGGACTACGGTCAAGAGTCGCAAGTCGTCATCACGATGCCGTTGCTTGAAGGAACGGACGGCGTGAAGAAAATGAGCAAGAGCGTCGGAAACTATATCGCGTTGGAGGACAAGCCGGGGGACATGTTCGGAAAGGTCATGTCGATCAGCGATGCTCTGATGCATCGGTACTATGAGCTGTTGACGACCGAGAACCTGGAACATGTGAAAACTCTTCATCCCATGGAAGCCAAACAGTCGCTCGCTGAATTGATCGTGGCGCGCTACCACGGGACCGAGATCGGGAGAGAGGCGAGAACCGAGTTCCAACAGAAATTTCAGGCCAAGGAATTTCCTGACAAACCCGATGCGCATGTGGCATTGCAGCTGGACGATATGACGGAGAAAGACGCTCAAGAGGGCAGTAGTATCAGGCTTGCAAGGTTGATCTCAAAAACAGGTTTGATTTCCAGCGGCAGCGAAGCAAGGCGCTTGATCATTCAAGGTGGAATCGAAGTCGATGGAATCAAAGAGACGAATCCGGACAAGTTAATCTCGTTTGAACTCCATCAACAACGCCGTCTTAAAATCGGGAAGAAAAAGTTCGCCGTTGCGGAATTCAAGCCGTGAGGTACAACGAGCGGCCATCATGAGTTGTGATAGGTGCGATGATGGCGCAAAAGCTCACCGAAAAGGAGAAACTACGAGGTCGAGCCAGACGAGGCCACGCAGGATTGCCGCAAATGGGACTTATACCTTGACGATCAAAATAGACGGTGCGCCCACGATGATTTTGTGTACCCCGACTCTGCAACGTATTTACTGAGATATCATTTCTCGTATTTGTATCGCCAGGGTGCTCTCATCGTCGAATGTATCCTTTGGGAAAAGCTGGCTCAGCGTGGCTTGAAAATAGCCAGCCAAGCCCTTACTCCAAATGCGCATACCGCTCACGCTGTATGGATAGCTTATTCCACCAGCGTGAGAGTTCATGAGCATAGCCCTGAAGTCTTCTGGCGCACGAGGATCGACAACGAATAATTGTAGATTGCTATTGTCAATGCTTTTCAGTATGACCTCGTTGATATGACTATCGCGGAATCCATACCCAATCACTAGCAGACGTTGTGAATTCTTGCTCAGCGCTGCTTCGAAGATGTCATGGTACCACTTAAACAATGGTTCTTCCTTCAGTAGAGTGCTCTTCGTGTGACCAATTGCCATAGTGCTATTGCCATCGTCTCTGCGCCAATTCCATGAGCCGTGAAGTTTTATATATTGCAAGCGGCCTTGTGCAGATGGCTTGCTATCCCTCTCCCTCAAATACGTTTGTATCGTCTCTTCCTTAGGCAACGTGAGGAAGCTTTTGTCGGTCAGCCCTTCTCCCTGCATCCCTAAAGGATGATCATCCATTCCCGGTAGGTATAGAGACACCCCATTAGTAAGACTCATTTTGCAAGCCGAGAGCCATCGTTCGACAAAGAGATCCTGATTTAATGTGAAGATGAACTCTCGGACGGTTTCCGTTCCAAACAACTTCAACAGAAAATTCTCAAGCCTTTTGAGATCTACCCCTCCTCTCGAAATACCATATGTACGAATTCGATTGTCCATGCTCTCATATACATCGGACAGTGCTTTTAAGAACCCATCTTGATCCCCTTTGATTTGATCTGCATCAAGCATGGTTTCGTTATGGCGGCCCTGCATCACCAAGTCATAGATTGTTTCAAAATCCAACGTATTGGAAATATCCTTGGAATCATAATTTTTCATGAAACTACAGAGACGCTTTTTTGAACGGCCAGACAACGTATTGAAGATCTGTGCCCACATCTCTTGGGCCAAGTATCCCCCTACGTCTTTAGAAAAACCGGCTCCTGTTAAGATCACAGGTCAATCCTCCATCGCCATTCGTTCATGATGACGGCATGTGACATTCCCTGCATACCCACCACAAACCCGCGGACGCCAAGACTCATTTCCCGAGCGTTTGTTTGACTTGTGTTGAGCACACATCAATGAGCTGCAACGGCATTGCTACGGATTTCCAACCGTCAGGGAAAGATTCATGACGGCTCCAGGACCGTCGCGGTGTCGCTCTTCACATCTCACAAGATTCAAAATTCGGAGAAGGCGGCCGGTCTGTAGAACATAAGCCATAGCTGACGACCTTAAAGCTGAAACTGGGGAGCCTATTGTAAGAGAGCATGTGTTAGCGGAGCAAGGAGTTGAAGTCAAGTCTCTTAGAGGCGTTCCCTTGAACAATTCTCCTAGCTTTACCTTGGGTACAAACTATGTAACCATCGGTAACATGCTTATTCGAGAAGACATCGTGGAAGGAATCTATCTCAAGCAGACTACAGAACGTTACGGTATGCCGGAGGGTCTTATCGCTGTCGTTCACACGGTCGGCACAGACTGGACCGGAGAATGGTCCTTTCAACTACGATATCTGAAGCCACCTACAGGCACACGAACCAGATTGATCTCACAATGGAACCTAAACCTTCGAGAAAAGGACCTGGCCCACTTCGAGCTGATCGGACCATGGCTCTCCGCACAAGCCTTGTTGGCAGCTAGCCCAGCCTCCACCAAGACAAAGAAAGTGCCCAAGGTTTGGGTATGGATGCGGGGAAAAGTACACCCGAATCAGCTTCGATTGTTTGAGGACTTCTAAGTGGAACGCTCACTTGATGGTTCCGCATCACATCACCCCGGAACAAGCCTTACTTCCATTAGATTCCCCGTTTTTCCCTCAGCAACGCAGAAAGACCTCTGATCTTTCTCTTCAAGGCTTCCGCCGCACCCTCGGAGAGGGCACCCTTTTCGAGACGCTTCCTGCTGGCGGCGAGATGTTCTCGGATTCCTTGACGATAGTCAGCCATAGGCAACCTCCTACAATTGCTCAACATGTCAAGAGCCGTCAACTCATAGGGTTACTGTACATGCAGGGAAAGGTACGCCACAGCTCGGCAGTCGCCTAGTTTTGTTATAGAGAAATTTTGGATTGAACATACGTACGAACAATGTCCCATCTTCGAGCAGGCGCACCCCTCTCATCGGACCTAGCATGGGAGACCTTTTGGTTTTGCAGCGCCAAGAGACCCAATGGGTGCAGTTGGATTAGTTACAGAACCGAGACATGAGGACACTCTCTCTTAATCTAGGGGGTTGCCTAGTATTTTTAGAACCTAGGGTGTTATCCACTCGTAGAAGCATGAATCGCTTATTGTCCGTCGTCGTGGCATTGACACTCCTGGCGCCCACTATTGGTTCGGCTGATGTCTCTATCTCGCAACCCAAGGAGAAACAAACAGATGAACTGATTGGTCCGACCCTTCCCGATCAAGAGACGCAGGGCCATCACACAACTCTTAACAGTCAGAGCGCGGTCCTCAATTGGGAAACCGGCAGCGGTCGCAGTTACCTCATTCCCGCAGGTGAGATCCTCGCCTATATCTTCCTACTCAATCAATACGACCGACATTTTACCGAGCCCAGGGACGTCTATCGCACCGACGGACATACGATCTGGCAACAGCTCACTCATTCAAAATGGGTTCTGGACAACGATCAATTTTCCGTCAATCAATTTCTGCATCCCTACGGCGGCAGTGTGTACTACGGGCTCGCCAGATCAGCCGGCCTCAGCTTCTGGGAATCATGGCTGTATAGTTCCGCCGGAAGTTTCGTTTGGGAAATGGCAGGGGAAACAACGTCGCCATCGATCAATGACATGATCGCCACTCCGATCGGTGGAACATTGCTGGGAGAACCGCTTTTTCGCATGGCGAATCTGTTACTCGAAACCGACGACGGAAGGCCCGGCTTCTGGCGGGAACTGGGCGCAGCGGTGCTCTCACCTCCGACAGGGTTCAACCGTCTGATGTTTGGTGAGCGTTTCGACACAGTCTTCCCGAGCCGCCAACCTGCCACGTTCTTACGTCTGCGACTCGGGGGCGTCGTCTCTACGAGCAGTCATAACGTTCCATCGGGCGTTCGAGAGCACGGTGTTATTGGAGATTTCACGTTTACGTACGGTTCGCCCGGTAAGCCGAGCTATCAGTACACACGTCCGTTCGACTATTTTGACTTTCACGTCACGGCCGTCACGACCAATACGCTGGAAAGCATCAATACGCGCGGCCTACTGTTCGGAACGACGTACGGGCTTGGCGAAGCGACCCGTGGGGCATGGGGTCTGTTCGGCAGCTATGACTATATTTCCCCTCAAGTGTTCCGGGTATCCAGCGTCGCCCTTTCGCTTGGCACGATCTGGCAATCCTGGTTGTCACGTTCGATTGCTCTTCAAGGTGTGGCACTTGCCGGTCCCGGCTATGGTGCAGCCGGTAGCATTCAGCGTACCGAAGAACGTGACTACCACTATGGAACGACAGGGCAGGGGCTTCTCGCCCTGCGGCTGATCTTCGGAGATCGTGCGATGCTCGACTTCACAGGGCGTGAATACTATGTCAGCGGTCTTCTGTCTGCAGAGCCGCGTGGGCAAGAAAACATCCTCCGTGGTGAATCGTCCTTGACGTTCCGGATTTTCGGCCCACACGGCCTGGCGCTCCGCTATGCCGTGTCGCACCGCGATGCCCGGTATCCTAATGTTGAATTTCGTGATCAGACGGTCGAAACAATCAGCCTCATGTATGTGTTTCTCGGCAAGACCGGGTTTGGCGCTGTCGAGTGGCGGTGATTTTTTAATATTCTCCGAACGCATGTAAGATCGTTTCAGAGCGGACTGACTCCGTCTCAATCTTTGAATTGCGTCCCCAGCACGCAAACTGGGCAGTACAGTTATAGAGTTTCCACATGAGCGCCTTGGAACGATGAGACACTCCAGTATAGGACTGTCATAGGATTATCTCGTTGAGCGTGTCACCTCATAGACAGCTTTCATCTCGTAAACGTGCGATTATGCACAGCCCGATTTTGAATTTCCGCGCAAGACACGATCAACATGCGCCACACGCATCCAAGGATTTCAGCATTTCTGCAAGGTGGACCATCGCACAACCCTTTGTAACCACTATAACTTAAGTATCTATCCACTTCAGACCTGCAAAGAGCACTTCACCGTTCTAGGGATGGCACTGAACCTGCTCGGCTAAGCGCTTGCAGTGGAGTCCTCCGTCCAAACATCGGGGCCTACCCACACTGTTAAATTTACGTGCAGTACACATTTCGCGTGCGCGCGATTAGAGGCCTATGTCGAGAAGGCACAGGTTGAGCGTGCACAACGGTCACCTGTGCACCATGCTAACCAATAGGTACCCATCTCGGCAGACTGGTCGTCAAGGGAGCGTCGCCAGACCTCCCATTCCAAGACTCCCCGGCTTTGAGCGAATGTTCGCAGTGGCTGCGCAGGTATCCACATGCAACTGAACGCTCTAGCCAATCCGTCATTGCCCAAACTCGCCTGGGTCGCGGAAGTCGATCGGACGAAAGAAGTTGTGACAGTGCAGCACGGTTCAGGTGTGGAAGTTCGGTCGACCTTTTTCATTGAGGGGGTGTGGAACGGTCCATTTGAGGATGGAGGTTTCAGCGAGACGGACTGTGTGTTCGGTACCGGCGGCATCCTCAGCGAGCATTCGATTCGCTTCGTGACAAGCGCCTGCACGACGGATTACTTGTTCTATGCCGACACTCCGGGACAGGTCACGGTGTCTAATTCCTTGCCGCTGCTGCTGGGTGCCATCGGCGATACTCTCGATCCACGGTATTTGGAATACCCTGAAATCTGCGATTCGATCATGGAAGGCATCAACCGGTATCGACGAGACATTCCGACACAGCGAGGAACGGTGCGGCGTCAGATGTACCGAAACCTGGATGTCTCCAGGGAGAAGGTCTTTGAGACAGAAAAGCGAATGCCGCCTCGGTTCAGGAGTTTTAAGGAGTACCGGAGTTATCTGGAGGAGAACTATGCCCTGATCGCGGCCAATGCGAGAGATCCACAGCGAACACAGCCGCTCGAAATATGGTCTACTCAATCGAAGGGCTACGACACGACCGCGGTGAATGCGATTGCACGGACCTATGGGATCGATAAAGTCTTTACCGTGACCAAAGCCAAGCAAGTCGGCGTGCTGGCCCATCAAGACGAAGGCGAGTTGCCTGACGATGACGGGGGAGCAATTTGCGAATCGCTCGGTCTGTCGTGCATCCGGCTCAATCGGCGCGCGTTTACCGAGGAATTCGACCAAGAGTACCTGTATTACTGCGGGCTCCATCACAATCAGGATGCCAATCTGAAGGACATCAGGAAGCACATCTCGAATGTCGGCATTCTACTGACCGGAACACATGGGGAGATCTGGTACACGAAATCGTGTTTAGGCAAACGGGCATATTTGGATTCTGAGCTGAGAAAATGGGATATGGGCGGCCATGGAATGGCTGAGCTCCGTCTGGTGGTTGGTTTTATTCATCTCCCGTTCCCGTACATCGGAGCCAGGCGTAAGGAAGATATTGTTGAGATTACGGAGTCTTCCGAGATGGATCCCTGGCGATTGGGGAATACGTATGATCGGCCGATCGCGAGACGGATTGCCGAAGAAGCCGGCGTTCCCCGACACGCGTTCGGCCAATCCAAAATGGGGTCCGTGGTCCTTTTCCCTGGCCCGTCGGTCCCTTATGGCCGAGCGCTACGAATCGAGTTTTTCAATTACCTGGCGAATGAAAAGATTATGATGAGATCCGCGGCGTGGTTCTGGCCGTTGGTTCGGTGGGTCAATACCGTTCTCATGATGAAATCAAGGCGACGCTATGCGGCCGTCTACTACATGGAACGGGCGATTTCCAAGCTGACCGGACGAGACTTTCGTTTTAGGCAGTGGTGGCGGGATCGTGAGGGGTCACTGTTTTGCTTTTGCGTGAATAGAACGGCGAGCGCGTACGGGAATATCTTAAACGAGTGAGCGAACCCGTCGAGTCCTATTTGGCTACTGCATCGTTAGAAGGAAGATCACGCAATCGATCTGTTGCGGAGGGCGCAATCTTGACCATGAAATACTGTTCGAAATGTTCTGATCTATTATCGACGGTAGGACCTAGGAGTGAAAATGAGATACCATTTTACTGGGAGACAAAAAAGGTCGGGGAGTCTCATTTACGGTTACGAACCATTTGGTCGTCCACGCTGCCGTAACGTGGATTCCAGCCAAAATCGCCTCGCCGTGCGCTTCATCCAGGTAGCAAGTTCGTAGATTGGGTTATGAAATAAGGAGGATGATTGCCGTTGACAGTGAGGGGAGTTGGTTTCTTGACTTGGACCTGATGCCCACGTAGGATGCACTTCCAGCGAGCGGGCGTAGCTCAGTGGTAGAGTCCTAGCTTCCCAAGCTAGTTGTCGTGGGTTCAAATCCCATCGCCCGCTCCAATATTTCCAAGCACTTCGAGATCAATCCCCTTCACAGCAGTTTCCGCCATCACGGTTCTAGTCACGGTTCCATTTGAAACCGGGGGCTGTTCTGCCTTCAGGGGACCGCTCTCAGCATGAATCACACTCGGCTTACCGAAGCTAGCCACGGTCTCAATTGCAGCCTTCAGGTGGGTGGGGGACAAGTGGGCATATCGACCAACTAAGCCTGTTGTACTGTGTCGGAGCAGGGCAGCGATTGTGCCTTCGGTTTGCCCACTCATAGCTAATCGACTCGCGAAGGTATGGCGCAAGGTGTGCCACGTGACGCCTTCCAGCTTGAGGGCCTGGACAGCTGGTGCAAAGACCCGTGAATAGAAGTTCCGTTGATCCAATCGTGTGGCTGGGTTCTCAGAGGGAAACACCCACGTCGACCGCTGCCATGAGTCAAAGCCTCTGAGGACCGCCTTCGCTTCTTCATTCAGAGGGGCGTACTGAACCGTTCCTGCCTTCGTGTACGAGAGCGTTAGAATACCGCGCTCCAAGTCCACATCGGCCCACTTCAAGCCAAACTGCTCACTCATACGAAGCCCCGTAAGGATAGCCAGCCGAGCCCAAGAACCATAGATGTCGCCAAGTCGCGTGATCAATGCCGCTTCTTCTTCTGAGGTCAGGAAGCGAGTCTTCCCCGTAGAGACTTTGGGAAGGGATACAACCGCAAAGGGGTTCTTATCAACGTTCCCATCCCGAACAGCCTTGTTCAGGATATGGCGTAGGAACTTCATGTAATGGATGATGGTCTGAGCCGCTAATCCTTCGGTCTGAAGGTCTCGCTGAGCTTCGTCCAATAAAGCAGGGGTGATGGCATTTAGCCGCTTCCCCTTAAGTCGTGCCTTCCACCACTCACCATAGTGTTTCTCGGCCGCCTGATTCTTCACCCGCGAGACCGTCACATGCGCGGTGATGAGCTCCTCGGCTAGGACATATCCGCCATGCTGATACCGTTCAGGAAAGAATCGACCGTCCTTTTGTTCCAACTTTGCTTTCTCGTAGAACTCTCGGGCCTTCGTCTTATTGGGAAAACTTCCGAACCTTCGCTCTCGGCCTACGTGGTACAGGCGGACATACCACACGAGTTTGCCCGTCGAGTCCGTCTTGCTCACCAACCCTCGATTTTGTCTTCCTGCTCGTGCCATGCGTCACCGTCCTTTCTGTTCCGCTTCTGAAGCTTGTTTGAAATGTACTTCCAGCAGATGCCTGATCAGCCCCGCTGCGCTGGTGCCGCGCTTCCGCTCGGCGTCGAGTTTGGTTTTAAGAGTGACCGGAAGTTGAATGTTGAGCCGTTGCATTCTCATCTTTGTTTCCTCCGTACTGCCATGCACCATAAGATACATAGTGTACATATGTATCTTATGGTGTCAAGTGGTGTTTGACTGAATCGAAGGGATTGAGTACCCTTACTGCCATGAAACCTGACCCAAAAACAGATGTAACCGTTCTGAATCTTAGGGATATGCCGAAAGACCTTATCGCGAAGATTAAGGCAGCTGCAGCGCTGGAACATGCCTCATTGAGGGAATACGTGACGAGGCTTCTCGATAATCACGTTCAGGAACTGGAGAAGAAGGGGCACCTGCCGAAGGGGAAGTAATGGCCGCCCTCCCAGAGGTCCTCGGGGAAATTTGACAGATGCTTTCTTGGCGGTCAAAGATTTCACTCGTGCAGTTCTTGCGTTTGCAGTCCCTCGAGTCGATTAACACTCTAATACTAAAGCACGATTTTGCTATTCCCGGTTCAGGGCTCTCTTCCTATGAGCTTGAATCCGTAATCCTGCAGGCTACCGATCATCAGATAAGAAACCTCTTGGATGAGGTTCTACGAACCCAGAACACACTTCGGTTCGACGTGTCTCCTCGATATCGATTTGATGAGCGCTTCAAAGATCTGAAACTATGTCTGCTTTTGGACGGCCTTCAGGTCGAAGGTTCACAGCTCATTCAAGTTGAGCCCACCGTCGACGGGGCAGATCAACCTGAAGACGCTCTTTCTAGAGAACTAAAGAGCTCGGGGCTTCCCAATCGAGAGGATATTATTAGAGTGCTTACAAACTCAGCTGAAGCATTTCGAAAATCTCCTCCAGATTTCAATGGCTGCTTAAGTAATGCACGGGTAGCCTTGCAAACGCTTGCCACAGACATAGCAAAGGGTCGGCGTGTACGTTATCCAGGTTCATTTGATGAGAACCTGTGGGGACAAGTTCTTGCTTATCTTCGAACGTCAGATTTGATCAGCAAACGAGAAGAAGACGGTCTAAGTGGGGTATTTACCTTTGTTAGTCCTGGCGCTCATTCCCCCGTGGGGTTAGATGAAGCCGAGATGACTAGACTTGGGCGATCGCTTATAGTTTCGATGTGCTACTTTCTTGTTAAACGCCATAATGGCAGTTAATGCTCATGCTCGATTGGTGCTATTTATATTCGGACATGTTCATGGCAGCCTCTTTCTCGTCAAGAGTTCTGCACTATCGTCAGGTTGTGTCGTTTCAGGTTCTGGTAAAATCTTGGGTTCCCACCCGGGTTTCCTCATGTAGCCAAAACGGTCAATAATGAATGTTCTTGGTTCCTGTTGAGTGATCCCGATTTGTTGAGAGGGACGCCCATGCCCCCGATCCAGAAGCGAGTTGGCCGCTGCCAGTCGTACCTGCTCGCTCCCACCATGATCTCTCAGATGGACCAGGGTCTCTAGGCAGGCCTCGCTTTCCATCGCCGCTGCTTCCTTGAATGGACGAGTGAGCTTATTGGGACTTCCAGCCGGGCGACCGGAATTAGGGCGCTTTCCACCATGGCGCTTGATAAATCTTGATTCTTTTCCATCGCTATTTGTCTGTGTCTCTGGTGTGTGATCATCACTTTGCATGGCAGCCTTATTGTTTTTCGTCATGACCTAGCCTCCTGCTTTCTCCCATCGTATCCACGCTCCCTGACGGTCCAGGCCGCACAGAGTCGTCCGTTAGGGTCCGTTTGCCCCACCGTTCGAATCAACGATAGCGGTACCCGTTGACCATCAGTGAGACACACCAGCCAACGCCCTGCGTCCCAGCGATTCTCCTGCACTGTTCCGTGTTCTCGATCTTCAGAACCCCCACAGAGGTTCCCCGTCTTGTCCTGATGGGTGACAAGCCAGCCGGGTTGAATGGGAGGCTGAGGAGTGCTCTCGCCGAGTCGGACTCTATCCGAGGCCAGTGTCCCGCCAGGGATGAGGAGGGTTTCCACTCTGGTCCCTGAAGGGAAACAGCGTCCACACTGATAGGCTGACTCATGGGAGAAGCGCAGCCAATACCCACCGCCACATTGATCACAATAGTCTGTACCTGGTTTGCTAGGAAGGCGGGGTTCGCTCCCTCGTGAGGGCGAAATTTCCGACGAAACGTTACAGGATGGAACTGACATTAGTGACATTATGTCTAGTTTGGGTAGAATGTCGCCTTTGTCAGTTCGATCCCGGGGAGTTTCTGTCAAAAAACTGGAGAGCCACTTATTCATAAGAGCTCACTTTTGGATTAATCCAGTATTCGGTTTTGCCCTTCTTCCTAAAAGCCGGAGGGCTTTCTTGCTCCTTAAGCCACCCAAGGGAGACAAGCTCATCACAGGCATTCTCGATCAGTTCCCGGTCATGAAGACAACTCCAGTTCTTCCGATAGACATCACGTACCGTGAACGGGTTAGGAAGGCCTTTTTTCTGAAGTTTCTCTGCGAGTCGTGCCGCCGCCTGCTGCGTCGCATTCGTCACCAGCCCATAGATTCGGCGGGCATGGGCTTCCAGATAGCCACACCAGGCCGCAGCGTATTCGGCATGCCGTGCGGAGATCTGAGCAGAGACGGGTGAAGCATTGGACGCTAGATCCAACAGATGGAATATCAGGGCCAGACTCGGCATGAGCGATCGATACTTCCCAAGATGCTCCAGGATGACGGGCTCATCGTCTTGCGAACGAAGTTTCATTTCCAGTTCCGTCAGGAACTCATTGAAGACCACTTGCCCCTCATCGCTGAAGCGGTAATAGGGGGTGCGCTCATTTTCATCCCCATAGGCCCCACATTGACGAAAGTCCATATCGGCCATGTGCTGCACCGCATGGTGCGCCGTCTGTCTGGCATAGGCGTCAATGGGCCGATCAATGAGTTTCCAGGCGGAGGGTTCATCGGGATAGACGCACATCTGAAGCCGCTGCACGAAGCCGTCATTGTTGTGCCCGCGCATAGCCGCGTAGAGGTAGCCCGTTAACTTGGCAGGCTGAATCCCGCCAAACAGTGACACGGTGTTGCTGGGCGTGTAGATATGCCCCCGTCCAATGCGGTCGGCGGTGTAGGAGTTCTGCCCATTGAACCCTTCCAAGAAGAAGGCGCGGTCGCTTTCATGCCCGTCTTTATCCCACGTCGCGAGGAGACCGATCAGCTCATCTCGAAAAACTAGCAAGCCTCGTGGATTCTCCGCTTGGAGCTCGGCCATCTTTTCCACGGTCGCATCGTTCGTTTTGTAACGTCGCCACACGGGCCGGTCCGGTTCCGTTAAGTCGCGAAACTCCTGTTTGATGTCATCCATGTTTTTCCCGGGCTTACCGATCCCCTTGGCCACCTTGCGCATGTCGGCCTGCAGAGCTTCCTTCTGAGCTTTGAAGGCTTCAACTTCCGCATCATGCTTCTTGAGAGCCTCGTCATAGGCCTGCTTCGCAAGGGACTCGAGCTTTTCAAGGGGCTTCATCGCTTCACTAATGGCAGGTGTTTTCAGCATGCTTGGCCGCCCAACTACACCGCCCCAAAGATTCGGAACAACGGTCCAATCATCGTTCTTTTTGGGACGAATGCCGCACCCAGCTCCGATGATGGACCCCGCCATGACGATCATGGCTGTGGCCACATAATCAGGAGGGCATTGCATGCGTTCGGAGACATCTTTCACCATGCCGCGAAACGCGGATGGCACAATCTCGAGGGGTAATGGTGGAACAGGGGCGAGCTCGGCCTTGATCGGCTGAATTTCCGGCCATTCGCCAGGAGATGGCACTAACAAAGACGACATTGTAGCGCCATCGGCTGCCAGGACAGGTTCAGCCTGAATCAAGAGGTCTTTGAACTGCTCCGGCGTCCCTCCGGCTTGGAGCCATTCCACCACGTCACCTTTCGGTGGAAGACCTGGCAGACGGAGGACCTTTACGAATGAAGCTCCTGCCGCAGTTGCCATATCTGCCACGTCCCGTAAGTATCGTTCTCCTCGTTCATCCTGATCGGGGCAGATAATGACTTCTCGCCCCTTCACAGCGCTGAAGTCCGTTCTCTTGGCCGCGTTGGCTCCGCCTGCTGTGGTGGTATGCACCCCGGGTAAGCCCGCTGCGACGGCAGCCTCAACGGCTTTCTCGCCCTCGTGGAGCACGATAGGGGAATCAGCAACTTGAAGAAGAGCAGGCAGCCGGTACAGCACCCGCCCAACGCCCTCCAGGCCCCACACCCATCTGCCATTGCCATCGGGACGGCGTTGGCGGAAATCTTTGGGATCAAAGCGGACCGCTTGATAGAGAGGTGAACCCATTGCATTGGTGTAGTCATAGGTCTCAACGATTCGCCGTCCCTGATGGCCATTCGTGGCAGCGTGGCCGTTCACGCCCGCTACCAACTGTAAAGCTTCCGAAAATCCACAACCCTTCACGTTCTGGACAAGTGCAAACCCATCACCCGCTTGCGGGATGCACTGATTGCAGAACCACGTTCCTCGGCCGTCCAGATCGTCAAAGCGGAACCGATCTTTTCCACCACATGTCGGGCAGGGCCCGTGTTGCTTTGGTGTCTGGGGTACTTCAATGCTGAGATGGGCTAGAATGTGTCGCCAGCGTCCCCTAGCGGCATCTTGTATCGATCTCGTGTTTCCTGCCGCCATGGTCATCACCGCACCCCGCTTTCATCAGCGATTGCAAGAAACTCCTCGTCAGTGACTGGGCGACCTCGTTGCGCTTTAAGGCGAAGGCGCAGGCCCACCCGTCGGGCGGCTTCTTTCAGAATTCCTGGCAGCTCCTCGGCGATGTGGGTGAATCCATGATTGCGGGTCATGGGTTCACCTCGCCCGTCTTGGAGTCTCTCAAGGCTTCCCGAACCTCGGCTAAATCGAATCTAAGTCCGCGCCCGTGCTGCCCAATTCGAAAGGCCGGAAGACCCCCCTGCACCATGCGATAGAGGCTACTCTTCGGGATACCTAACGCAATCGCGCATTGCGTGGCATTCAGAAGAGGTGAAGGACCTATGAGCTGAGGAGATTCAGCTTGTATGCTCTGAGGGACTCTGGAGCGGTTGGGAGATGTACTGGCCATGGCGTTGATCCTCCTGGTTTAGTGTTGAAGGCCAACGCCACTCTATGTGCACTGTAGTTACTAGCCCGGTTAAGGTAACTTTTTCCTTCCAGATCGATACTGCGAGACCGTTTTCTCGAACGTGCCGAAGGTCATGGATTTCCTTCCTTCCTGGAAGTCGTACTCAATATCCCCCGTTGGGCCATATCCGGGATTTAACTCCAGCACATCCAAGTCGCCATGGAGAGCATTCCATAAATCCTTTGCCTGTTCATCTTGTCTTAGGGCAAGACGACCGATGATCTGGCTGATTGTCGGTCCATCTTTTGCGATTTTCCCTCTAGGGTGTTTCGCGTTGCGGGACTGGTGCTTTGCGTACCGTTCCCCTTTGTTGACCTTCTTCGCGTGCGTTTCGTCAGTGAGAAAGGCGAGACCTTCCTCCGGACCCAACCGGACGGCGGTCTTTAGGTGAGCAAGAAATGAAACATCCTTGCCCACAGCCGGAGGCCAAAGAAAGCCACCATAGCTGATAGGTTTCTCTGGATTGCGCACGGCGTATCGATAACGACGCATCTCTTGGGCCATGAGGTCACGAATCTGTTTCGCTGTGTATCCGGTCTGTAGGAGGCGATCACCCGTTGCACGGAATTCCTTAACGAAGTTGTCAGGTATCCAGGGAGGCAATGAGCCTATTACGCCGTCGTATTCTGCCGAGCGGCGGTCATCGAGCATTTGTGCCGCATTGGCAATCTCAGCACCAATTTGGTAGGGATCATTATCAGATTCGGTCGGTTGAAGTTCTGTTCTTCTTGGCATAACCCCTCCTGCATGGAAGGCTGGCCAGGAACAACAATGCACGCAATACCAGGGTAGACCATATTACTCCAAGACACTAAGCGCAAAAGCGAGAGATATGCCAGGTCGATATATAGGACAGCGTATCGCCAGCTCCGTGGCAGATATTCAACAGTGTGAGTGAATGTTCTCCTGAATAACCAACAGTGAACCTTCTTCCTATTTAAAGAGGTCGCGGGAAGACCGAGACCTGGATTAGTTCCACCCAGTTTACAGGAACGAAATGTATTTCCCCGCGAGAACCGATTGAGCAGATACGCTCGGCTGGCCTCTCACCCATTCACACTCATGGCCAAGGCTCCTGGTTTTTGAAAGAACGAGCCACTACTTGCGCCATGCCGCGACCATGATGCACGTCAGTCCCACAATCGAGCTCACGAGAATCGCTTCGATTATCCACGGCATATGGCTACTCACTCCTTCCCCATTATGAATGCAGCGCCGTCATTGTCAGCTCGGCGCCGCACGATTGGAGCAGCAGGAGCGCACCGAGGAATAGGGTAATCATGACGGGCCAGATCATCGCGAGCACACCGAGAACGAGGACGAGCGTAATCCCGGCCAACGTCTGTTGGACGAGCGGGCTCTTAGCTCTCATCATACGATCCTCCTTCCGTACTCTCTTTTGGAAGATGCGAAAAGTTTGTAACAGTATTACCCCGCGCTTCCGTGTGGAAAATGTCGTCAGCGTTCGGCGTCCCGATGATAGGTACCTTACGATTTGGATGATCCAAGACGCGTGTTCTCTGCCATCAGCAAGTTGCAGACCACTGATGGCCACGGGGACGCAGACTCACAAATGCTGGAGATTCAGGACTGTTCCCCTGCTCTTCCCGAAAAGCAGCCTGAATCATTTATATTCACTATGAATCAATTGTGATTCACCTCATGAAACTTCCCTCTGGAGGAAACCCGCGATATTCAGCATTCACAGCATTCGCGGGGATCAGCCGTGGCCTGTGGCTTGCTTATGGAGCTGAGCGTCAATGATGCTCATGGTCATGGATGGCGAGAGCCTAGAGGAGACCTCAATGCCCGACAACAAGAAACGCTGGGTCGAACTGACGACTCCTGATCAGCATGCGGATGGAACGTGGAGTTGTCGCTATGTCATCTTTGAGTTCGAGTCAACACGATGGAGATGTAACAGAGGACGACCTGAAGGCAGCTTTGCATCCAGAGAAGAGGCACAAGCTGCCGCATTGGTACAGGCACAGATTCTGATCCATGGACGGAAGCCCAGATCCTAATACGTTCCCAATACGAAGTAGACTCTTGATGCTTGTCAGCCTTCGTCCGCCTGCAATCCGGCCATAAGTGCCTGCACCGTCTTCGGCGCATTCCCTTCGGCAAGTGCTGTTATGGAGGACCAGTAATTGAAGACGTGTCGGGCTCCATGACGCTTTAACACTAGCCATAGGTGGCGAATCGAGTGGGGCATCGGACTGTCCGGCAACTCACCCACAATCTTATTATACGGCTCGACGTCCCGGTTAGATTCCAATACCAACTAATTCCGATTCTTCCTCTCCCTCAGCTATTCATCCGATTTCGCCGTTGGAATACCGGAAGGCGGCGATCGGTGTGATCACCGCCTTCTTCTCGGCTTCTCATAAAGTTATGGGCAGTTTATCGAGGGATCACTACCAATCGGGTTCCGCTGCTGCGGCGACAGTTTCGAACACCATTCGGCGGGCAGCTCCTGCACCCACCCGTTGTAGACGACCGGAATCGGCAGGACGCCCTGTCCGCCCATGCCCGGTTGGCCGATTACCTTCACCCTATCGGGAATGGAAAAGTCGGTAGTAGTCGCCCCCACCGTCCCTAGCAACACGCGCCCGGCTATGGTGGCATTTGCAGGATTCCCTCCGGGAGCTGGATCCACGACGATCAACGCGTTGCTGAATTTGCTGGCGACATAGGCGTAATAGCCACCGCCATCCTTGGCGCCGTATTGCACGCCATGGCACCCTGGATCACAGGGCAACATGGCCACGACCTGGTCTTCCGTAGGCGAGCCCTTCCGGGTATCGACAACCGTAATGGTGCCGGTCAGAGTATTCGCCGTAACCATGTTGGTTCCGTCCGGACTCACCGGAGTCTGTATCGGGAGGGCGCCAACCGGACCTGATATGTTTCCCTGCCCCGCAACATCCAGAGGGAAATAGTTCATACCAATCTTTAGTAAATCGATATCATTATGGACCTTAGCTCCCGTCACGGGATTAATGACCGTGATCGTGTTATCAAGAAAATTGGCCACGTAATACTTGCTCGAATCGGGCATCATGCCCGTAGCAATTGGTACATGACCCGTAGGAATTGTGGCAGCGATTCCACCATCGCCTGTGAAGTCATACACTGTCGAGGTGTTAAGATTTTCATTGGGCGTGACCATCTTCATTCCATTATGGCTCATCCAATGACCATGAGGATGGGTGGCGGTAAACACATCTTCCCCTCCCGGTCCCATCGGGATGTCCCGAAGCTTGGGAAGAGGGTTGGTGGCATAGGCAGGATTAAAAGCGTCAAACTCGCGAACGTTGTTGCCACCGTTTTGTGCCACATGCACTTGGTCGTTGTTGACTCTCGTCATCACATGTGAGGGGGCGGGACCCGTCGGAAGATCATACATCCATTCACCGGTCGTTCTATTAAACACCGTCAATCTCTCGTCGAGCCATTGAGTCTGATAGATCACCGTCTGATTTCGATCCGTCCACATGTTGTGGGGATGATTCATATTGTGAGTTGGGAGCGCGATCTTCTTCGTCAACACCCACTTGTTGTGTGCATCGACGGTGACGGCCGTCGCCGTCCCCGGCTTCGACTTCCCCGCCGTCAATTCAAACTGGGTGTCGACCCAGATTTCACCAACGGGGGCCGTCCCTGGGTCACTCAATTGGGCTGATGGATTGAACGGAAGAGTAGGATCATAGGCCGCAAGCGCCGGAGCGACATTCGGAACGTCAAGCCTCTTCCCATTCTCATCGTACACAATCACCGGGACAGCCGGATAGACTGGTGCCCACGAGTCCTTGGTGTAATCTTTCCAATTCCCTGGCTTCGTGGCAATAAAGAATGTGCGCAAGAGACGGAGCGCCAAATCGCTGTAGGTCGGGACCGTAACGCCGTTCACCAGTGAAATCTTTTTGCCAAGATCCAATCCAATGGGCCCTAAGCCTAACTGCTGCAAGATGTTGTTAGGGCTATCCACTTTCGTGTTGGGATCATCCACGATGACCGCCGCGAACATATAGACATGGATGTCACAGATGAAGACGTAGAGTCCTGGATCATTCAAGGTCACGGTGGCCACGCCTCGCTTTGCCGGATCGCGAACATCGATGGCTGTCTTGAATGGCATGTTTTTGGCTCCGGTGGGGTAAATCAAACTCAACGCCGTATGGACCGTGCTGGCTTCTCCACTATACGTGGGAAACCCAACCGTTTCTCCGGGAGCAATGACGGCGAGGGATTTTTCTCCCACTGTGCCGATTTGTCCGAGTTGAGGCACACACCCGAATCCTGATTTCGAGTTGCCCGTATTAATACAGGTAAAAAAGTTTCCCGGATTGTCTCCAGCTTCGAATGAGACGACTGGAGCCTTAGAAACTGCCGCACGAGGAGCGGCCTGGGCTACGCCAAATGTTCCCCATCCCATCAGCAGACTGAGAGCAGCCAATAAGAGATGTCGCATTTTCATAAAGCCTTCCTTTTAGAGGTTTCAAGTGTTTCATCTATGTTCACGCATGGCGATCCAGCGTCAGTGCGTCGGGTGGACGTGAAGCTCTGACCTCATCCCGAACGTGGCATGAGGAAGAATGTGACAATGGAACATCCACCGACCTAAGGCGCCCAGGTCCGACAACAGATCGTTTTTTTTGCGATCGTCCATGGAGAATCGGAAGGTGAGCGTGTAATTCCCAGGCACATCCACGACGTCCCGAAACTCCTTAGGAAAGTTGTATGAGGGCCCGCTTATGCCTGCTCGTGGGGTCAGCTTGATCGGCTGCACTGAAAACCCGTGCAAATGAAACGGATGGTGAGCCCCCGTCGTATTGGTCATCGTTAGCTCCAGCGTATTGCCGATGATTGCATGCCGGGCTGATTCCAGATAAAAAGGATTGCCGCTGCCGAAGTTGCCCATACCATCTGCGCCAAAGCCTGTGAATTCACGCGGCATCGGGATACCCTCCACCGATGCTTCAAAAGCACCAGTGTTAGTAGTGAACGTAAACTTGATGTCCTTATCCAGCGACCCTTTTTCTCCGGCATCAAGGACAAGATCAGTCATTGGTCCACCGAGAACCTTGACCATCGCTTGCGCCCCGAAACTCGCAAGCAGTGCCGTACCGTTCGCGATGTTGGGTTGAGGGGCCGCATGACCGGCCACCTTCAGATGCATCACCGGCACCGTCGGCAGCCACGAGTATGTGGCTTCCACTCGCTGGTAATCCTCGGTCCACAGGGTGAGGACGGAATTTTGGGCGGCGTTACCCGGAATATTCGCCACCACATCCGCACGACTTGCAGGCGGGAGCAGAATCTCGCCGAGCTCATAATGTGTAACAAATTTACCAGAACTGCCCCCCTCAACAAGGGCATTGTTGAGGAATCCTCCCTCTCCACCGATTCGAACGAGGTCAATTTGCTTCCCCGAGTTGTCCGTCAAAAGAAGGCGAACATAGCGGACCGGCGAGGGATTCACGATCTGCAACCGCAGCCCCTGACCTGCCTGGACAGGAAGTGTCACCGCCCCAGCTGCAAGCGCGCCCGGCGCCGCAGGCGTTCCGGCCCTCGCGCCAACAGTGACGCCATTGGTCAGGACCGTAAACCCTTCACTCATACGACCAGTCAACCCGGGAGATTGAATGTTCGGAATGTCTCCGGCACCGTATAAATTCGGCGTATACACTCCATTGGCATCAAGCGGATCCGTTTCGCAGAGGATGAGCGGGGACTGAGTCAACGGATGGTTTTGGTAGTTGATCTGCCACGATTGAATGCCGCTGACGTGTGGCAGATTGCCGTCAAATGTGGCTGGATTGCTCCCATTGAGGCCAGACCCGCATACCGTGATGTCACTGATCACCAACGTCTTGGTTTGCTCTGCCGAAGGGATCACGCCCAGATTTCGGAGCCGTTGCTCATACCCCGGAGCCTCCCCCCGATTGTCTTCAATAATGATCGACCCGTAGAGTCCTTTGGCCACTTGATTGGTCGACGAGCGGTGATGCGGGTGGTACCAGAAGATCCCCGGCCGGCTTACGATGAACTTATAATCGAATGTACCCTCTGGGTCCACCGCAGCCTGTGTCAGTTCCGAGCCGTCACTTTGATTGTTTAACTCAATGCCGTGCCAGTGAATACCCGACTTAGCCTCTGGATCCGAATCTGAAGGCGTGAGTTTATTCACGTAATGCACGATGACTTTGTCTCCCACCCTGAGCCGAAATTCCGGACCGGGTATGCCAGGCGGTGTACAAGTGGTTAAGGCAGCATTCGAACAGCTCTTAAAGGTCATCGCGTTGTTCGCCCCCACCCCATTGCCGATTTGGACGGATGCCTCGCTTGCCACAATCCACGTCTCGATGCCGTTGTTGGGATTATCATCCGCGTCGAGCACCTGCGGAACCACATAGGGCCCGACTCCCGTCGTGGCCTGCGCCATCTCGTTGCCGGACACACACAGCATGAGCCCTAAGATCCCGGCGAGGCATGCTTTCCAACCGATCACATTCACGAGGTTCATGATGCGTCTCCCTGGTTATGTCAATGATCTACTTGCAATATTCACTTAGCTACCCAACAGCGACGTTGGTTACAATCTTGTAGATTATATTTACCAAGAACTCGACCTTGCTTAAATTAAATTACCTATTAATGACTAGGATTCGTCACTACAGAGGCAAAGAACGAGCCATGGTGGGGGCACATACAAACGATGACAATTTCGACGTTTGTATTTTTCCCTGGATCGATAATTATCCCGGCGCATGAATCGAATTGATTCACTTAGAATCAAAATGTATTCAAGGGTGGACGCCGCAGCTTCTTCACCCTCGTCGATGCGCACGCCTATATCTCATCATCGCCAGAGATACATTGTGGTGGTTCCTGACAGAGCCCTCTATCACAGCAAATCACGACATTTAGTACTTGCGGCTTATTACGGTATGCCATTCTGTCACTTGCCTTCCAAGTTTCTCTTCCGACGTCGGAACCAGTAATTGTTTATGCACTTCCTTAACCCAGTTGACTGTTTCCAGCCACATAAGTCTGTACTGCAGCATTCTTTCGGGTGGACACGCACCGGGAAAAGGTAAGGTGTATTAGGATTTTCTCTGGGAGGGTTAAATACGCCGGAGAATTTCTATAGTCAAGTCATTTAACACCTTGGGCCAAAAATATTTGGATGTGTGTCACTCTGACACACTGGTTACTTGGCCGCTCCCTTAGTAAATCAACTTCGATCACCTCTAAACTGGAAGGACCTCGTCGCTCAGGGGAAAATGCAGCTACGGCAAAAACTAATTATGTTTTTAAGCTTGTTGAATCCCAGCATAGCGGCGGTAGGTTGGAGATTTCGCGCATACATCTTGATACCGTTGCTGCTGGTCATCACAACGAACAAATCCCAGTCGGACTTACTCATCGTGAGAGTTAGTAAATGTGTTAATCCTTTTCACAGCCGAACAGGATTGATCCCTCTGCGTCAATGACGGGTTGGGGGGTGCTTAAACGCGGGGTTTCCTTTTTTGCGCGATTTCCCATTAAGAAGACCCGGGGGTCGTTGGGGGAGCAGGATCGCCGTGAATACATGGCTAGTCGTAGAGGACCCATGTTGCACCCCCGCCAACGACGAAAGGGCGGCGGGGATCTTTCCCGTCACGGTTTCTGTCACGGTTGGAATCCGAGAAGAGTCACGGTTAGGGCATAACATAGGATGACACAGGAGACAACGGCAGCACACAAACCCCTTGATAGGCTTGCGTCTGCCGTGATCCTGAGTATCATAGAGTATACTGGTGTTTCTGGGGTAATCCGCTTCCCGAGCTAGTTGTGTTGGGCAAATCCCATCGCCCGGTCCAACCTTTTCAATAAGTTCGAGAACTTTCCCGTTCACAGCAGTCTCCACTGTCACGGTTCCAATTGGATCCACAGCCTCTTCCAGCTTGGTGTGGCTCGGCTCAGGGTGAGCGGGAATAGGCTTACCGAAGCTAGCCACTGTCTCAGTCGCGGTCTTCACGTGGGTGGGGAGTGGTGAGCATAGCGACGCACCAGACCTGTGCTACTGTGCCGTAGCAATACGGCGATGGGCCCTCGGAAAGGTATGTCGTAAAGAGTGCCAGGTCACACCTCAAGCTTGAGAGGGAACAAAGACTCGCGAACAGAGGTTAGGCTGATCCATCCATATAGCTGGATTCTCAGAGGGAAAGACCCACTTCCATTGCTGCCACTGTTGGAACCATCTCAATATCGCTATGGCTTCTTCATTAAAATGGGAGTACTGCACCTTGCCGGCCTTTGTCGGTGGCAAAGTCAGTTTACCTCGGTCTAAGTCTACGTTGGCCAACTTCGCTCAGGATCCATATGGATGAGCCAGCTTGTCCAGCAAGGCAGATTCTTCCTCCCAGGTCAGAAATCTGGTTTGCTCAGTCGATACCTCGGGAAGGATCGTACCGGCGAAGGAGGTTTTTCTCAACTTTTCCATCCCGAACTGCCTTGTTGATGATTTGGCGCATAAACTTAATGTAATTCATGATGTTTTGAGCAGCGAACCCTTCCTATGATTAAGATTACTTGCTCAGAAGTGAGTCGATCATTGCCTGAAAATCAGATAACGGTCTTGCGCCGATTAATGGGCGCCCGTTAATAAAAAAGGTCGGGGTACTGGTCACTCCGAGTTTCAGCCCTTCTCGAAGGTCCTTTAATACCTCATCGCGATAGCGGTTTTCCTTCATGCAAGCGTCGAACGATGTCTGATGCAGTCCCAACTCTTCAGCGAGAGCGGAGAAATTCCAGCCGACTACCGAGGCCGGTCGAGTGAACAAAGCGTCATGATATTCCCAAAATCGGTTCTGCTCGGCGGCACACTGGGCTGCTTGAGCAGCAAGCTGAGCCTGCCGATGATTCGGGCCTGGGAAATCGCGGTAGACCAACTTCAATTTGTTTGGATACTTGACTAAGAGTTCTTTGAGAATGGGTACGCTACGTCTGCAATAGGGACACTCAAAGTCAGAAAACTCGATGATCGTTACTGGAGCTTCGGCGGCACCAATCCAAGGATCGTCATCGGCACTGACATTCAGCACAGGTAGTTCTGGTTGAGGAAGATTCACATGGATCTTGGTATTTCGTCGTAATTGAACCAACAGTGCTTGGCGAATTCTGGATACATCCTCGGTGGTCTGCTTATTACGTCGAATTGGGCCAGGCAGATTGGCGAGTTTGACGATTGTTTCAGATTCGCCTGCTTCCTCAATGAGAACAGGAATGGATATGCCCACTCTGGCGGCTTCGGCCGCAAGTAGCTCCTCTTCGATGAGGTGTTGTACCGACTCATTCAGCAGCTTGGCCCGCTGCGCTTCTACCTGGTACAGAGGAAGAGCGACAGCCTGTTCAATTTCCGTCAGCGTGATAGAACGTGTTCCGATTGTGGCAACCACCTGTGCTCTGTCTTTGGAAACCGAGGGCTTCTGGAAGGGTACCGTTGAATTGAAATGTCCTGTTATGAACAGGAGTATAGACAGACCTCCGATGCCGCCTACTATTCCAGCTAGTGATGAGATTTTCACTATTACCTCGTGGATGATCTTTTCAAGGTAGCAATACACGATTAGAAATCCAGCAATTCCTGAGAACCAGAACCGAGTTAATGCAGCATGACCACACTCACATGGCTGATGGTGGTCGGCACGCTCTGTGTGGGGCCTCCTATTGCCACGGGGGTCTTATCACTGTCCAACCAACGCTGCGATAGGAGCTGGGTTGCAGCACTACGGTCAAAGCCTTTGGGAGCGTGGGTTCGTGTTTTCGTAATTCAAGAGTAAGGTAGGTTTCCCCTTCCAAAGCAGTACCCTGTCCGTATATGCGGCCCCCTCCCAGCTTGGTATGGGCAGAAGACCGGATCCGTTCTAGCCTCGGTCACATGGGTCGTATTGAACAGAAAACCAAAGAGGCGACGTTCCAATAGGGTACACAAACCTAACCGGGACAAGTGTTAATCAAGGAAGGATGAAAAGGAAGCAATGCATGACACTGCCGAAGAGCGCTGACGCAAGGAGACGACCTTAGTATGCTTAAATGGGATGAAACTCTGATCGGGAACAGCAGGTGTTTTCTTCGTGTCAAAAGCATGATTCCGCTCGTAAGCAGGTCCAAGTCGACAGTATTGATCTCAGGGGAGACAGGGACAGGAAAGGAATTGTTTGCTCGCGCGGTTCATTATTCGAGTGAGCGGAGAGGAAAACCATTCGTGCCCGTGAATTGTGCGGCCTTGCCGGATTATCTGGTGGAAAACGAGTTGTTCGGTCACAGCAAGGGTGCGTTCACTGGCGCACTCGTCGAAAAACATGGGCTGTTTTACGAGGCGGATGGAGGGACCTTGTTCCTCGACGAGATCAATAGCCTCAATATGGTGGCTCAGAGCAAACTCTTGCGTGTGCTTCAGGATCAGGAATTCAGACCGCTGGGCTCCACAAAAAGTCGAGTGGTCGATGTGAAAATCGTGGCCGCCACAAACACAGATTTGCGGTATTTGGTTGAAGCCCGCCAATTCCGCGAAGATTTGTTCTATCGATTGAATGTGTTATCCCTGGTGCTTCCTCCGCTGCGTGACAGAAGGGAAGATATTCCCGAGTTGGCCAGACAGTTTCTGAAGCGCGCCGTTGGTGAATTTGCAAAGGGCGATGTTCAACTATCTGCCGATGCCATTACGAAGCTGATGAACTATGCATGGCCGGGTAATGTAAGGGAGTTGCAGAGCGTAATACACCGCGCAACAGCGATGGCGAAGGGCGATGCACTTGAAGTTTCGGACCTTGACTTGCCTGATTATAAACCGTCTGGATCAGCCGCGATATATGTGCCAGAGCGGATAATCATCGATAAGTGCGGCTTTCAGGCTATGAAGGCGAAGATGATCGATGAGTTCGAGCGGACATATCTGAGTCAGATTCTTACCGAGCACCAGGGGAATATTTCCAAGGCTGCACGAGCGGCGCAAAAAGAGCGCCGTGCCTTCCAACGGTTGCTCCATAAACACGGTCTCGATCGTCGTATTTTTTCTGCGGCATAGTGTTGATGGGTAGCCGTGCGTTGCCTGAGGAGTGATCGCCGCAGCCGAAATGATCAGGCCGCGTATCAATAAACATTTCACGGTGATCCGTGAGAGTTTCGCTCGGCATCGGGTTTGCTGTTGACCAGCGACTGTGGAAAGTCCGGATCAGTATCCAACTAGCAACAGTGTGGTGCGGCTCCTACTCTGGTATCTCCAATCGCATCCAGACGCGAAGGATACGGCTGAGGGGATCGAGCACTGGTGGCTTCGCGCGCACGGCGTTACTGTCGATCGAATGGGTGTGAGAAAAGCTCTCAATGATCTCGTCGCAAGGGGTTGGCTTATCCGGAGAGGAAGCATGTCTGAATGTCAGATCTATGGCTTGAACCCAACACGAAGAAGGGAACTGCAGCAGGTGTTGGAATCAAATATCGAAGACCTTCGATCAAATGGGCGATCAAGGCCATAGGATGCCACCCTATGGACAGGAGCCCACCTCGGACGCATTCGATGCAGCCGTTCCATTAGCGGCGTTAGGGACTGCTTGACGGGCAAGCCGAAGATTCTCCGAAGCCTTCTCATAGTATTGCGGACTGAGTTCGATGGCCTTCTCGAAGCAGACGACGGCTTTCTTGGTGTGGCCGACCCCGAGGAGGGCGACGCCGAGGTTGTTATAGGCGCGTGGTTCATCCGTCGCTTTTTTGAAGGTATTGAGTGCATCGACAAACCGGCGACGATGGGTATAGGCGATGCCCAAGTTATTAAAGAGCTTAGCAGAGTTAGAACCGGCTGCAATGGCCTGCTCATAAGCCTCGATGGCAGATTCGTAATTGCCGCTCAGGGCATAAGCGAGACCAAGATTATTCAACACGCTCGGTTCGCGCGGTCGATAGATTAGAGCTGCATGATAGGACGTAATGGCATCGATATGGAGTTTTTTCTGGTCATACAAGAGGCCGAGTAAGTTATGAGATTGCCAGCTCGATGGATCAAGCATGATGGCCTTCGTTAAAGCCTTCTCGGATTCTGCCAACTTACCCTGGCGCAAGTAGATCTGCCCGACGCCCTCGTAAACCTGCGCAGAATTGGGCTCACGCGTCTGTAGGTCTTGAAACTGCGTCAGGGCTTGATCGAGCAAGCCCTGTTGTAAAAGCGTCTGTCCTAGCTTGAGGCGGACTGAGTTACGGGTGGGATCGGCCTTTAACGCTTTGTCGTAGTGTAAACTCGCCAGCAGATAATTCCGAGTTTGCGCATCGAGATCTCCCTTGCGTTCATGCTCTTCCGCCGTCAGTTCAGGAGTCGTGGAAGTTGCCTCAGCCAAGTGTTCTTGTTGCTTCTTCTGCTCATCCACGAGCTTGCGATATTCCGCCATATCAGTAGCTGAAGTGATCTGATCTTTGGCCCACCCGCAAGCGGTTAACGCCGAGGTTCCGACCACGAGCCCCATCGAGAGCCATAGTCTTCGAGGTTGTCGAGATATCATCACTGCCAGCTCCTCTGGTGTGAGTTGTGAGTGTACAGAGTCAGCATGCCGCGAGCCTGACCATTGGTCAAACAAAACCATTTTTCTGATTACGATCAGGGCAGCGGTCCCAGCTGAATCCGTGCACTGCGGCGCCGAAGCCCTAGTTTCAGGCTGTTTGGCAATCTTAGTCTGAGGCGCGCGTGCCGCAGGTGATGTGAAGTCAACGGGCGTGTGCTGAAAAATCATCAAGTTTGGAGAGACACCAGATCTGGCCAGCCACTTGCTATGTACTGGACCAATGACATGCTGACTTGGCTGTGAACAGACGAGCAAGAAAAAGGAGGTGAAAACAGTTCTGAGAGACGCCACTGGTCGCACGCGAAGGAGCGGCAAGTCATAAAAACTGTCCTGGCTGCATTAGATTCAATCTTAAAAATCTAAGAAAGGGATTACCCATGTTGAACGTCATTCGTCAGTTTGTGAAGGAAGAAGAAGGCGCCTCTGCAGCGGAATATGCCATCCTGCTGGGGTTGATCGCGCTCGGAATGGTTGCCGGTACCACGTTGTTAGGTAACGCCATCGGCACGTCTCTCACCAATGCCGCAGGCATTGTTGCGAGCTAAGTGCACCTATGCGGCTTCGGGGCGGTTGGCCCATGCGTGGGCCAGCCGGTCTCCGGCAAGACACTTGAGCCGGCGAGACGTGAAGGCGTGAAGAGAGTTTGGCAAGTGAGGACGACCGCGGAGGCATGACCTTGGAACTATCGATCATTATCCTCTTGTTGGTTACAGTGCTCGGCACGGCGATCGTGACGGATCTTCGATCATCCCGCATTCCGAACTGGCTCACCTTTCCGGCAATGGGCCTTGGCATTCTCATTCAGGCCTGGATCGGTGGTCTAACCGGTGCCCTATCCAGCTTGGCCGGCCTTGGCCTGGGAACGGGACTGTTCTTCCTGCTGTATCTCAGTAAGGCGCTTGGAGCAGGAGATGTGAAATTAATGGCGGCGATTGGTGCGATGCTCGGTCCCTCTGCTGTCCTCTCCGTTGTTGCGCTCTCCATGATGGTGGGTGGTGTCTATGCGTTGGGTGCCATGGGCTATCAATGGGGGCTCACCGCAACATCCAGGAAATTAGCGTGTGCGACCTACGGAACGGTGATGACCGGCGGAGCGACTGGGGTGAGGGAGTTACAGTTGCCGTTTAAATTGCGGTATGGACTGGCGATCGCCGTTGGTACCCTACTGTTTCTCGGGGGGGTCCGACCGTTTGGGGGGTAGGCATAGCGCGGGACTGCGCTAGGGTTGACCAAGTAACTACTCGTTGGTCCCATGCGCGAGAGTAACCTATGAACAGGGCACAAACCAGAAATCACATGGGTGGGATTGAAGAGGAGGATGGGCAATGAAACGGTATCGGCCTCTGGCGTTTTTCGGATTGTCGGTCGTCTTCGGCATCATCACGAGTGTTCTCGTATTTTCCTGGCTCCAAAACGAGAAGAACCGGTTGATGGCCGCTCCATTGCCTACGAGTGCGAATATCCAAGTGGTGATGGCCAATGCCGATATCGCGTGGGGAACTAAGCTCACACCCGAGATGGTCATGCTGCAGGAGGTGCCACCCGGTGTGATTCCGGAAGGACACTTTACAACCGTCGAGGCGGTCAAAGACCGGGTGCTCCTGGCGAATGTGAAGCGGAATGAGCTGCTCATGGAATCGAAATTGGCTCCCGTCGGGACGAGCGGAGGAGTTGCAGCCGTGACCGATGTGAATATGCGGGCCATGTCAGTGAAGGTCGATGATGTGATCGGAGTTGCCGGGTTTATCAAGCCGGCTGATCGAGTCGATGTCATGGTGACCATTGAACTGGTTCCAGGGAAACCGGAGCAGACTGTGTCCAAGACGATTTTAGAGAATGTGAAGGTATTGGCCGCCGGCACGCAGATGGAACGGAAGGGGAAAGACGAAGAGCCGGTGCAGGTGCAAGTCATCACGGTCGAAGTGGACGTAGACGACGCGGAGAAGCTGGCATTGGCGTCGACCCAGGGGAAATTGCGGCTGGCACTTCGGAATTCCCTCAACAGCGAAAAAGTGATGACCAAAGGGGCAAAGGTCGGATCGTTGTTAAGTTCATATCGTCCCAAGGCGGCTGTGACTGATAACGGCGAAGGCGGTTTTCGGGTCGAGATCATCAAGGGTGATGTCCGTAAGGAAATAATGTTTTAGAGATTGAGGGAGGCGCGCAATGTTGCTTAGACAGGATCGATCACGCGTTCATGGACGGTGGGTAGTGGCTCTGGTCTGCGGCGGGATGCTGCTGGCAGGGCCATTGACTGCCATGGCAAAGAGTAGCGACATCCAGCTGGTATCCTTCTCAAAAGATTCTCAGCAGCTCAGCCTGGTGGTGGGCAAGTCGACGGTGGTCACCATGCCCGTGCCCATCAAGCGGGCGTCCCTGGCGGATCCGCATATTGCCGACGCGATGGTACTGAGCCCAAAGCAGATTTATGTGACCGGCAAGGGATACGGCACGACCAATCTGACCCTGTGGGGGAAGGATGACCAAGTGCTTGCTATACTTGACCTAGACGTCGGGGTGGATCTTGTCCGATTCAAACAGCAATTGGCCGAATTGCTGCCAGATGAAACCAATATTCGCATGAGGGGTGCGCATGACCATGTGACGCTGTTCGGGACTGTGTCGAGCGAGGCGCGTCTCAGTCAGATTCTGGCGGTGGCTGAAGCTTATGCCCCAAAGAAAGTCCTGAATTTTCTCAAGATCTATCCCGAGCCGCCTGGAAGCAAGGGGCATCCTGATGTCCAGACGGTTACGATTGAAGTGATCAAGGGGACGTCGGTGAATTCGGTGAAGTTCTAACGTGTCGGGCAGTTGGCAAGAAGGCGGGAGGAATATGACGATGAGATTACGAAATGCGATCACGATTCTGAGCTGTGCCGTCACGATCTTGGCCGGGTCCCAGGCGTTTGGGGAAGCTCCGGTTCAGGGTGCCGGAGAGAATCGCGACGTCCAAAAACTTGAATTGACCGTGGGCAAGTCAAAGGTGTTGGACCTGCCCGTAGCGATCAAACGAGCCTCATTGGCCAATCCCGAGGTGGCGGATACGGTGGTCCTCTCGCCCACCCAGATCTATGTGACGGGAAAGACCACAGGGGTGACGAACGTGACGCTCTGGAACGAGAGCGGCAAGATGATGGGCATGTATGACGTGGTGATCGCCCCGGATGTGACGCGCCTCAAAGAGAATCTGCATAAGACCTTGCCGGATGAACACGGCATTCTGGTTACGTCTGATCACGACCACATTACGCTCTTGGGCACGGCCTCCAATACCAACAACTTGAACCTCGCCTTGAGCATGGCGGAGGCCTATGCTCCGAAGAAGGTCGTGAATGCCATGCAAGTGGGCGGCGTGCAGCAAGTCATGTTGGAAGTCCGCGTGGCCGAGATGAGCCGAGAGTTGATCAAACGGCTCGGGTTGAATTTTACCGGCTTCGGGAACGACTACTTTGGCCTCTCCATTTTGGGCAACCTGACAAGGCTTGCCACTCTGTCTCATCCCATCGGTCAGACAGCTACCGCGACCCTCGAGGCGACGCAATTGATCCAGGGCGCGTTTGGATTCAACGCCGCGAGTACCTCGTGGACGGGATTTGTGGATGCGCTCAAAGAAGAAAATGCGCTGAAAGTGTTGGCCAAACCGACGTTGGTGGCGTTGAGCGGACAGGAAGCCGCGTTTCTGGCCGGGGGAGAATTCCCAATTCCGGTGCCGCAAGCCTTCGGTTTGATCACCGTCCAGTTTAAGAAATTCGGTGTCGGATTGGTCTTTACGCCGAATGTCTTGAACAGCAAGCACATCAGCCTCAACGTGGCGCCTGAGGTCTCAGAGCTGGACTTCTCCAACGCCCTCCGGCTGCAAGGCTTTATTGTCCCCGCTATTACCACGAGGCGGGCGACGACCACGATCGAATTGGCCGATGGACAGAGCTTTGCCATCGGGGGGTTGTTGCGCGACAACGTCAGGGAGTCGATGAAAAAGGTTCCGTTCCTAGGCGAACTGCCAATTCTCGGTGCCCTGTTCCGCAGCAGTTCATTCCAGAAGAATGAGACAGAATTGGTGATCATTGTGACTCCCCATTTGGTCAAGCCGCTCGATATGAATGCACAGACGCTGCCCACTGACTACTATGTGGAACCGAACGACTTCGAGTACTACTTGATGGGATTTCCCGAAAAGAGCGGCCATGGCGGCAAGGCAGGTCAGCGGTCGCCTGCGGCTGAAATGCTATCCAACCGCATCAGCATGGGCACTGCGATGGAGGGTCGCGTCGGGCATCTGATGCCGTAATGACAGGCCTCATCACGATAGATTGAAATGAAGAAGGAGAGAACCATGACACGACTCGTGACAATGTTGACGATGACCGCCAGTGTGATGATCGGGGCCTGTGCGCCGACGACGATCAGTCCGAATTGGGGCACGGCCTATCAACAGATGCGCGCCGGCCAGATCATGAACCCAACGGCGGGTGAAGATCTCGCGCCCGTTGAGGGGCTGGATGGAAAGGCCAATGCCACCGCCATGGGAGCATATCGAAAGTCATTTGAAAAACCCGATATCGATTTGGGCCGTTCGGTTGTGACAAGCGGTATCCAGACCCGTTAATAGGATCATGGTCGTCGTATGACAAGCACCAAGCGAATATTGAGTGAGCGGGGGATCGTCGCAGTGGAATTTGCGCTGCTGCTGCCAGTGTTCCTCATGATTCTGTTCGGCATTATCGAATTCGGCAGGATGATGTACGGCCGCGAGATCGTCACGAACGCGGCACGGGAAGGGGCGAGGGCCGGCATTGTGGCGAGAGCGCCAGCGACCACCAAGCCTAGCGGTGCGACGATTACGGCAATTGCAAACAACTATCTGACGGGGACCGGAATCAGCCCGGCCAGTGTGACCTTTACTCCAGTCGGTGCACAATTGGCCTATCCGGCTGCCCTCACCGTGAGCGTGGTGTATCAATATAATTTTTTAGTTCCTTATCTTCCAGCGGTCATTGGAATTCCCAATCCCCTCATCATTAATACACAGGTGGTGATGACCCATGAGTAAGCACTGGCACAAACGGCCCAGGGCCTCACTCAAGAACGAACAGGGGGCGGTGGCTGCGATGACCGCGATTTTACTCCTGGTCTTGTTGGCTTCTGCGGCGGCCGCGATCGATATCGGCCATGCGCTTGTGGCAAGAAACGAGTTGCAGAACGCGGCGGATGCCGGCGCCTTGGCTGGAACTCGGAGGCTGGGCGCCCTATATCAAGGCATGACTACCGCCGCACAGCAGACCTATACATTAACCGGTGGGGACCAGGCGGCAATCGTGGCTGCGGTGCAATCCGTTGGAGCGGCAAATAAAGCGGCCGGTGTATCCCTTTCCATTAGCGCAGGGGATATTGCCATTGGAAAATGGAACTCCACAACGTTGACTTTTGCTCCTACGGGGGCTCAACCGCACTCCGTCCGTGTCACGGCGAGACGTGATGGAGCAGCGAACGGTCCCATCAGCACATTTCTCGCACATGTCGTCGGATTGAACAGTGTCAACGTCAGCGCGTCCGCGACTGCCGATCTCTCGCCTGTCGGTGCAGTGGCGCCGGGGCAGCTGGATGCGCCGTTCGGGATTTCCACGTTTTATTTCAACACATATGGGTGTGGCGATGTGATCAAGTTCTATCCTAATGACGGAACCCCGCAAGCCTGCGCTGCGTGGACCACCTTCAACGAAAGTCCATCGAACGCGAACACGCTGAAGAATATCGTCGACGGCTTGCGTCTCGACACCTACCAGGCTCCAGGAGTGTCTCCGGGAAACACGTTAAATTTTACCAACGGCAATCTGGCCTCGGTGTTTCCGAAATTGCAACAGCTCTACAACGCAAAGAAAGATTCCAACGGCAATTGGGACGTGTTCGTTCCCGTCTATAACTCTCCGAACTGCGCGTCAAATCAAAATTCGGGCGCCCTTCCTGTTGTGGGATTTGCCGAGGCCAGAGTCACAAGTGTCCAGGGCGCGCCAAACTTTTCGATCAATGCGACGGTGCTGTGCAACATCTTCGAAGGGAATACGACCGGAGGCGGTCCTGCCTACGGAGTGAGTGCAACGATTCCCGGTCTCGTCCAGTAATCGTCAGCTGGCATTCAACCCAGGAGTGCATCGCACATGGCCCGACTGATTGCAGTCTCGATCGATTGTCGGAACGAAGAGGTCCGGCGGACGTTTGAAGACATCGCCTCGCGCCGGCGCCACTACTTGATTACCAAGGGGCAGGGCACCGGTGTCGCCGATATGTTGTTGCTTGAGCTGGACGAATTTCGCCCCCAGCACACATTCGATCGTGTTCGCCAACTTCTCAGTATGACCCCGGATCTTGAGATCTTTTTGACTGCCTCGCACATGGATCCGCAGTTGTTGCTGGAAGCCTTCCGCGTCGGGGTCAAAGAGTTCCTGCCGCAGCCGCTTACAACACAGGATGTCGAACCAGCTCTGGTGCGGTTCGAGGAGCGATTCGCCTCTAAGACATCAGGTATGGAGATGGAGGCCGGTAAAGTCGTGGCCGTCTTCGGCGTCAGAGGCGGGGTGGGGGTAAGTACTGTGGCCACCAATTTAGCCGTCTCGGTCCAACAGGTCCAACGACATGAACCAGTCGCCTTGGTGGATCTGGACGTGCAGGGTGGAGAGCTGGGTCTGTTTCTGGACCTGCCTGCTGCTCAAGGTGTGGCGCATCTGACGAGAGACATTTCACGCCTGGATGAAACCATCATCCGGAGCACGTTGGTGCGGCACTCATCCGGGGTGTACTTTCTCGCCTCAGGCTGTGATGCCTATGAGGAGTGGAAGTCAGCTCCTGGAAACATGATGCGGGTCCTGGCGCTTCTCCGATCCTTCCACCGGCATGTATTCGTGGACTGCGGGCACATCCTCGACCCATCGATTCGAGAGGTGCTGGATAGTGCCGATCAAGTCCTCGTGGTGACGACATTGACGCTCCCGGCAGTCCGACGGACCAAGCGGTTATTGGACGTTCTGGCTGAAGCACGGCATCCCGCCGGCAAGGTTGCCCTCGTCATGAACCGCTATGAAAATGACCAGAAGGATCTTCTCGAGGAAACAGAGGCCATGTTGAAGTTCCCGATCACCGGACTCATCCCGAATGACTATGGATCGGCCAGTGAGGCACTTCAGCATGGGAAACCGCTGACGGTGGTGGCCTCAAAGACCCTCATTGGACAATGGTATCTACGCGAGGTCGGACGACTAATCGGCAGTCACGAGGATGCTGCGGGATCCTCCCCAAAGGGACAGGCGAAGAGCCAGTCGTTGTTGGGGCGGTACTTTCCAAGCCTCAGTCTGGATATGAGGCGTAAACCGTCTGCCGTATAAGTCGTGAAGCCTTGATGTAGGTGAACGCGAAAGAGGATCAGGAGGCACCATGTTATCTGCAAGATTGGTGAATGGAGCTGAACAGGGTACTCACTATCAGGAACTGAAGGATCGCCTTCATCAACGTGTGATCGAACTGCTCGACATGAACGCGATCGGTACGATGTCACAGCATGTGGTGACCGAACAGTTGACCAAATTGATCGAGCAACTGCTGCAACAAGAATCCGTTCCGTTGAATCAGAGAGAACGAGCTCAAGTTACGCAGGACGTATTGCATGAGGTGCTTGGCTTGGGGCCGTTAGAGCCGCTCTTGTCGGATCCCACGATCAACGACATCCTTGTCAATGGAAGTAAACAGGTGTTTGTCGAACGGTCCGGGCGTCTCGAGCTGACGCCGGTTCGGTTTAAAGACGATGCGCATCTGAGGAAGATCATCGAGAAAATCGTCTCCCGAATCGGGCGTCGAATCGATGAGTCCGTGCCGATGGTGGATGCACGATTGGCCGATGGGTCTCGCGTGAATGCGATCATTCCTCCATTGGCCATCGACGGGCCGTCGCTCTCGATCAGGAAGTTCAGCAAGGATCCGTTACAGTTGCACCATTTGACTGAGAAGCGGTCGCTGACCCCTGAAATCGGCGAGTTATTGAAGGGGATCGTTCAGGCGCGCCTGAACGTACTCATCTCCGGTGGTACGGGCACAGGCAAGACGACGATGCTGAACATCTTGTCCGGATTCATCCCGAATACCGAGCGGATTGTGACGATTGAAGATGCGGCCGAGCTGCAGTTGCGGCAGGAGCACGTCGTGCGATTGGAAACGCGTCCGGCAAACATTGAAGGAAAGGGTGAAATTGCGCAGCGTGAGCTTGTGAAGAACGCCCTCCGGATGCGTCCTGACCGCATCATCGTGGGCGAGGTTCGTGGTGCCGAGAGTTTGGACATGTTGCAGGCCATGAATACAGGTCATGACGGATCGTTGACGACTGTACATGCCAACTCCTGCCGAGATGCCCTCACAAGACTCGAAACGTTGGTGTCCATGGCTGGGTTCAACCTGGCGCCAAAGGCAATGCGGCATTATATCTCATCGGCACTGGACGTGATTATTCAGATTGCCCGTTTGTCAGATGGGACAAGGAAGGTGGTCAGCATCCAGGAAATTGTCGGGATGGAGGGCGACCTCATCACGCTCCAGGAATTGTTTGTCTTTCAGCAGACCGGTCTTGACGAAAACCAGAAGGTCAAGGGTCGATTTAAGGCGACAGGTGTGCGACCGAAGTTTGCGGAACGATTGGCCGCCAAGGGCATTGTGCTTCCGGCCACGATCTTTGATCCAATGAAGGTGTACGAATGTTAACTGCACTGATTGGACTCGGTATCTTTGGCACGATCCTCCTCTTCATGTACGCCTGCAGGCTGACCTACCGGGTGGTCGCGCCACGGGGAGCCGACCGCGCAATTGAGCGGATGCAGGACTGGTCTGCCCCGATCGAGGCGGGCTCTTCCGACATTGTGCGCAAAGACACAATGAGCGAGATCCCCTGGTTTAACGATCTGCTCAAACGGGTCAAAAAGCTGCAAGTCCTGAAAGTGCTTCACCAACAGGCGGATTGCCAGACGCCACTCGGGGTGTTCATCCTCACAGCGGGGGTCCTTGCGCTGGGTGGATTCGTCGTGGTGATGTCGATGGTGCAAAAGTTCATCCTTGCCGTCATGACCGCAGCCCTATTGGGTTCGATTCCCTATTTCTATCTGGTTTGGCAGAAAAGCCAGCGACTTGCCCGGTTCGAACGCCAGCTCCCTGAGGCCCTCGAACTTGTCTCACGGGCCTTGCGGGCGGGTCATGCGTTTTCGGTGGGACTCAAAATGGTGGGAGAAGAGGCGGCAAATCCCATTGGGAAAGAGTTTAGGCGAGTATTCGATGAGGTGTCGATGGGGGTGGCGCTGCCTCAAGCCCTTGAGAACATGACCCATCGGCTAGACAGCGTCGATCTCCGGTTTTTCATCACCTCTGTCCTGGTTCAGCGAGAGACTGGTGGAAATCTGGCTGAGATCATTGATTCGCTGGCTTCTTTGATCAGGCAGCGGTTTGAGTTGCAGCTGCGTGTCAAAGCTCTTTCTGCCGAGGGGCGCATGTCTGCCGCGATTCTCTTGGGACTGCCTATTGTCATTGGGATCGCGCTTTTCAAGATAAATCCCGAGTATATGAAGGTGTTGTTTGCCGATCCCATGGGTCAAAACCTTGCGACTTTCGGAAGTATCATGATGATTCTTGGCGCAGTGGTCATGAAACGCATGGTTGATATCAAGGTCTAAGGAGTTACACATGGAACTTCCGCTTGTCGCAGCGTTCTGTGCATTTCTCGCGATTATGCTGTTGGGATCGGCTCTGTATGTGTTCATAGAACGACGAGAGACCGTCGAGGTCTGGCGCCGACGCACGGAGGGGCAGACGCATGGTCTTGACGAAGGGAATCCTTCAGCGACTCTTCTCGAGACGATGCAGGCGCAACTTCAAGCATTACTCGAATGGTTTGCGAAATGGAATCAGCCATCGGATGTGGAAGAGGTCAAAGCGACCCGCCAGCTGTTGGTCACGGCCGGATATCGGGGGAGAAAAGCCCCGATCTTCTTTGTCGGGGCGAAACTACTGTTGGCCGTTGTACTTGTTACCTTGTTCACGATGGTTCCCGTGAAGCTCCTCGGCTTTCCCACTACCACCACCATGCTGTTTTATTATGTCTCCTTGGCTGCGTGCGGGTACTATGCTCCATCGTTCTGGCTGAAGCGTGTGATCGCCGAACGGCAGGATACTCTCCAACGGGCTATCCCTGATGCCTTGGATTTGATGGTTGTGTGCGTGGAGGCTGGCCTGGGATTGGATCAAGCGATCGCCCGTGTGGGGCAAGAGGTGAGTCAGGCCCATCCGGTCCTCGCGGATGAATTGAATGTGCTCTCGCAGGAATTGAGAACCGGGGTGCAACGCCAGGTTGCACTGCGCAATCTCGCCAAGCGGACGGACATTGAGGAGGTTAGAAATCTCGTTGCGATGCTTGTGCAGACGGATCGGTTTGGGACCAGCATCGGCCAGGCGCTTCGTGTCCATGCCGATTCGATGCGGACGACGCGCCGGCTTAAGGCTGAGGAAATGGCGGCGAAGTTGCCCGTCAAGCTCTTGTTCCCCCTCGTGTGCTTCATTTTCCCCAGCATGTTTATCGTCACGATCGGGCCTGCTGCTATTCGGATGATCAAAGAGCTGTTTCCTCTCTTGCTCGGCAAGTAGATGTCCTGCGAGGTTGGAGCGTTATAACTGGTGGATTCGCCCTTACGAGCGGACGGTCAAGTAGCCCTGTTAGGTCGTGTGCTGGCCGACGGGGGATTTCCTGGGAAGCCTGGGGGGATCTATCAGGTTGACTCCACCGCATGGGGTATCCTCGCCCTCTCTGCATGTGACGGACCGACTCAGCTTCTCGATCAGGCACGGGATCTCTTGATGCGAGATCAGCTTCCAGACGGCCGGCTCTGTGTCGATACGACTCATCCCACTTCATTTTGGCCAACCGCTTTGGCGATCATGGCCTGGGAACATACAGAGTCGTGCCGTGATGCACAACAGCGAGCCGTCCGCTTTATGTTGGAGACGACAGGCCGCCACTTTCCAAGAACCCCGGATCTGCCGTCAGCACACGATCCCATGCTCAAGGGGTGGCCATGGGTTGGTGACACCCATTCATGGATCGAACCAACGGCGATGGGGGTGATGGCGTTGCGAGCGGTGGGACTCGGGCAGCATGATCGTGTCAAGGAAGCCGTTCGCATGGTGCTCGATCGCCAATTGCCCCATGGAGGCTGGAATTATGGAAATGCTCTCGTCTTGGGGACGGAACTGCGCCCCATGCCGGAAAGCAGCGGTGCAGCACTGGCCGGCTTGGCCGGCCTTGTCGAACGTGATGCTGTTCGTGCCAGCCTGGCCTATCTCCAACATGAAGTGACACGATTACAAACGCCGATTTCGCTCGGTTGGAGCTTGCTTGGATTGGCTGCTTGGCAATACGCACCACCCAATGCTGCGGTTCTGATTGAACGGTGTTTGGCGAATCAGGAGCGGTACGGGGAGTACGAAACCTCGGCCCTCTGCCTGCTGGTTCTCGGAGGGTTGGCTGTGGAAACCGGTGGCCGGAGTCCGCTCATTTCAACTGCGAAGAACAAGGGCCTTGCTGTCGCTCTCAACTAAATAGGAGTTTTGTGGATCTTCCCACGGATTATCGAGCACCCCAGGGTCTTACACGCCGCGATGTCTTGCGGGCTCTAGCGGGTGGTTTAGTCATTGGAGCTGGGACCCTGGTTGTTCCAAAACGGTATTTTCGCTTGCCGCAAGAGGCGGAAACCTTTGTGGCTAAAGTAGCCCATTATCAGCTCGATATCGCCGGCATTCTTTCTCTTGGGATGGTGGAGTTGGGAATTCGTAAAACAGAAATCCAAGGAAAGCGGATTCTGCTCAAGCCCAACCTGGTCGAAACGGCTTCAGAGGCTCCTCATATCAATACACATCCGCTGGTCCTGCGTGGGGCGATCGAGGCATTTCTTCGTTTAGGCGCTGCCGCCGTGATGGTGGCAGAGGGGCCAGGGCACCGGCGAGACACGTTGGCCGTGTACGAAGAGTCCGGCCTGGCTGATGTTTTAACCGAAGACCGAATTAAGTTTCATGACCTCAACTACATCACCGGGTATGCATTACCGAATGCCGGTAGACAGACCACAATGAAAACCCTGACTTTTCCTGCATTGTTCCAAGAGGTCGATTGGATCGTCTCCGTGGCGAAGATGAAGACCCATCATTGGACCGGCGCTACGCTGTCGATGAAAAATCTCTTTGGGGTGATGCCGGGGAGATACTATGGGTGGCCCAAGAACGTTTTGCATCACGAGGGGATACAGAATTCGATTCTCGACATCAACGCAACGTTGAAGCCGCACTTTGCAATTGTCGATGGAGTGATAGGAATGGAAGGCGACGGGCCTATTATGGGAGATCCTAAGCATGCTGGTGTCCTTGTGATGGGGCGCAATCTTCCTGCCGTCGATGCGACCTGTTGCCGCATCATGGGCATCGATCCCTATAAAGTGACCTACTTGGAACAGGCTGACAATTGGTTGGGGCCCATCGGTGAGAGATCAATTGAGCAGCGTGGAGAAACCATTGTCTCCACGCAGACAGACTTTAAACTGATCGATACAATACCGGCTCAACATGGCATTCGACTTTCCTGATGAGGACTATCTTGCATAGACTCGTTGTACTGTTATTCTTGCTGTGCCCAGTCATTCTGTATGCGGCCGAGGCTGATATGCCACCTGTACAGAAGGAACCTCTACTCTACGATCACTATATTGGGTTAAAGCGTATGCAGGAAAGCCTGGCCGGTCGTTCGTTGGAAGAGCAGGCTCGATTACAGCCGCAGATCAATCGAGCGGAACGTCGCGCGTGCGAACAGGTTCAGCGGGAACGGCAGGAGGGGGTGCCGAAAGAAGACTATCGCCGACAGGGAGGAGATCAATTTCTCGTGTTCGCTCAGCAGTTGGAGCAATACTGCCTCTCCATTCGTTAAAACAATAGTGGAACATCTCAGATCAGATCCAGAGCCAATGTGCGATGCCGGAGCCGTTGCCTACTTGCCTACGCTTGATGGGCTGCGCGGTGTCGCGATCCTCCTGGTTCTCTGGTATCACACTCCCTTTCTGTTTCAGCACTTTCCGGAATTTGGAGGGGCACAATCCGCATGGTCCATGCTCGGCTTTGTTGGCATGATGAGTCTTGGCGGTTGGATAGGCGTAGATCTTTTTTTTGTCATTAGCGGGTTCCTTATCACATCTATTCTGATTCGAGTAAGGGATCGGGATTCTTCATCATTCGTCTTTTGGGGAAGGCGCGCATTACGGATTTTTCCCCTCGCTGGAATGTACTTGCTGATTCTGTTTTGCCTGACACTACTTGATGATCCGCTGCGGATGATGCCTGGCTTTGACGGGTGGTCATGGTACGTATTCTACCTCGGAAACATCCACATCACGATATATGGGTGGCAACCGTTGGCGTTTATGATCTTGTGGAGTTTAGCCATAGAGGAACAGTTCTACTTGGTTTGGCCACTGCTCGTGCGGATGGTAAGCGCTACTCGGCTGATATGGTGGATCATCGGCTTGATATTGTTCGTGCCGCTCGTGAGGGCAGTAATGGCTTCGACCACTGATTACCCCGCCACCTATGTTTTTACACTTTGCCGAATTGATGCGCTGGCCGCAGGTGCCCTTATGTCGGTGTTACTCAACTCTCACGAATGGAGGCAGAAGACTTTTCGAGTATGTGAGCGGCTTGTGGTTCCGGCATTGGGGTTGATCGTGCTCACGTTACTGGTACCATTTAGTCCCTCATTACCACAAACAAGACCATGGTTTTTCAGTGTATTCGGATATTCTTTGCTAGCGGCTAGTTTTGCCGTTTGTCTTGTAGCTAGTCTAAAGACTAGGACGCTATGGTACGGTGCATTAACTTCGCCATTCCTGAGATTTGTGGGAAGACGTTGTTACGGGCTATATGTGTGGCATGTGCTCGTCGCCAGTATGATCACGGCGGCGTTGCAGCCATTTCAAATCGGCTTTTATGGCCACGTGATGCTTTGGTTGATCACTCTTCTGGTCGTTGCGTGTGGGTCGTGGGTGTTACTGGAGGAACCAATGCTTAGGCTAAAATACTTGATACCATATGAAAAGAAGCTGAAAGCGAAGTTTGAATTTAAACTGGCCCAAGTACAGTAAGGATGTATCGTTATAAGAAAACAACAGCGGTAATTGCGTGGGTGACAACCCCACCTCAGGCGATTGACCTTGGTTTTTAGTACTGCAGAAACCTCTGCTAGCCTCTTCATGGGAGTTCCGCTGCAACTGCGGATTGGTGCTGTGTGGATTTTTATTGTTTGTGAAAACAGGGGGCTTGCTCTTCTTCCATTACGTTCGTCGCCTGAGTCACCTCAATCTCGACAAAGGTCCCGCATCGGTTGATCCAAAATTTCGGCCGGGCCTGCGGAGAGAGAGGCGGTATGGGGGGGGGAGGGCCCACTGCGGGAAGGTTGATCTGGACGTTGACAACTGTGAGGGAAGGAGCTGGAAGGTAGGATATATATGGCCAGAACGACAATCCCAGTAATGGTGGGATGCGCTGAAGCGGTGAGTTCATCATGCGGCTGTCATGACGTTGCATCGCGTCACCGCTGAAATCGCGCACTATCGTACCGCCCTGACTATCACCACTATATAAGAAAACGGCTGTAGCCAGTACACACATCCATAATTTCATGCGAATATCATACTTATTCCGCATAGGTTTCGTTACCTGGGAATATTCCTAGTGTGGGGGACTTCCGTTTCACAGGTTCCTGGTCACGGGCCCTGCGATCGGCCATGGCATTCCGTCGATGACCCGTCTTCTTTTGGCACGTGGCCCCAATATGGCATGAATCTCATCAAACATAATGGCGAATAAGCATTCCGCTCTATTGCTATTTGCCAGGCTCGCTATTACCCCCCTTTCGACGTACCTCATTCGAATCTGGCCCTAATCGCTATACCTGATACGGTTAACTCAAGGATGATGCGACCACCAACAGGAGGGCGATGATGAGCTGTATACGTTGTCAGGGGTTGATGATGGAAGAGCGCATGATCGATATGGAAGCTGGGTATGGCGAGATGTGGAGTCGCAGCTGGCGCTGTTTCAATTGCGGACACCGACATGATGCCGTCATACAGCAGCACCGCAAGACCCATGTAACAGCAGGAATTGTAAGCCCCGAGGCCCTGACAATTGATGAGACTGTCGAGCTGCCGTGGGACTCAGATCCGATTGAACCCCTGGCTGCCTGAGGAGACTGGTTGCTTTCAGAGGAGCTCCGACATGAAAGGAGGGGCAAGCTCATGAAACAGCCCACCATCCTTATCATTGATGACCACACGTCACTTCGTACTTTACTCGCGCTCAACCTTGAGGATGCCGGCTATCGGGTTTGTGAGGCAGCCGATGGCCGGCAGGGACTCGAACGGTTTCGGGCGCAGGCCGTGGATTTAGTCATCACGGATCTGGAGATGCCAGAGATGAATGGCCTGGAGGTGATCTTGGAATTGACCCGGGCGTTCTTGAATGTGAAGGTCATCGCCATGAGCGGCCACTCTGCAAACGAACTCCAGAAAGCCAGGCTCTTCGGGGCTCGGCAGACCTTTTCGAAGCCCCTGGATCTCGATGCATTGCTGCACGCGGTTCAATACGAGCTGCAACACTAGCTCCTACTTAAGTAATCAGTGATCTCAATCACTTTTAAGTGGCTTGAAGCCAGCAGTTAAGGGGTTGGACAAAATCCGTCACTTAGGGAGCCAATTTGTTTATGCAGTGCTTCATTAGACAGTTATTATGGCTTATTTCGCCGACACTCATGACATTAAACACGGCCCAGCACCTGCATCTCCCTTAGATCTAAGCAGCTACGGTTAACCAAGGGTGCGGGGGTGTCCCACCCGAGGGAGGAGTCCATCATGCTCGATGCGGACGTGAAGGAGGAATACCGAAGCGCCCTAACCCAGTATGCCCAAGCGAAGGAGATCTTAGAGCTTGCACGGTGTCATAGAAGCAGAGCCCTCTGTGCCCTTATCGAATCTGATTCCACGTTGACTGGAGCCGTAGAGCTCGCGATCAAGGATGACGGATTTTATGAAATGCTAGAGGCTATGGTGCTCGAATACCTCGGAGGGAAGGTGAATGTCGCAGCATTACATAGAAAGACCTGGGCCTAGCATTTCCTGCCCAGACTTTGTGGTAAGCAAGTCTCACCGTCACGGTCTGGATGCTCTATACAGTTTGCGTGACCCAATCTGGAGCCAGATAACTCGTCACACTAGTCTCCCGCGCACAACTATCACATGTTCCCTGCCGAGTGACCGAACCATGCCTTCGGAGTTTTGCCCAGTAGTACATTCGTTCGTCTTCATTCCTTGGGATGTCGAAGGACAACCTATTACTACATGTTGGACAGTACTTAACCGTCATAGACATGATTGCGACCTCCTCTCGTAGGCCAATAGGTTCATTGTGTATGTGCAGGAGGCTTAGTCTACCCAGGCGAAATGGGGAGGAGGCACTGGGATATATCCTAGGGTACTAACGTAAACGGGAGCAGATGGGAGGCACCGCACAGCGCGTTGAACATGCAAGCGCCGGTCGACTTCTATGCCACGTGGTTAGTCAAAAACAAGTCACGACCTGTCCACAATTAAACGGGGCAGTACAGCATTCCTTGAAAGAGTCTCAACTCCATGATGAGTGGCGGGGTGTGCCGAAGCCCTGACTAGAAGCAGTCTCCGTACGAGAAGCGAGAATAAGACGCTTGGCTAGTGGTCAGTGCCGAGAGCTTGGAAACCACGGAATGCGGCTGGTGTCTGGAACTTGTTTGAGTTTGGGGTTTGCATAAAAAATGCTAATGCCTAACTTCTTTTGACTCTTATTTTTGGCAATCGATTTGGGGTTTGATTTGGAGTGATTGTGAGTAGACATCGCGCACTTATATCACGAAGCTGTGGCTAAGCGTGTCCTAAAGACCCCACATATTATCATTTGGTAATAACCAGCAACTCTGCAGGATGTTTTAGGAATTCCACTTTTTGAGTTCTTGTGCCCGATCTCCCTGTGCATCAACAGATCCCAGACCGCCTGAAGAACATGACAATCTCGATTGGTCAGGGTTTTGCCAGCTTGGGCTGTCATGCTCGCACTGTATCCAGCCTACCTCCAGGGACTCCGACGGGTGGAACTTTTTGCCAATCTCGAATAGATAGTGCTTAATGAGATCCACTTCGAGGCTGGACAGTTCCTCTATTTTCAGACTCTCATTGAGCAGGGCTTCGGAAACGTACATAAATCGCTTAACTTCTTCGTGCAAGCTCATAAGCGAACCATTGTCGGTAATTGGTTTGCGGCTGGAGAATCTACAAGAATTGTGAGGCATACACAAGTAGGAGTAGGTTCTATCAGACAATTATTGATCCTTAATATACTATTCTACGAAGTGCCTCTCTAACAGATTATAGTCAGCTAATCACCTCCAAGGGTTTCCATATCCCCCAATCGCTTCGCCTCGCTGAAACTGACCTGTAGGCGGGGCATGTCTCGATCACACTCAACTATCAACACAGTCGTTGTGTTAGCCGTAATCGTCGCTTCCCGCGAACGGCACCGCGGATGCTCTGAGCATACCGTACGCTCGCAATTCACATGAGTGAGCTCCAGCAAGAGGAGTGCCACTGCAATTCGAGTCTCTTTCAGCAGAAAATGGTGGAAGAATCATTGGAGACGATCATTGTGGGGGATTTTGCCACATGTGTCTCGACGGACCTGTGACAATAGGCAATTAGACAAAGACTGCCTGGATCAGGCGACGGTGCTCGTAAGGAACAATGAATCCATTTGGGTTCTACATGTATCCAAATGATCCACTTCATCGCACGTCTTGTTACCAGACATACGACAATACGTGTGAATGCATACTCTTCCCGCGCCATCGACGTGGCTCACTCTTTGCTGACGATTCGGGCACGGGATTCTCTATTCGACAAAATACCCGAGACTGAGGAGCAAATGTGAAAGGATTGGGATGGTGAGCAAAGATACTGGCATTGCTACTGACGCGTTCCGAGAGTTGGACAAGAATTTACGGGCACAAGCACACCATGAGGCCCCCTATGAGAAGGCCCTTGGCAAAATGACCATCCGCTTTTCCTTACTCCATATCTCATTGGAGTGTTTTGCCTGGGAAGCATGGGGGCTTGCGATACGGACGGCTCTGGTTCTGACGAAGGACTTGCCGATAACGCTCCTGGTAGAGAAATTACGCTCCAGCGAGGAGTGGCTGATCTACAAAGAGAAAGACCGCGAGGACTTTCGGCGTATTTTGGATAGGATAGAAAGCGTGGCAAGTAGAAGAAACGAATTATTGCACTCACTCTGGGTTATCGACGGGGGAAAGCCCGTACGTTGTTTCAATCGCAAGAAGGCGGCAGGTGGGAATGCCTCATCAGTGGATGACATCAACCGCTTAAGTCGAACGATCACCGAAATCCTGGCAGACTTGGTAGCATTCAGAGAGAGAAGGCCTCTGGAGCAGGTTGGGCTCGGCCTCCATGCAGACCAAAACAATCCAGCACGTGGCAGTCGTGGTGCCACGGCAGTGCCAGAACACCATGACACACCGTGATCCATCAGGCTCTGAGTCATTATCGATCAGCTTCTTTGGGTGAGGATTCCTTTTGCTGGGTGTCGTGAGATGGAACCTCGGCGGGACTCTTCAGCAGGGTTCAGGTTAAAGTGAGCATGGTCACTTCTTGCTATCACGCTACTACGGACACCGCCTTCCCGCTTTTGCCCTGGTGTTGCAAAACCAATATGGTACCTAAACCGATGACGGGTGGGGGGGCCGCCCACTCGAGGGTGGGGGGTCAGGAGGCAGGTGTTATTACGGTGTTAATGAGAGCGACAAAACGGACTCAAATGAAGTGAATGGGTACGAGGCCAGGCTACGGCTTAAACCGTGTATTCCCTTGGTAAGAGAGGGGATTGCCCAGGTCTTGGACTTGAGCAACCCCCGCCTGGGTCCGTGGATCCCCACTGAACATCTGATCAACTCACGAACCAGCGCTGCCAAGTTGATCAACGGGTGATGTCCTGACAATTCGAATTTCCCGGCACGCCATCGTAACCGCCATTACCAAAACCGCAATTGCCTTTACCAGAACGCGTCGCAGTGATGTCTCGCAACAACTCGTGTTTCGCGAACACTGGCGTGACATATGATTCTTTTTGTTCTGCTTTCATATGCTTCACCTCCTTTCTTGTTGGAGTAGGCTTGCTTGAATCAATTGGGAATCCCTAGCCTCTTCAGGGTAAGTGGTGCCCCAAAACTACCTCTATTGGGACCATCGAAATAATCCCTCATTCAGGGGGCAGGTAGTAGGAACAGGCTGTCCATTCTTGAACAGCGCCATCCTTTCGAGTTGGCTTTAGGAAGACTGGAACCATAGGGAGGATTAGACACCGTGAATGACTTCGTTTTGTCGTGGCGGCGCAAACCAAATATAGGTTACTTTTCCTTAAGCCGGTGGGGGGCCGGCCATTCGAGAGCATGGCAGGTGGTAATAAGGTGTAAAGGTGAGCAACAGAACGGACTAATGAGTATATCGTTTTAGGAAGACCCAGGGAGCTCTTTTGGTGACAGAAATGCCGCTGAATAAATGGCTAGTCGTAGAGGACCCCAAAAGGCACCCCCGCCAACGACAAACATGCCGGGGGGGTCCGTCACGGTTTCTGTCACGGTTGGAATCCGAAAAGAGTCACGGTTAGGGGATACCATGGGATGCCACAAGAAACAACGGCAGCACACAAACCCCTTGATAGGCTTGTGTCTGCCGTGATCCTGAGTGTCATGGAGTATGCTGGTGTTTTAACCATGATCCGCTTCCCAAGCTAGTTGTCGTGGGTTCAAATCCCATCGCCCGCTCCATACCTCGCTTGACCCGACCGCGAGCTCTTTTTCGTTTTTTGTATCTGTCGCGAGCGGATAAACACCTTCAGTGTTATTGGAGCCGGGAAGCAGGGTTCAGAGCTGAACCGGCGACGGAGTGCGGTTCAAATCCCATTGCCCGTTCCATACCGAGCTTGCTCGTGCCGACGGCTCCTCTGCTTCTCTCACGGCAAGCCTAGTGACCTTCTTATTACCGTTCATTCCGCCACGATTTCGTTGGGAGCGGGCCATCCCGTCCAATTTTGAACCAACTAGTTAGAGTTCAATTCTGCTAGCCCCATCTTGAGAGGGATTGGAGTCTTCCTACACAGGCTGTTAGGAACACTCCGCTACTTTTTGAGACTCGGGCCAAGCTTCATGTAGGGAGAACACACATGCATTTGAAATGGATTCAGAGTGGCGTTCTTAGCTTATTGCTTCTCGTCAGTCTTTCCGCCTGCAGTGGCAACGGTGATACGCCGCAGCCATCTCCTGCACCTCTCCCGGCAGCCTCTGCCGAGGGGTTTTGGACCGGCACTACGGACACGAATCGGACCATTGCCGGGCTTGTACTCGACGACGGTGTGTACTGGGTCCTTTATTCCGCAGTTGGCGATCCATCGGTTGTCGCTGGGCTCATACAAGGCGATAGCAGTTCGCAAAATGGTGTCTTCACGTCTTCAAACGCCAGGGATTTCAATTTGGAGGGACAGCCAATACGTAACGCCACAATCAATGGGAACTATGCGATAAAGCAAAATCTGAATGGCACACTTGTCTATCAGACCGGTGGACAGAGTACTTTTACGACGACATACAATAGCGCGTATGAGTTGACGCCGGATATGAATGCCGTTGCGGGAACCTATACCGGTGAGGTCGCTGCGAATGAAACCGCGACGGTGGTCTTGACTTCCAATGGAGGAATATCAGGCAGTTCCAGTACTGGGTGCACCTTCACCGGCTCATTTTCACCTCGGACTCATGGGAACGTGTTTAACATTACGGTGACCTTCGGTGGACAAGCCGCATGCAGCAACGGGGCAGATACGCTGACCGGGATTGGAACGTATGACGCCGGGACCAAGACGCTTACCAGTGCGGCGTTGAATAGCACGAGAACGAACGGATTTATTTTTATCGGCACTAAGCCGTAGATGGGTACACAGGTTGATCCAATTCCCACGGTAATACTTTTGGACCACCTCAACGTGAATCTGAGGGATGCAAACGGCGAGTCGGACTCGTACTCAGGAGCAAGGACGGTAATCGTACCTTGACCCTTTCTCCTAACGAGCCTTCCGCCATGAAGTTGGTGGAGAAGGGAGGTCGGACAATCTGGGGAGCGCCGTAACTTCCGTGGGAAGGGATGAAAGCCGTCAGACTGCTTTACGAACCAACCCTGAACGCAGGCAGCGGGTGCAGACCCGAATACGCCGATGGCTTTTGCCGACCACAGCGCGAACGGTCTGGATATTGGGGTTAAACACGCGCCTGGTCTTATTGTTGGCGTGACTGACATTGTTGCCCGATACGGGCTTCTTTAGGCAAATCTCGCATTGTAATGCCACGGTCGTACTCCCTTTCCGCTGAGTGAACTCGAAGTTAGCGTGCGGATACTACCATAGCCTGCCGAACACTCACAAGCGTCCGACTGTTTCATGATGCATGAAGGCCCGGCATGATCGAACTTGACAAGATTTGGCGGTCTCTCCTATTGTTCTGGGCGCGAGAACTCCTGAGTAAGGGAAGAGGGTGAAACGCCCTCGCGGTCCCGCCGCTGTAAATGGGGACGAAACCCGTCGACGCCACTGGCGTGGCCGTGAAACGTCGTTCGTGAATCGTGAAACGTCTCGGTCTTGATGCGAGATACGATCCACGAGATACGCTTCACGTGCATGTTGGGAAGGCGCGGGGAGTAGGATGAACCATGAGCCAGAAGACCTGCTCAGAGAGGGTGACCATTGTTCCCTCGAGGCTGGGGAACAGGTGAGGATGAAGGAGCGGGTGCAATCCTCAGGGTCTATCCAGGCCTTGGGGATTTTTTCTTTTGACTCGATGGCGAAGATATCATTCTGTTATTGCTGCGTGTCTCCTGACTGTGCTGTCCCTGCCTCTTGTGCAGGCGGCCGAATGCGAGCGAGGAGATTGCACTGAGATGAAACGGCGGCAACAGGGGATCCTCACTGGGATGCCCTTTATGACGCATGTGTCGTCGCGGGCTTTTGTGGATGATGCCGGGCGCAGGATCTACCTTGCCAAGCCGCCTGCCCGCGTCGTATCGCTCGCTCCGAGCATTACCGAAATGCTGTTTGCGATCGGGCTGGATGAACAGATCGTCGGCGTGACCGAGTTTTGTGACTTTCCGGCGGCGGCGAAATCAAAAGCCAAGGTGGGATATTCGAACCCCAGCGCGGAAGCCTTGATTGCCCTCCGTCCGGAATTAGTCCTGGCCCCCCGAGATTTTCTCCGTCCTGATCTGCAGACGAAGCTCGAGCAGCTGAAGATCCCCCTTTTCTTTCTTGAAGCTCAAACAGTGGAAGATATCCTGTTGCAAATTCATACGTTGGGAAAAATGTTTGAGAAAGTGCCGGCCGCCAATGAGGTGACTCAGAGCATGCGTCAACGCATCGCCGAGATTCGACGCAAAGTCGAAACGCCGCCGGCGCGGCGGGTGCTGTATGTCCTGAACAGTCAGCCGTTGATTACCGTAGGGCCGGGAAGTTTCATCCACCAGATGATCGGCCTCGCGGGAGGGGTGAACATCGCTGCGCAGGCCGGCATGGCCTATCCGAAGCTGAGTATGGAAGCGGTGCTCAAGGACGATCCGGAAGTGTTGATCTTTCCCAGCGGTGAAGTGGAGACGGTGCCGCGCAGCGAGCAGCAGCAATGGCGGCGCTGGGACTCACTTTCGGCCGTCAAGCAGCAGCGCTTTCACGAAGTCTCCTCGAATCTGTTGAATCGTCCAGGTCCTCGAGTGGTCGAGGCCTTGGAACAACTCGCCCGTGCGATCCATCCGGAAGTGTTCGGTTCCGGTGAAAGTACCGGTCACCCATGAGGATCTTTTGAAGCAGACGCCTGCCACAGTTCAGTCCGGTTCATGTGCCGGACTCTTGCCCAGCGAATCGTCTCGTGTGAACCCAGCTAGAGGCATTGTGGCTCAAGGGGCCATTCTCACGAATTCACGGTGGATGACGACCTTGGGAATTCTTGCTCTCACGGCCATCGCGGTCAGTTTCGTCTGTCTTCACTTCGGCGCGCAGCCGATTGCATATGGTGAGATTCTACGGGTGTTTGTCGACGCCGTGAGCCGCAAGGAAATCAACAGTGGAACATCGGATGTGGCGACAACCATTCTGCTGCACGTCCGACTGCCCAGAATGCTGCTGGGTTTCTTGGTTGGATGTTCCCTGGCCACAGTGGGAGTGGCCTTGCAGGCATTGTTACGGAACCCGTTGGCCGATCCCTATGTGCTTGGCGTCTCCAGCGGAGCCGCGCTTGGAGCTGCAGTAGGAGTCTTGCTTGGAGCGGGCACCACATTTTTGGCGGAAACCGCGCTGCCAGCCTACGGGTTTGCCGGAGGTCTCTTGGCGTTGGTGGTCGTCTATCGAATGGCTGCCAGCTATGAGCAGTTGCCGATCCACAGCCTGCTGCTGACCGGGGTGATTCTGAACGCCATCTTTTCAGCCTTGATCATGTTTATCACTTCGATCCTGGAGCCGAATCGTTCGTACGGGATGATGGCCTGGTTGATGGGCACGCTGACCGCCCCCACCTACGGTGGTCTGGCTGGGCTCGCCGTCTATCTTTCGATCGGCCTATTCCTTCTGTTCAGCCAAATGCGGGTCCTCAACATCTTAGCGTTGGGAGAAGATTCCGCTCGCACCCTCGGAATCGATACGGAAAAGGCGAAGCGGTTCATCTTTGTGTTAACGGCGTTGGTGACCGGCGCGGTCGTGTCCGTCAGCGGCATGATCGGATTTATCGGTATGGTCGTTCCCCACGCCGTGCGCTTGGTCACAGGTGCGGACCATCGCTTGCTTCTTCCTGCATCGGCTCTGGTGGGTGGCACCTTTCTTATGGGTGCCGATACGATTGCGCGGACCTTGATATCGCCCGCGGAAATTCCGGTGGGCATTATTACAGCCCTGGCCGGTGGACCATTCTTTGTGTATCTCTTGCTCTGGCGAAAGGATCGCTTGGCGTGAGTGAGTTGTCCGACAGCCGGTCGAAGCAAGAGGCAGTTGCCGGCTCGGTCGGCGTCATCGAGCCACATCCGGCGTACGACGTGCAGGCCGTTCGGTTCCGCTACCAGTCCAAGGGATTGGATGCCATCAGGTGGATACTTGAGGATGTCTCCTTTTCCGCTCAAGCAGGTGAAGTGTTGGGAGTCGTCGGTCCCAATGGATCGGGGAAAACCTCCTTGCTGAAAGTGCTGGCGCGGCTGCTGCGTCCGGTGCAAGGCCGCATCGATTTGTTCGGACAAGAATTAGCCGCTATGGCTCAACAGGAGGTCGCTTGTACCGTTGGTGTGGTACCACAAGATAGCCAACAGCTCTTTCCGTTTACCGTAGCAGAAACCGTCCTCATGGGGCGCTTTCCTCATCGGCCTCGTGGCCGATGGACCAGCGGATTCGGATGGGAAAGTCGAGAAGACGTGGCCATTGCCGAGGAGGCGATGATGACGGTGGACATCGTTCACCTGGCTCATCGTGCCGTCACGGATCTTTCCGGTGGCGAGCGGCAGCGCGCCATGATTGCACGGGCGCTTGCGCAGACGCCGAAAGTTTTATTGCTCGATGAGCCGACCGCATTTCTCGATCTGCAGCATCAGGTTGAAATCTGTTCGGTACTAGTCCGGCTCAAAGAGGAACGCCGCTTAACCGTTGTTCTCGTGTCCCATGATCTGAATCTCGTCAGCCAGTATTGCGACCGGATTTTGTTGCTGGATCACGGTCAGGTGGTACGGCTGGGCCGCCCAGAAGAAGTGATTGAACCGGAGGTGTTGGAATCGGTGTATCGGTGCCGGGTGTTGGTGGATCGGCATCCGGGAACCGGGTTGCCTCGGGTGACGCTTCCTGGCCGCTCCCTGTCCGGAGGAATGTGATATGAGGACGGGCAAGATCGCGCTGCTTCATCTTGAGACGGTTCCCGGGGCCATCGAGCGAAACCGATTTGTGATTGTCGAGGCCATCAAGCATGCAGCCGCAACCGGCGCCGAGTGGATCGTGACGCCGGAGCTTGCGGTGTGCGGATTGCAGTTTGCCCACGTCGTCGGGTCGGATTGGATACAGCCGCAACCAGACCCTTGGATGCAACAGGTCTGCAAACTGGTCAGGACTCTGAAGCGAACCGTATTTCTCGGCTGCCCGGAGCGGGAGGGCGGTCGGTGCTATAACTCGGTGTTTGTCATCGGCCCGAGTGGGGAAATTTTGGGTAAACATCGCAAGATCAATGTAGTGAGTGATTCACTGGCATGGTCCAGCCCCGGCGAGACAGTCGCTCCGATCGAGTGCGATGGGATCAAGGTCGGCGTACTCATCTGCAGTGACGTCTATACCTCGAATATCGCCAGGGCGCTGAGATTCGAAGGGGCGCAGCTGTTGGTGTCGCCGGCGTCATGGGGGCCTGGAATTCATGGTCCGAATGGGGAGTGGGAGCAGCGGACTCATGAAACAGGACTTCCGTTGATCGTCTGTAACCGAACCGGCGCGGAGAAGACGCTGGATTTTTGGAAGGCTCCAAGTCTCGTCGTGCAGGACGGCACGCGTCTGCTCGCACACACGTCCAAGAAATCCGCCGTGCTGACATTCAACTGGGATTTCGACGCCATGAGCCTGCGTTCTTCAAAGTATTCCATCGACTACATCAGGTAGTCATACGACCTGTGATCAGAGTCAGTTTAGCGAGTCAGCAATGTTCGGTTGATCGATACAAACCGGTGTAGACAGGAAGAGAGGCACCCCTCTCCTGCATAGGAATCAGGGTGCGTAACAATTATTCTGGGGGGATTCTTTAAGACCATACCGTCAGCGACGGGGAAGATGGTGAAAATCCATCACGGTGCCGCCACTGTAAGCGGGGAGTGACTCTGCACGATGCCACTGTGTGCTTCGGCGCATGGGAAGGCGCAGAGTTAACGACGAGCCGCAAGTCAGGAGACCCAACTGCCGGGATTATCGATGCCCTTCGAGTCAAAGGGAGGTTTCCATGAGTCGGGTTCGTCCGTGTTTGTTGTGCAGTTTTCTCGTTTTTCTATTCGGCCTCTTTTCTCCTCTAGTCTCTGCATTTGCGCAGGATATCGCGATGGCCGATCAGCAAGAGGTCATCGAGGTCCCCGATGTGGTGGTCAGCGCGACCAAGACAGCAATTCCAGCCAAGCAAGTCACCAGCGCCGTAGAGGTGATCACCGGCGAAGACATGCAACAACGAAAAGTCAGAACCGTTGTGGAGGCCCTGCGCTGGGCTCAAGGACTTTCCATCAATCAAAGTGGTGGCCTCGGCACGGTCGTGGACGTGCGGATGCGGGGCGGAACGCCGGAGCAAACGCTCGTGCTCATCGATGGAGCGATCGTCAACAGCGCCACGATCGGGAATTATGACTTTGCCAACCTCACATCCGATAACATCGAGCGGATTGAGATTCTGAGAGGTAGCCAGAGCATGTTGTGGGGTTCGGATGCGATGGGCGGTGTGATCAATATCACGACGAAGCGAGGGCGGGACAAGCCCAACATCTCCGCGTTTACCGAGTACGGATCATTCAATACCATTCGAGGGGGAGGCAGCCTAGCCGGGAAGAAGGGGCCCATTGATTTTTCCGGTTCGCTCACCCGTTTGGATTCGGCCGGATTTTCGGCCATCAATTATCGACGCGGTGCTGCTGAGCGCGATGGATACCACAATTGGCAGGGATCGGTTCGGGTCGGGGCCGATCTTCCCAGGGATGGACGACTCGAGTTTAGTTTTCGATGGATGCAGAGCGTCGTCAATTTCGATGGGTTTGCGTTTAATCCAGTCACCTTTGCATCCGATCCAGCGGATGTTCTCGGGGCGAAATCAAATGATACCCAATACATTTTTGCAGGAAACTATTCGCAGCCGATCACCTCATGGTGGTCGCAACGATTGACATTGTCGCGAGCGACGGACAATCTCGTGAGTAACGGGGGAACTTTCGAACGGAACGTTGTGACCGATATAACGGCGCCGATTGGGTTCCCATTCAAGTCACAGATTGAGACGACGAGCAACCGGATTGAATGGCAGCATAACATTCAAGTCGGTAAACCCTTGTTGCTGACAGGTGGATATCAATTTCGTGAGCAGAAGGGCAGCAATCGAGACCTGCTTACAAATATAAACACGTTTGAGAATAAAGTTCTCAGCAGTCATGCGGGATTCGGGGAGGCACAGCTCAACCTTTGGGATCGTGTGTTTGGAACAGCGGGGATTCGGCAGGACGAGTATAACGTGTTTGGAAGCGCCACAACGTATCGTGTGACTGGGGGATATCTGCACCAAGAAACGGGGACAAAACTGCGCGGTAGTTATGCAACAGGGTTTCGAGCACCGACGATCAACCAATTGTTTTTCCCTGGGTTCGGGAATCCGAATTTGCAGCCCGAGAAGAGCCAAGCTTTGGATGCAGCCATTGAACAAACATTACCAAATGATTGGGGTTCGATCAGCGTAGGATACTTTTGGACTCGTTATCGCAATCTTATCCTGTCTGTGTTTGATCCGCTTGTTTGTACGGCGCCTGGTTCGTTCGGGTTCTGTGCGCAGAATGCGGGGTTGGCTAGAGCGCAGGGCGTGGAGGTCAGCACAAAGTTGAAGCTCCTCCGTGATAGAGCATGGGCTAAGAGCCTGGATCTGATGATCAATTATACGTACTCAGCCACGCGCGATATTAGTGATGGTTCGGAGACACGCCTGCCAAGGTGGCCGCTCCATCAAATAACGACCATCATCAGCTATCAACCTCTTGAGGGTCTTCGGGGTAACCTGGAGGGGCGGTACGTGGGTGAGCGGTTTAACAACGTTGGCAACAACGGACCGATCCCATCATTCGTGGTCTGGAATCTCTCCGCCAGTTATGACATCACAAAGCAGGTCCAGGCCTATTTGCGTTTCGACAACATCTTCAATGAGAAGTATGAAGAGGTCCTGTTCTTCGGCACGCCGATCCGCTCGATTTTCGGCGGCGTGCGCATCAATTATGATCTTCCGATCTAGATGAGCATGGTGGATTATCCACGGTTGGTCATTGCCGGGACGTCAAGCGGCGTCGGGAAGACGACCGCCACGTTGGGGATTTTGGCGGCCTTGCGTGAGCGAGGCCGCCGGGTTCAGCCGTTCAAGGTCGGGCCCGACTTTATCGATCCGAGCCATCACCGGGCGGCTACCGGCTGCTCGTCTCGAAATCTTGACGGGTGGATGCTTGGGGGGGACCTGAATCGTTCGATCTTTGCCCGCGCCGCGGCCGACGCGGAGATCTCGATTATCGAAGGCATGATGGGGCTGTTCGACGGCAGTTCGCCGCTGAACGAGGTCGGCAGCACGGCTGAATTGGCGAAGCAAGTGAATGCGCCGGTGCTGCTCGTAGTCGATGGGAGCGCGATGGCCCGATCCGCGGCGGCGATGGTAGGCGGTTACGCGCGCTTTGATCCCGAGCTGCGTGTTGCGGGAGTTTTGTTCAATCGTGTCGGGAGTGAAGGACATTATCAACTCCTGAAGGCGGCTGTTGAGCAATCTACCGACGTGGTGTCCGTCGGATATTTGCGTTCGGATCCCGCGATGACCATTTCGGATCGGCATCTCGGACTGGTCATGGCCATAGAGCAGGGTGGCGATCAGCTTTATCATCGCTTGGCAATGGCAGCGCTGGAGACGGTTAATCTTGATCGGATCGAGGCACTCGCCCATTCGTGTGGCACGCTGCCGGGATCAGTCTCTCAGCCGGCGATAAAAAGTCATGGCCGTACCGTTCGAATCGGTGTGGCACAGGATCGGGCGTTTTGCTTTTACTACCCGGACAATCTTGAATTGCTGGAAGCGGCCGGCGCCGAACTCGTGAGATTTTCTCCGTTGAACGACGACGTATTGCCGGATGTCGAGATGCTGTATCTTGGCGGTGGATATCCGGAATTGTATGGCGAGGAGTTGGCCAAAAATGCCTCGATGCGCGCGGCCATCAAGCGGTTTGCCGAGCGCGGCGGGGTGATCTATGGGGAATGCGGTGGGTTGATGTATCTGACGGAATCGATCCGCGATTTCGATGGCCGTTCCCATGCAATGGTCGGAGTCTTTCCGGCCGAAACGGCCATGCGGAAACACGGCCTTACTTTGGGGTATCGAACGGTGGAATGTTCACGACGCAGCATTCTCGGAGAGGCCGGCGTTACAGCGCGAGGCCACGAGTTTCACTATTCAACGTTGGTTGCAAGAGAGCCGCTGCAGTATGCCTGTACACTGAGCGATGCAGAAGGCAGTTCGAAGGGGAAGGACGGATTGACAAGACACAATGTCCTCGCGCTCTATACTCATCTGCACTTTGCGAGTCAGCCGCAGATCGGGACGGCGCTGGTGAATGCTGCCCGTCATTCCGCCGGTCGCACATCGGTAAGCGCGGGCCGGGCGTGATGATGGATCACGACGAGCATAAAGCGAAAATGGAGCGTCTGAAGGCCTCCGTTGATCGACACATCGAGGAGGCGCAACAGGAAAAGGGCCTGTTAATCGTCTATACCGGCGCAGGCAAGGGGAAGACGACTGCTGCGCTGGGGATGGTGCTGCGCTGCATCGGGCACGGGCAGAAGGTTGCGGTGGTGCAGTTTATCAAGGGCGCTCTCGATACTGCGGAAGAGCGCGCTCTGAAGTCTCTGGGCGATCGAATCATCTTCCTGCGGATGGGAGAGGGCTACACCTGGGAAACTCAAGACCGGGCACGCGACACGCAGTTTGCGCAACAGGCCTGGAAGACGGCTTGTGAATTCCTGAGCGATGCGTCCTATGCCATGATCGTCCTCGACGAGTTCAATATCGCGCTGCAGCACGACTATGTCGGTCTTCAAGAGGTCCTGCCGGTGCTTCGCGATCGGCCGCCGATGCAGCATGTGGTGATTACCGGTAGAGGGGCGCCGGCGAAACTCATTGACGAGGCCGATTTGGTGACGGAGATGAAACAAGTGAAACATCCTTTCCGCCGGGGCATCAAAGCACAGCCCGGAGTTGAATTTTGAAAGGGCCGGTACAGAAGACCTGCGGGGCATGCGGGAACTCGTTTGAGTGCGGCGGCTATCAATGTTGGTGCGGGACGGTCGGGATTACCGAACAGCAAATGGATTGGATTGCCGCACGATTTGAGGACTGCCTTTGTCCAGGCTGTTTGAGAAAAATCGCCACCGGAGAATTGGGGCCGCAGGCGACAGAGACTATCGGACCCAGTGCTTCATAATGGACGTGCAGCGGATATTGAACGATGGTGTGTGACGCGGGTTCACCTGTGCCATTCATTCGCTATTTAGCGTGACCGGTGTCTTGACGGCGCAGAGCAACCGATTGAGGACATTGGCTGATGGAGCGGCTTCCTCCACCCAGCTCAATACGGACAGGTTGCCAATCGCATGGATACTGGGATAAGGAAGGGTATGCCCGGTAAAACCCGTATCATTAAAGGAATACGGTCCCATAGCAATGGGGCGGTTTCCAAGCCAGATGCCTCCCGACATCATAACGGTGCGGATCACGCGTTCACCGTGAACGAGCGCAAGGCCGTCTATCGCGCCATTTTTGAGCGCCGCGATGTCCGTCGCAATTTTCTGCCGACACCGATTCCCAACAAAGTGCTGACCCGGTTGCTGACGGCGGCTCATCACGCCGGTTCAGTCGGGTTCATGCAGCCATGGGACTTTGTGGTCATCCGCGATCGTTCGACAAAACGTGCAGTGAAGAGCTTATTCAATGAAGTGAATGCTAAGGCTGCGGCACGGTATACCGGCAGCAGGGCGGCTCTCTATCGAAGCTTGAAACTGGAGGGCATCGAGGAAGCGCCGGTCAATCTTTGTGTGACGTGCAGCCGGCGGCGTGGCGGTCCGCATGTCCTGGGCCGTGCGACGGTGCGCGAGACGGATTTGTACAGCACGTGCTGTGCCGTTCAGAATCTCTGGCTGGCCGCTCGTGCAGAAGGTATCGGTGTCGGCTGGGTCAGTATTCTGGACCACGAGGCGCTGAAGCGGGTGGTCGGCGTCCCCAAGTCGGTGACGGTGCTGGCCTATCTTTGCCTTGGATATGTGGCCGGCTTTGAGGCGCGGCCCGATCTTGAAACCGTGGGGTGGCGGAAGCGGATTCCGGTTGGCCGGTTGATCCATTATGAGTCATGGGGCAACCGAGCCCGTGATAGGAGGGGGGAAAGGTGATGCGCATCACCAAGGTTTACACGAGAACAGGGGACGCGGGAAAAACCAGGCTGGCGGGAGGGCAGCAGGTCTGGAAAGATAGTTTGCGCGTCGAAGCCTACGGGACGGTGGATGAGCTCAACGCGTCGGTCGGCGTGGTTCGCGTGATGAATGCCGACATGACAGATGAGCACGAGGCTGCCCAGCGGCTCGAAGAAGAACTACGCTGGGTACAAAACAAGCTATTTGATGTCGGAAGCATTCTTGCGACGGCGCCCGGGCAGACGTTCAAGAATATGCCGCAAGTGGCGGCGCAGGATGTCACACGCCTGGAAAAACTGATTGATCGCTGCCAAAAAGATCTGGAACCCCTTAAAGAATTCATCCTGCCGGGAGGGGGGAAAGTGTCCGGCTTTCTGCATCAGGCCAGGACGATCTGCCGCCGGGCAGAGCGGTTGTGCGTCGCACTATCGAAAACGGAACCGGTAGAGCCTGCGATCATCAAGTTCGTCAATCGGCTCAGCGACGCCCTATTTGTATTGGCTCGTTGGGTGGCCAAGACTCAGGGTGAGTCGGAGTTCCTATGGGAGCGGGATGTCCAGCCCAAGAAGAACCAAGAAGCGTGATCGAGCCCAGCCTGCGGGGAAACTGATATTTGTTCTCGGTGGGGCGGCGTCAGGCAAAAGCGAGGTGGCGCTTCGCCTGGGACAAGGGGACCGGCCGAAGGCCTTTGTCGCAACCGGCCAGGCGCTGGATGATGAGATGATGGCTCGGATTACTCGGCATCAATCGACCCGCCCTTCCGACTGGGTGACGTTTGAGGTTCCAGCGAAGCTCGTGAATTGGCTTGATAGAAAAGGGAAGCAATATCAATCTATTGTTATAGATTGTCTTACGTTATGGTTGAATAATTTAGGCGGGAAGATTACTGAAAAAATGCTCGTTGAAGAGATCGCGAGATTGCTTCAAGCCATTCGAAAGGTACCGGCGAAAGTGGTGCTCGTCAGTAATGAACTCGGGATGAGTCTGGTCCCGGTTGGACCGGACGTCCGGCGCTTTCGCGATCTGGCCGGAAAGATGAACCAGCTGGTGGCGGATGAAGCCGATGAAGTCCACTTTGTCGTGAGCGGCCAGACCTTAAGGCTGAAGTAAAGGATGTCATGAAACTAGTTGATGTAGTGGACAAAATTGAAGTGCCGGACGAGCAGATGGCCCGACAGGCTCAGGCTCGGCTCGATCGTTTGACCAAGCCGATAGGAAGTCTCGGCCGTCTGGAGGAACTGGCCGTGCGGTATGCCATGATTGTCGGCGAAGTAAAGCCAAGCGTGCCGAAAGGTGTCGTCTTCACGTTTGCCGCGGACCATGGGATTGCCCGTGAAGGTGTCAGCGCCTATCCTCAAGAGGTCACACCGCAGATGGTGCTGAATTTCTTGCGCGGCGGCGCAGGGGTCAATGTGTTGGCGCGGCATGCCGGAATTGAAGTCCGTGTCGTCGATATCGGTGTCGCCTACGAATTCGGCTCGATACCCGGGCTGATCCACAAAAAGATCATGCCGGGAACCAATAGCTTTCTTACCGGACCGGCGATGAGCCGAGAGCAGGCGGAGCAGGCCATTGCGGTCGGCATTCAGCTCGCGATTGACGCAGCCCACCAGGGAATCGGAATGATCGGAACCGGTGAAATGGGAATCGGCAACACCACGGCCAGCACTGCGATCACGGCCGTGATGACCGGGCGGCCGGTGGAGGAGGTGGCTGGGCGCGGAACGGGAATCGACGATGCGGGCTATCGGCACAAGGTGTCGATCATCAAGGAGGCGCTCTCCTTTCACCATCTTGATTCGAGTGACGCATTGGAAGTTCTTTCGAAAGTAGGCGGACTCGAAATCGCCGGACTCGTCGGCCTCATTCTTGGATCGGCTTCGGTGAGAGTGCCGGTCGTACTGGATGGATTCATTGCCGGAGCCGCCGCGCTGATCGCGGCTCGTCTACAGCCCAAGTGTCTTGGTTACATGATTGCATCCCATCGATCTGCGGAGCGCGGGCATCAGGTATTGCTCGACCATCTCGGATTGAAGCCGCTGCTGGATCTGGATCTACGGCTGGGTGAGGGGACCGGCGCTTGTTTGGCCATGAATCTGATGTGCGCCGCCATCAAGATCATGACGGAAATGGCAACGTTCGGCGAGGCAGGTGTGTCGGAGCGCCGAGCATGACAACTTTCGTTCGGCCTTTTCTATTCGCTTGGCATTTCTTGACCGCGGTTCCGCTGAGTCGTCGTCATCATGAGCCGACCGCAACGGAGCTGGCTGCGTCAATGGCGTGGTATTCCACCGTGGGTCTCATGATCGGTGGCGCGCTGGCGTTGGCGGACGCGGTACTGGCCAAACTGTTTGCCATGGAGGTCGTGAACGTATTGGTGATCGTGCTGCTCGTCGCGATAACTCGTGGATTACATCAAGACGGATTGGCGGATACGCTTGACGGTCTTGCCGGCGGCCGAACGCCGGCCGATCGTTTATCTATCATGCGTGATCCGAGGATCGGTGCGATTGGCGCGACTGGTCTTTTCTTGTCGTTGATTCTCCGTTATGCGGCCTTGGCGGGGCTTCCGTCGTCACTCCGTATTCCAGCTCTCGTTTGCATGCCGGCCTTGGGCCGTTGGGCCATGGTCACCTTAGCATGGCTCTCTCCCTACGCAAGAACAGAAGGCGGATTGGCCGCTCCATTCCTCGTGCATTTGTCCTGGTTTCACGTGTTGGGATCGACCGTCGTCCTGGCCGTCGCGCTTGTTCTAGGCCTAGGCGCCCCTGCAACGATGATGGCGTTAATCGGATGCTGTGTCGTCATCGTTGCCATTCAGGCCAGCTGTCGGGCTTTGTTCGGTGGCATCACGGGCGATACTCTGGGCGCCACGAATGAAGTCGTCGAGATCCTCTTCTTGCTCTTTCTCCCACTGTTGCTTGTCCTATCATGACCGGCGGCGAATTGCTGCTCGCAGCGAGCATCGATGCCGTGGCGGGAGATCCTCGGTGGTTTCCACATCCCGTTCGTGGCATGGGGGCAGTGATTGCGTGGTACGACAGGTCTGTCAGAAAGATCTGTCGGAATCCGTATGCACTCCGCACAGGCGGTCTGCTGCTGGCGCTCGGGTTGCCGGCGTCTGTATTTTTCTTCACCCGCGAACTCATTGCGCTGACCGACCAGGTGACCTGGTGGCTGGGAAGCCTGGTGTCGGTCGGGCTTGCATGGACGACGCTGGCGGGGCGCGATCTGTGGAATCATGTGTCGGCGGTAAGGGGACAACTGGAGCAGGGCAATCTCACCGAGGCTCGTCGAGCTGTCAGCCAAATCGTTGGTCGGGATACTGACCAACTCTCAGAGGAGGAGATTGTTCGTGCGTCGATTGAAACCGTGGCGGAAAGCACGAGCGATGGAATTATCGCACCGTTGTTCTATCTGATGATGGGAGGCGCTCCGCTGGCTCTTGCGTACAAGGCCGTGAATACATTGGATTCGATGATCGGCCACAAAGACGAACGGTACGTCGATTTTGGCTGGGCCTCCGCCCGGCTCGATGACATTGCCAACTGGATTCCAGCCCGCCTGTCCGCCGTCCTTCTTCTCCTTGCGGCTGGCTTAGTCACGGGTCAGGGTGATCGCGTGAGGGCCGGGTGGCGTGCGCTTTGCCGTGACGGCGGCAAGCACCCAAGTCCGAACAGCGGACAACCGGAGGCGGCGATGGCCGGGTCCTTGGGAGTTCAACTGGGAGGAGTCAATTACTACGGGGGAGTACCAGATGAACGACCTGTCATCGGAATACCTGGACGTCGGCCTCTGGTGAAGGACCTCGTGATCGCATCTCGTATCATGATCGTCGCGTGTCTCTTGGGCGTGATTCTGACGGTAGGAACGGTATGGCTCGTCTGAAAAGTCCAATCCATGGCGGCAATGTTTACGCGGCGTCGCGTGAACTTGGCCATGACATCACGAAACTCATCGACTTCAGCGCCAGTATCAACCCGTTAGGTCCTTCGCCGCATGTCTGGCGCGCAATCGTCAACGCTCGCCATCTGTTACGTCACTATCCCGACCCGGATTGTTGGGATCTCCGCCAGACACTGGCCAGATACTGGCAAACAACTCCGGAACGGATCGTGATGGGAAATGGATCGACGGAATTGATCGATGCGCTTCCTCGCGCACTCAGCATTCGTCATCTCCTGATTGCGCAGCCCACTTTCTCGGAATATGCCGCATCGATGGCGCGAGCCGGAGGGTGTGTGGATGCTGTCTATGCGAAGCGTCGGGAGCAATACGCGCAACCGATCGATGCCTTGTGTCGTGTCATGGAGAAACGGCGGAGCACATCCAAGACCGTCGACGGAGTCATGCTCTGCAATCCCAATAGTCCAAGCGGGCAAACCTGTTCCATCGATGATGTCCGGCGGTTGGCACGTATTGCGCAGCGCCGAGGGATTTGGTTGGTCATAGACGAAGCATTTGCCGATTATTGCCCGGAGCGATCATTTCTTCCAGAGGCCGCTTCGTGGCCTCGTGTCGTCATCTTGCGCAGCATCACCAAGTTTTACGCCTTGCCCGGACTGCGGATTGGATATGCGGTGGCTGCGCCTTCAGTGATTCAATCCTTCCGTAAGCAGATTTCGACGTGGTCCGTGAATGCGATGGGACAAGTGGCTGCGCTCGCCGCGGTAAATGACCGGGCTCACGCGCGAAAGAGCGTTCGGTTCATGACGAGAGAACGGAAACGGTTCAGAAACCTGCTTGCCGCCCTGCCCGGCTGTTCAGTGATGCCGACGTATGCCAACTATTTCCTTGTGGAATTACCACGTGGATGGCGGTCACGTGAAATGGCCGAACCGTTGCGGGTCGAAGGGCTCTTGGTTCGCGACTGTTCTGTTATTCCAGGAATGAACTCCCGTTCCATTCGCGTTGCCGTGCGCTCTCGACAAGAGAATGACCGGCTCATCCAAGCCTTGTCGAAGCTGCTTCACCAAGAAAAGTTGCGATGAAGGGAACTTCGACACGCGTCCGTACCCAATATCAAGTGATTGGCCCCACACTCGTGATCAGTCTCGGAGGCCGAAGGCGTGTGCTGTCGTCTGCCCCGCAAGGTGGAGGGTTCAGTCCGGCTTCCCACATTCTCAACCATCAAGTTGAAACGAGGCCCGGTTCGAATGGGCCCTTTCCTGATCCGGCGCGCTATCTGCGAAAGTTGGCCACTCAACTTGGGGTTGCTCCGGGAACGATCGGGTTGATGACTGCAGTACCGATGACGCAATTAGTCATGGCTCGAGCTGCAGCGGGGCGGCTCTGGGTGGAATGTTTTGCCACCGTTGGAGTGACGAATGCAGTTCGGGCCGGGGACTGGCCGCTGCGCCGCATTCATCGAAGGGAAACATCCAGACCCGGAACGATCAATCTCATCATCGTCACGAACGGGAGTCTTTCAGGCGCTGCTATGGTCGGCGCGGTGCAGGTTGCCACCGAGGCCAAGACGGGTGTCCTGCGCGATCATGGGGTGCCGACGTGGGAGGGCCGGTCCGGTGCGACCGGGACCGGCACGGATGCGGTCGTGATTGCGTGTCAGGCGCGCGGGCTAGGACCTCCGCATATGTATAGTGGCACTCACACGATCATGGGTGTGCTGGTCGGGCGAGTGGTGGCTGATTGCGTCTCTCGCGGTTTAGCCAAGGCAAAGCAGTGGCAAAGGAACCATCGATGAAGGCACGCGCTCTCGCGGTGCTCGGTACAGGGTCAGATGTGGGCAAAAGCCTGATCACGGCCGGCCTGTGCCGATTGCTGTATCGGACCGGTGCGCGTGTCGCGCCGTTCAAAGCCCAAAACATGTCGTTGAATTCGTTCGTCACTCCCGCCGGCTCTGAAATCGGAAGAGCTCAAGCGTTGCAGGCGGAGGCCTGCGGGATTCCGCCCCATGTCGATATGAACCCGATTCTCCTCAAGCCGGAGTTCGACGACTGCTCGCAGGTCGTCGTGCTTGGAAAAGTGTTCGCGAAGCAGAAGGCATCGTCGTATTTCGAGGGTCGGCGGACGCTCTGGACTGTCGTTGAAGAGAGTTATGCTCGGTTGGCGAGCCGATACGAAGCGATCGTGATTGAAGGCGCGGGCAGCGCGGCGGAAGTCAATCTCCGGGAGCGCGATCTGGTCAATTGGCCTGTCGTGAAGTTGGCTGATGCCAAAGTGCTCCTGGTGGCGGATATCGATCGGGGCGGGGTATTTGCTCAAGTGCTTGGAACATTGGATCTGTTGGAGGCAGAGGAGCGCGCGAGAGTCTGCGGGGTTATTATCAACAAATTCCGTGGCGACGCGACGTTATTCGACGATGGCGTGCAATTCTTGGAGTCCCGAGGCGGGATCCCGGTGTTGGGTGTGGTCCCGTTTCTTCGTGATCTCGTGCTCGATCAAGAAGATAGTCTTGACCTCGTCCGTCATGGAGCAACCAATTTTTCGACTGACCGGATCAACATCGCGGTGATTTTGTTGCCGCACATGAGCAACTTTACTGATTTCAATGCGTTGGCGGCCGAGGGGGATGTTGCGTTGAAGTATGCCGCTTCGCCATCGAATCTCATCGATGCGGACGTGGTGATCATTCCAGGGAGCAAGAATACGTTGGCGGACTTGTCTTTCTTGCAAAAGAAAGGCTATGGGTCAGCACTCGATGATCATGTGCATGGTCGGCGAGAACTGATCGGTATCTGCGGTGGCTATCAGATGCTTGGCCGACAGATATCGGATCCTCATGAAGTTGAACAGGGCGGTACGAGTTATGGACTGGGCTACCTGAATACGGAGACGGAGCTCACGCAGACCAAGCGGACCGCGCAAGTGGAAGCTCACCCGACGCACGCCCTTGTGGGTGATCATAATGTGGTCCGCGGGTATCACATTCACATGGGCGTCACGCTGCGCGGAAATGAAAGTCCGTGTTTTAGAGTCAGCCGATATGTAGCATCGAATGGGGAGACTCAATCATCGCCCGCTCCGAAGGAGGAAGTATTCGATGGAGCGATCCGGAATGATGGCCTTGTGTGGGGCACGTACATCCACGGTGTATTTGATGAATCTGGGTTTCGCCGAGCCTGGCTCAATCGTGCTCGCACGAGAAAAGGGCTTCCTCCACTTGAAGAATTCACGTCAGCGGTTGTGACGGATCGACTAGCCGGAGAACTTGATCGGTGGGCTGATCATTTGTCCCATCACCTCGATGTGTCTCGCCTCGGCGAATATTTTCACCCATAAATGCCTCTGCTCGACAAGGCATCCTGCCTATCATCCATGTAGTTGATTATCACTACGTTTTTACTGATTTAGGCATCAATATCGGCTTCAATTTTCGCATGGAGCGATGCCGATATTCAGCGTTTTCTTGCCATCCATCAACAAGTCGTTACACTGCATGGGACAGCATGATTCGACGATGTGGGGATGAGAAAACGTGCCTTGGGTACGAGCGATGAGGCAGGTGCAGGCAATGGATTGATCTGCGCGATCAGTGTGGTGAGGCCGATGCGCTGAGAACAGCCTGAGAGTCCATTGAAAGGAGAGGAAAGGCGTTATGAGCAAAATCGTGGTCGTCGATGATTCATATGCAGAACTGCAGCTTATCGAGTCATATCTCAAGGCTGCCCACCATACCGTCCTGTCGTTCTCAACCGCAGACGGTTTGGAAGATAAGATCGCCTCTGAGAAGCCGGACCTCATTGTCTTGGACGTGGTGATGCCGGGTCGGAACGGATTTCAGGCGTGCCGGGATTTGAAGAATGATGCTCGATTCAAGAACATCCCGATCGTGCTGTGCACCTCGAAGGGACAGGAAAGCGATAAATTCTGGGGGCAGCAACAAGGAGCCAACGGTCACGTCGTAAAACCCTTCAAATCGGAAGACCTTCTGCAGGCGGTGAAGCTAGCGCTTGGCTGAGTGAGCTGATGATGCATGGGCCGGGAGACGATGGATCCACTCTGTAACTTACCCCAGCTTAGCCCAGACGCAACACTGGAGCAGGCAAGATCGACAGGTACCTTGAGAGTCTGCCTGATCACACTGGGAGGAAGAAGCTTTGCCATAGACCTAGGCCACGTTCGTGAAGTCTTCAAACTTGAGTCGATCACGCCGGTGCCCGGCATGCCCGCAACGCTGGTTGGCGTCGCCAATCTACGCGGGACCATTATCCCCCTGGCCGATTTACGGTCGACTTTGGGTACATCTATTATGGCGGACGTCCAAAAATATGCGGTGATCGTACGACATGGCGCTCAACAAGTCGGTATCCTGATCGACGAGGTGCCCGAAATCCGCACCATCGATATTGACGACCTGTCGTCCCCATCGGTCCGTGATGCGGCTGTCGATCATCCGTTTCTTTCCAGGTTGTTCAAAGCCGAAAACAACGTGAGGGGCATGCTGGAAGTGTCGCGATTGCTGGCCTCGGTGGAGGAAGTGAGCGGCGACGCTCGTGTGTCCGTGCACGGTAAGCATGACGGGAGCGATGGCGCGACCGGCACCGGATCGTATCTCGGTCGGTGAGGAGGAGGGAAGTCATGGCGAAGCAAGGTAGGGCACGGAAGTGGTCGATCATGGCATGGTTCAAGAACCTGAGAACCTTGCCCAAGCTCCTGATTGGGTTCTCTGTGATTATTATGGGCATGATGGGAATCGGTCTGATCGGCTTGTTGGGGCTCGATCGGCTGAAAGGCGAACTGCGGTCCATCTATGATGAATCAACGGTGGGAGTTTCCAATGCCGCCGTCAGCAGCACCAATCTCAGCCTCTACCACAATGCGCTCTTGAGCGTCGCACATCAAACGCAGAAGGTCGATTTTGACGAGGCGATCCTCCCGCTCACTGAATTGAAGAGGAGGACTCTTAGACCTCTTGAGACCTACCGACCATCCGCCACGCACGAGACTTTGGACGGCCGTCGTGACGGGCAGGAGTTGGACGTTCTCCTGTTCACCTTGAGAGAGTATTTTGCCGCCGCTGAAAGTGCGGTCGGGGCCTTCAACGACAGTTTTGATCCTTCCCTCACGAATGAGCAAAAGCAGTCGATGCGAGAGTTGGGCAACACAGTGCTGTCCAGCGAAGTGGCCTTTTGGCATGGCCGCGCGATATGGCGTTTCCAATGGCTGACGGGACTCATTCAGGACCTTGCGCGGGAATTGAACAACCGTGGACAGGAAGCGGCTGCCTATCTGAGCAACGTGATGTTGGGGGGAGCCATTTTAGCTCTGGTCTTGGCCATCACCATCGGGTACTTCCTGGCCCGCAGTATCGTCAAAGACATCATTCATGTGGCCGATGTCGCCACACAGGCGGCCGCAGGAAATCTTCAGGCTCGAGCAAGGCTTGAAAGCGACGATGAAGTGGGCCATATGGCCAAGGCATTCAACATCATGTTGGATCGGATCACGGCTCTGGTGTCGACGGAAGAAGAGCGGGATATGATGCAAAAGCGTCTGGTGCAATTCCTGGTACTCGTGTCCGATGTCGGAAAGGGAGACTTGACCAAGCGAGGTGAGGTGACGGCGGACATGTTCGGTAACTTGGCCGACGGCTTCAACCTGATGATCCAGCGGTTCGCGCAATTGATGAAGCAAGTGAGAGAATCGGCCGAGCGTGTGAACCGATCCGCCGGAGCGTTGCGTGACAATGCCGGGCAGATGGCCGGAACCGCCAAGCATCAAGCCGATGAGTCGATGAAGACGCTCGGCGCGGTGGAACAGCTGACCGTTTCGATGCGCCAAGTGGCGGAAACGGCGGAGGCCTCATCCGAATCGGCCCGCCAGGTTTTGAAAGCCACTGAAAACGGAGGCATTGCGGTGCAGGAAACCGTGCAGGATATGCAGCGCATTCGATCGGCGGTTCAACGCATGTCGAAGCAGGTCAAAGCCCTGGGAGATCGGTCGCTGGAAATTTCGCAAATCGTGTCGACCATCCGAGACATCGCGAATCAGACCAACCTGTTGGCGCTGAATGCCGCCATTGAGGCTGCCGGTGCCGGGGAAGCGGGCGCCCGTTTCGCGGTTGTCGCCGATCAGGTCCGGAAACTCGCCGAAAGTTCGACCCAGGCGACACGCGAAGTCGCTGATCTGGTCAAGGTGATTCAGAGCGAGACGCAACATGCCGTCGTGTCGATGGAACACGAAACCCAGGCGGTGGAAGCCGGATCGGCTTCCGCTCTCCGAACCGGAGATGTGTTTAAGGAAATTTCGACGATCGCCCAACGATCTGCGGAACTTGCCCAAAGTATCGCATCGGCCGCAGCCAATCAAACGGCTTCGACAGACCAGGTCGGCCGTTCGATCAAAGACTTCACCGGCGGTGCCGTGGCAACACAAAAGGCCACCGATTCAGCTCGAGCGACTGTGGAAGACATGGTGAAATTGGCCGAAAGTCTGACGGCATCGGTATCTCAGTTCAAGCTGGTCTGAGGGTCTACGACACCGGCTGAATCAGGGAACGCCATGAGCTGAAGAGGCACCGATGAGCTCGGAGTTCGACCGGCAAAATCTCATCAGTATTTTTGTTCTGGAAGCGTCAGATGGACTGGCGGCATTAGTCAAGGCATTACATTCTCTCGCCGACGCCCTTCCCTTACCACAACAACTCACAGAGCAGTTTATCGTGGCCCACCGTATCCATGGGGCGGCTGCCTTGTATGGGTACAGCGGAGTCGCACAGTTGGCCAAGCGTCTGGAGATGCTGCTGGAACAAGCAACCGGCATCCCGCCTGACCAATGGTCACGGGCGGTGGATGTGATGCGGAACCTTACGCAAAGCATTCAAACCATTGTACGGTCCATCGATCAAGGCGGCGGCGAAGATCTGGAGACGGTGAAACGATGCCTGGAATCGAGTGAAGGCCTGGTGGAGGAAGCCGACGGCACGGCATCGTCCGTGAGTCAGGAATATGTGCTGCCCGCGCTGGATCCCGAGATGATGTCGTACTTTATTCCCGAAGCGGAAGGGTATCTCGAGACGATCGACGAGCTGATACGGGTTCTGCGAACCGAACCGGAGAATGAAGACGCGATTTACCGACTCTTTCGCGCCGTCCATACCCTCAAGGGGTCGGCGTATACCATAAGTTTTCAGGTCATCGGAGATGTGGCCCATCCGATGGAGAACGGCATGATCGCGATCCGGGAGAAGCGCCTTCAGTTACAAGGCCAGCTTCTCGAAACCATAACACAGGCTGCCGGCACGATCCGCCTGATTCTTCAACGTGACCTCGCGAATGTGCCGCGACTTCAACACGAAGTGCCCCGTCTGATCCATGTGCTCATCCAAATGTGCGAACGTGCGGGGACAGCGGTTCCGGCGGAAGCGGTCACACTCGACAGAAGTTCCGGTGTCCCCATCGCCGATCAGGACAAGCTGTCAATTGAACTACGGACTTCCACGCAGGATCTTCCCGACGCGTATTTGATCCCCGATTTGGACCCAGAAATCATCTCGTACTTTGTGCCGGAAGCGCAAGAGTACCTGGAAATGCTGGAAGCCAATCTCTTGCGATTGGACAAAGACCCACAGAACGGGGAACTGATCAACCAAGTGTTCAGGACCGCTCATACGTTGAAAGGCTCCGCGTACACCGTCGGCTTTCAGTCGATCGGGGACCTCACCCATCACGTCGAAGACTTCATGGGCTCTGTTCGGGATGAGCGCCTCAAAGTGTTGCCGGGGCATACGGATTTGATGCTTCGCTCGATCGACGTTGTCCGGGTGCTGATGCGGAGAGACCACAACACCGTGTCTCGGACTCGGCAACGATTCGACGAGGCGCGGTCGGAATTGAAACGACTGGGACAAGATGCCGTCAACGAAACGGCATCCGCACGTCCGCCGGAACACGCGCCCGACTTAGCCGGAAGACATCAGGAAGAAGCGGGAGAACATCACGGGCAGGGCAAACCATTCGAGACCAGATCCGCTGAAGACCGCGAGGTCATCCGGGTCAGCTACGCTCGGTTGGAACGATTGATGAACCTCGTCGGCGAACTGGTCATTGGGCGCGGCCGCTTGGAGCAACGGTTGCGTGTGTTGGAGCAACTGTCCCAGCAAGTCCTGATATTCAAGACTCGGTTGGCGGACTCGGTCCAATCGTTTTCCGACAAACACATGTTTACCTACCAGGAAGCGCCGAGCCATTCGCCCGAAGCTTCCGGCCAAGGGTTTCAAGGACTCGGGGATTTTGGAAGTCTCGAGCTTGACAAGTACGACGATTTCAATATCTTGGCCCGCCGGATTGGAGAGGTCACCGCCGATATCAGCGAGTCGATGTCGCAGCTGAACGGATCCATCCGGACAGCGCATGACGACATGAGCCAACTCCAGCAACTGACGCTGCTGATGAGGGACGAAATCGCGCACGCCCGTATGGTTCCGATCGGCACTCCTTTCACCAGGTTTCGTCGGGCGATTCGAGAGATCGCCCGCGCCTCAAACAAGGAAGTCACACTGGTCACCTCGGGCGAGCATACGGAGGTCGATACGGGAATCGTGGAACGACTCGTGGAGCCCCTCGTGCATTTGGTCCGTAACGCCGTCTATCACGGTATCGAGTCTGCCGCCGATCGAATCATGAAGGGTAAGCCCGCAGCAGGAACGGTCTACTTGCACGCCGCGCATCGCGGCAACTCCGTGATTATCGAGGTCGAGGACGATGGAGCGGGATTGGACTTGTCCAAGATTCGAGCAAAAGCCTTGAAGATGGGGCTGATCAAGGCTGCTCAATTGCAGACGATGTCAGACGCAGAAGCCCTTCAGCTGATTTTCCTTCCGGGATTTTCAACGGCCGAGAAAGTAGGCGATCAGGCAGGGCGAGGCGTTGGGCTGGATGTTGTCAAGCGGGTCATCGAAGGCATGAAGGGTCACATCGACGTCGAATCAGAGCCCGGCGTCGGTACCAAGTTTACCCTAAGCCTTCCGCTCACGCTCTTGATCGCGACAGCGTTGCTGGTTCGCGCAGGGACCGAGCGGTACGCGATTCCGTTGCCGAATATTCTGGAAGTGACCTTGCCCACTGCCGATTCCTTGCAACAGCATGACGATCGTATGCTGTTGAAGCTTGGGGATCAATCAATCGAAGTTCACCCATTGCACCATCTCTTGCGCCGGGAACGGGGCCATACGGATTGGTTGAAGCCGGTGGTGATCGTTCGAACTCCTATAGGACCTGTAGGACTGGCAGTCGATGAACTATTAGGCCGCCAAGAAATCGTCATTAAGTCGCTCGGGTCGCTGAAACCGCTGGAGTATTCGTTTTTCGGTGGCGCGACCATCGATCCGGAAGGACGTGTCATTCTTGTGATCGACCCCGCCCGCTTGTTTTCGCGCGAAGCGATCGAATCCATCGCGTTGGAGACGCTTTCCACGACCGGACTCCCGGCTGACCACGCCCCGACTCAGGAGACGGAGAGGGACGACCGGCCGGAGTCGCATGTGTTGTTGATCGATGACTCGTTGAGCATCCGCAAGTTTGTCGGGAGGATGTTGGAGTCGGCAGGATATCGGATCGACACGGCGGTCGACGGCGAAGATGGCCTCAGAAAAGCGCTGACGAACAGTTACCGGTTGATCATCACCGACCTCGAAATGCCGAAACTCAACGGATTCGAAGTCGTTCAGGCTCTGCGGAGCCGTCCCGAAACGCGGCAGACGCCGGTTGTGGTCATGACGACCAGGGCAGGCGACAAACATCACCAGATGGCGATCAACATTGGAGCCAATTCCTACATCGCCAAACCGGTGGAAGAGCGGATGTTGCTCCAGGAAGTTGAGCGGTGGGTCGGCCGCGCTCCGGCCCTCCGCAAGTAACCCTGCGCAAATATTCGTATTGATTGACGAAATGGGGCTTGTTGCAGAAAATGGGCAAGAAGGCGCCGGCATGAGTCTCCGCGAACAGGCCGCCGAAACTCCATCGCTCGCGCCTCCGTCCCGCTTGCTCATCGTGACCATGGGAGGACGATTCTTTGCGTTGGACGCGGAGTCTGTGCGAAAGCTGTTGACCGAGGATGAGACAGGAAACAGTGGAGTCCCGCAGGTCGAGGGAGTGGCGTATAGGTCGATTGATCTCGCGGATCAACTGGCATTGTCGCGTGATGGCGCCGGTGTGAACACCCGTGTCGTGCTTCTTTCCGAAAACGGATCACGGGGAAGCATTCGAGTCGCCTGCGTGCATGGACTTATGAACGTGCAACCATCACAGGTCTTGCCGCTTCCCTCACAATTCTGTGGATCGGAGCGACGCTGGTATCGAGGCATGATCTTGTTCGAGCACAGCGTAGCACTCATGCTCGATACGCGCTGGATTCTTGAAAACAAAGGGCTGGAGGCTTAGACGGATTTATCCGATAAGAGAACGACTACTCGATCACCGGCGGTGCCGGACATTTCGGTGGGTGATAACCGGTCATGCTGAGAACCAGCGGGAAACATCAACGACAAGAGGCCTCTCGTTCGTTGAATCTGTTGGTGTTCCTGATAGGTGGCCGAAGGTTGGCGATGAAGACCCAAGAAGTAGCCGGTATCTCACCATGGGAGACGAGCATTCCGGTTGCCAGCAGGACTCCATTCGTTACGGCGGTGGTTCGTCGGCATCAGGTAGTATTGCCGGTCTTCGATCTCGCCAAGCTGCTTCGGGTCTCAGTGCAGGGAAGCAGTCCCTTGTGCTTGACGGCAAAACATCCTCAAGGAGACATGGCGATCTGCATCGATGAGGAAATACCGGTTCTCCAGACGTTGGACGCTGCAGCGATTCAGGCCTATCGAGGCAAGGACGTGCCGGCCGAATGGAGTTATGCCAGCGGCCTCGACGAGATACCGATCCTCTCTGTACACCGACTTGGGGCGGTTGCGTGATGATCGGAACGGACACAGGGAAGGACAAAAGGTGCGGTCATGCCGAAGATCTTGATAGCGGACGATAGCATCGCGGTTCGGAAAGTCGCCGAACGACTGTTGACCGAGGCAGGCCTCACCGTGACCTTGGCGGCCAATGGTGAAGAAGCACTGGCCTATTTGGCTAAGGAACGGCCGGATGCAATCGTATCCGACGTCATCATGCCCGACAAAAGCGGATATGAGGTCTGCGCATTCGTTCGCGGAAACTCCAACCTGGCGGGGATTCCCGTGCTCTTGATTTCGGGTATCGTCAATGACGAAGTGACAAAACAAGCTGACGCCTGCCGGGCCGACGGTGTTCTCAAGAAGCCGTTTCAAGGGACTTCGCTGAAGGACCGCGTGCTGGAGCTGCTTTCAAAACGACAGGAATCGCCGCCGGCTGCCGTATCCCGACCTATTCCTACTCAAACGACAGCCACAGCAGAGAAGGTTCCACCTACACCCGACCAACAGCAGGAGCACGCGCGCCAAGATTCGATTCAAGTCAAGGAGATGGAAGGCCAATTACTGGCAGAACGCGCTCGATCAGAAGACCTCGCCAAACGCTTGGCCGACGCCGTTGAGCACATGACCCGTGCGAAGGCCGCCGAAGCGCAGTTGGCCGTGGAACAACAGCGTGTCAGCGAACTCGAAGCGAATCTGATGAAGCTTGAACAACAGGCGTCGAGGGTCTCCGAACTCGAAACGGCGCTGACGGCGGAGCAAGACGCGGTCGGCGCACTCAAACAGGAAGTTGTGAACTGGCAGAAGACCTCCGGTCGGATCGCGGAGCTGGAATCTGCGCTGCATGCGGAACGGGAAGCTGCAGAGCAGCTCGTACAACAATTGGGAGAGTTGGAGAAGGCGTCGAGTAGGTTGAAAGAGGTGGAGGCAAGCCTCGCACATGAAGAGCAGCAGGTAGCCGAGCTCCAACAGAAAATCAAGGATCTCGAGACTGAGCTCTCTGTGGAACGGGAGAAGGCGGCTCAGACAGCGGAACGACTGCAGGAGGTTGAATCCATCGCGACAAAAGTCCGAGAGATGGAAGAGCTTCTGACGGTGGAACGGGAGAAGGCGGCCCAGACAGCGGAACGATTGCAGGAGGTCGAGCCAATCGCGACAAAAGTCCGGGAGATGGAAGAGCTTCTCACAGTGGAACGGGATCGCAATGGCGTGCTTGTACGCCGAGTCACGGAGACGGAACAAGCCGCCGAGAATGCCACGAAGAGATTTGAAGACATGGCGCGCAAACTGGGTGAAATTGCGGGACTGGCCTCTCAACTCGGGAGTGGGAGGGGACAATCCTGAGCCAGCCAGCCGGATCCATGAGATGGCCGTGTTCTTGGTGAAGGGCGGATGTCGATGCCTGTGGAAACCGAAGATGCGTTTCAGAAAGAATTGATCGAGCTCTTCGTTCATGAGGCGCAGGAGTGGCTTCAGCAAATTCACGTAGCGCTGGATGAACTCCAACAAGCGCCCCCCACCGAGCGCCATCGCGCCTTGGCGCAGACGATCAAGGTCGGCATCACGAATCTCGGCGGATCCGCAGCCACGATTAACCTGAGTGACGTCGAACGGGCCAGTTTTTCAGCGCTTCCCTTCGTGGAAGCCGTCCAAGAGCCTTCCGAGCGAGTGTCGGCTGATGACTTTCTCGCCCTCTGCAAGCAACTGGGGCACATTCATGGAGCGCTGACTCGAGCGACCGGTGTCACGTTTGATGCGGAAACGGCACAATCGGAGGCCGAGGGCCCTGCGTCATCGATCGCGACGAAAGAGTTATTGATACTGCTCCATGGCCTTCATGAGCGATGCATGATGTCCGGGACATTCCACCGTAACCTGATTCAGACCATGATGGCTCAGGCAGAAGGGCTCATGCATCGGGGGATGGAACAGTGTAACGTGGCTTCCATACAAGAGTTCCTCGACCGTTTAGCCGAAGGGGAGCAAGGGTTCCTGCATGTCGTCCGTCAAGAATCTCCCCATCTGAACACCCTCCTTGAATTACTCAAGGAGGGCGGCTCCGCCTCCGGCCCCTCTCCCGCCGAACTGCCCCACGCGGTAGAACGTGTGGCCCAGTTATGGTCCGCAGCGCAACAAGTGAACGCCTCGCATGCGATGGCATTTTTCATGGGACTGCACAGCTTTCTCACGATCGTGCTGCAGCAACGTGTGATGGTTCCCGTAAAAAATTACGGGGCCGTCCAATTGCGACTGAATCAGAACGTGCAGAGCATTGAAGAATGGGCAGAAAGCGGACGAACCGAGCGCATGGCCATACAAAGCGTCTTGCCTCATTGAAAGAGACTCGTGCTCGCGGGTCCAGCGTGTTTCCCCGGCCGGCATGGAAAGGACGTGGACGTGCCGCTTGTTGACGTTCCTCAGGATCAGACTCTGACCCAAGGGTCGATGTACGAGCGTCATTGGCGGTTGAACCTTCGCCCGTTCGAGAATGTGCCGGATCCGAAGTTCTATGTTCCATCGGTCAAGCATGAAGCGGCTTTGGAACGCATTCTGTACGGGATTCATGCCCGCAAGGGAATCGTGATGCTGACCGGTGAGATCGGCAGTGGCAAAACGCTCGTGAGTCGCGCCGCCATTCTCCGGCTTCCACGGACGCAGTACGAGATCGGACTCGTGTCGAACCCCACGATACCGGGCAACGAATTTCTCGGCGAGATCTTATTCCAACTCGGGTTGGAGCCGAACGGGACGCGGGCGGAACAGTTGCGTCGGTTGAACGATCAGCTGCTCGCCAATTACCAGCGGGGAGCCGACACCGTGCTGGTGGTGGATGAAGCACAGGCCATCGAGCATGACCAGACGTTCGAAGAGCTTCGTCTTCTCAGCAACTTCCAGCTGAACGACCGATTCCTGATCACCCTCGTCCTCTTAGGACAGCCGGAACTCCGAAGACGGATTGCCCGCATTCCTCAGCTCGCTCAGCGGGTGACCATTCAGCACCATATTGAGTGTTTCGATCGTGCTGAGACGAAAACCTACATCGCGGCTCGCCTGGCCGCCGCCGGATGTGTGCTGCCGATATTCTCCTCGAGCGCGGTGTCATCGATCTTTCATCGCACCGGCGGAGTCTGCCGATTGATCAACTCTCTGTGCGATCTGTGTTTGTACTTTGGAAGCGTCGCGAAAGTCAGCCGGATCAGACGGGCGCTGGTGGAACGTGTCGCGGGTGAAGTGTTCTGTCGACGGGATCACGGTGATGCATGGGGGCTGTCTTGAGGAGTTGGTACCAGATGACGGACCGGGCCCTCACTGAGGCAGCAAGTGCCGTGCAGGGTCACCATGCCCTTTCGCTGCAGCGGCTGGAAGATCTCGCATCGGATGCCGTCTCCTCGCTGCAACGAAATGATGAGTTGGTGGTCGAGGCGCTTTCCGGACCATCGGGCTCGCCACTGATTACGAATCTCATGAACGTGGCCATCCTCGGGACCAAAATAGGAATAGGCCTGGGGTACTACGGAGAAGAGCTGCACCAGTTGGCGTTGGCCGGCCTCGTCCATGATATCGGATTGTTCGCCGTACCCAAATCGTTGGTCGCCAAGAGCGGCCGTTTGACACACGAAGAACGGACGCTCATTGAGCAACATCCCGAGCTCGGCTATCAGGTCATCGTCACATGCGGGCCGGCGTACCACTGGCTGGCACAGTTGACGCGTCAGGCTCACGAACGATGGAATGGGCAGGGGTATCCCAATCGACTCAAGGGAAGGCAGATCAACGAGATGGCTCAGATTTGCGGGATAGCCGACGTCTTCGATGCGTTGGTCAGCGAACGCCCGTATCGTCGCCGGTTGCTCCCGCATGAGGCCGTCAAGGAGATTCTCGTTGCCGAGCGAGAGACCTTCCCGCGCGAGATTCTCAAAGCGCTCGTCGAACAGTTGTCGGTGTATCCGCTTGGGACGACGGTCCGATTGACGACCGGAGACGTGGGGATCGTCGCCAAAGTGAATAGCCGGTATCCGCTTCGTCCCGTCGTGAAAGTTGATGAGCAGCGGGAGCACGATGAAATCGTCACCCATGAGATTGATCTGTGCCTCGCTCCGTTGATCTCGGTCGCCGAGACGCTCAATCCTCCCGCCGTCGGGCGTGTCAGATTCGGGGAGACTTCACCCAAAGGGCAGACGCCTGCGGCGACGACGGTCGTGTCCGATCAGTTCACGTCGCTGCTCGAAAGTCTCGATGCGGTCGCGTCGACGATCCAAGGGGTCGTTGAAACGCGTAAGATCGTACCTCCTCAGGATCCTGCTCGATAGCTACCCGGCCTTTCGCTTCAGCGGAGAGCTCCATACATAGCGACAATCGGTTCTGCCCCACAGTTATCCACAACGCAGATGTCGATTATACAGGGCCATCGTTCTTTACTTTGCTGGAGAGAGCCGGATCGTTATAATGCGTGGCTGGCTACCGGCGCTTTGACAGAACTGGAAGGGAATACTGTGCCGAAACTCGTCACCGTTGATCATCCGCAGCAAACCATGCAACAGGCTCAGGAATACGTGAAGACGTACATTCTGATGCCGTCCGGCCTTCTGGGGCTCATCTGTTTGATCGGGAGCGTCGGGGGGTTAGGGTACCAACTGCTCGCCACCGACAGCTATACCTGGGATACCTTTTATCAAAGCTCGGGCCTGTTTCTGTCGGGTACCGGGCTGGGCGCCGCGCAAACCCTGTATCAGCGGTACCTCTTGAAGGAATTTCCCAACGTGTTGGCCGCGCGGATGAGACAGGGGTTGAACAGACAGAAAGGGAAGGTCAAAAAAGGTTCCGAGCCTCCGGACATCGATCATCCGGGGCGGCAGTTGGTTCCGTTTGTGTATGTGCTGGGCACCGTTCTTCTGGTGGGAAGCGCCATCGCCGCATTTTCCTATGGGCGTGTGCAGATGATTCCCGCGCTCTTGATGCCATGGGCGGGGTTTTATTGGGCAAGACTGTTCTTGTGGCGGCGAGTGATCAAAATGTAAAAGTGAGCGGTCAGCGCTTCTTTGAACGAGGGGTCTTTGATCCAGAAGTCCGCTGTGAAGATCGTTTGACCTGGGTTTCAAGTTCCCCCACACGCTGTTCCAAATCCCGCACGAGTTGTTTCAACTCCGGCAGCTGAAAGATGACCCCCTGAACCTTGAGGGCTTTTTCACGCGGCATCGCTGGAATGCCTCCGACGATCTGGTTCGACTCGATACTGCGATTGACCCCGGCTTTGGCCGCGATCATCACTTGATCCCCGATGGTCAGATGATCGGAAAGCCCGGCCTGTCCACCGATCATGACATGGCGGCCGATCGTCGTGCTGCCGGCGATACCGACTTGGGCAACGAGGATGCAGTGCTCTCCCACGGTGACATTGTGGGCAATCTGGACGAGGTTGTCGACTTTGGTGCCCTGCTTCACGAGGGTTCGTCCAAACGTGGCGCGGTCGATCGTCACGTTGGCTCCGAGTTCGACATCGTCTTCGATGACGACGCCACCGAGTTGAGGAATCTTGTGATGGCGGCCCTGATGCTGGACATATCCGAATCCGTCGGCTCCGATCACGGTTCCGCTGTGCACAATCACTCGTGCGCCAAGAGAACAGCCTTCGCGAACGACGACATTGGGATAGAGGATGCAATCATCGCCGACTGTCGAGTCTGATCCGACGAACACGCCGGGATAGAGAGTCACCCGTTGGCCGATCGTGACACGGTCGCCGATGGTGACATACGGCCAGATAGACGGGTCGGCGCCGATCCTCACATCGGAGCCTTGCGTCACCTGTTCGCTGATGCCGCGGGGTGCCGGCGTGCGGACAAAGAACGTCTGCGCCACCCGGGCAAAGGCCAGCATCGGGTTGTCGACGACGACCTGAGGGACGGCAAGATCGGCCTGATGCCGATGAACCAGCAGAGCTGCCACTTGCAGGTTGGTCGCGTCCTTCGCCATTTTGTCGTTGGTCATGAACGACAAGGCATGTGGGTTGGGCTGACTCAGGCTCGTCAAGCCGAAGATCTGCGTTTGGCCGTCGCC